>JAWOBA010000168.1:0-21193 GCA_046498285.1 Desulfatiglandales bacterium | reverse complement strand
CTTTGTCTTTGATGAGGTAAAGAAACGGTTCGGGCCGAAAGACTACGAGTCGCTGACCGGAACGGAGACCTCGTCACAGTTCTTTTGGATCGTCGGCATCCCAAGGGAGAACTACGATCTCATCTATCCATACCTAACACCGGAGGGAAAGATAGAGAGTTCGGTGGTAACCTCCGATATGGTCTACAATTATGACATCTGCGCCAAGAGCATTATTCGAGACACCGGTGAGCAGACCGAGGCCCGGGAACTCCTCTCTGGAGGCATACGGGAATGGCTCTACGAACCCATTGTGGAACGGCTGTTGGACAACAAGGTTATCCCGGTACGGCCCATCATCGGGCAGGGAAATGTCGAGAACATCAACCAGCTCGATGGATATGGGCCGTTTCTGTTAGCGGCGAGCCTGAAAGATAAAAACGGAAGACCTGGCTTTCCGGAGACCTTCGGTGGGGGTATCGGCATAGAGCGGACGCTCTATACGCTCCTGCGGGGGCCAAAGGTAGACAAAATAGATGATGTTACCTTCTTTGGAAAAAACCCTGACAGCCACCAGATATATCTTTTTTAATCCCTGGCTCCCGGTATTGAGGGAAAAAGCATCTGCACATCGCAGCACACGATGGAGGAGGCTTTTCCGCCCTTCTCTTCAATGAGAAGAGATACATTTCTATTACTCTTATCTCCCATTGAGCCAGCACTAGACAAAAGCATCCATATTCCATTGATTGAATATGCGGCGAAGGTGCTAAGCTAAAGAGATATAATATCGGTTAAACCCAGATTATGCAGTAGGCATCGTCACGAGGGTTGAAAAACCTCAGCGAAACGAGAAGTTGGAGCGATTTTGCGCCGAAGGCATATTGGTACATATGTTGAGAAGCAAAATCGTGAAACGATCGTTGCAGCAAGGTGTTTCAGGCCGCAGTAGGTGGCTACTGCATAATCTGGGTTAAAATCAAGGATAGATGAACTATCTCCTTTTAAGACCTTTAAAAAACCCGGCGATTTTCACCATCCCCAAAAAGACGATGGACTTTTTTGAAGTGACTGGTGGCCTCCGGCTCGTAGAGCCTCCCGCTCGGAGAGAAGGGTGCTGTCTTTTCGTAATGTATCCATGGGGGAACCCGCAGGCCCCGATTTATCGGGGCAATGCGGAGGGCTTCCGGCTCGGAGAGCCTCCCGCTCGGAGAGGGCAAAACTCCCCTATGGATACGTTGCTGAAAAGACCAACCCGGGAGCCTTGGAACTGAAAAAATCCCATCGTCTTTAGATCAAGAGGGGTTATGCAAAGGTCTCCTTTTATGGTTTTGTCCAGGCCTGTGTTCATAAAAAAGGCAGAGATTAGCTCTAATCTATCAACATCGATGAATTCCTAAAAAGCTCTAATTTATGCCACACGCGGCATCCTATGAACAACGAAGTCGATGAAGTGAAGAAAAGTAAAAATAATCACTGATATCAATAAAGAATAATACAAACGCAACATGCAGATAAAACGACTTCGTTGGAAGTCTAAAATTATTTTTAATTATTCTCGCGGAAGCCGGAATCAAGTAAATTAAAAAACTTATGGATGCCGAATCCGTCATCCCGGATCCCGATCCAGGACCGGCATGACGGT
Source organism: Desulfatiglandales bacterium (assembly GCA_046498285.1). GTDB lineage: Bacteria > Desulfobacterota > DSM-4660 > Desulfatiglandales > B25-G16 > B33-G16. The sequence goes on along the minus strand of JAWOBA010000168.1, from coordinate 19,569 downwards.
TAGAAGACTTTTTGGAAAAGCATCAACATTGGCTTGCAAAAGAAGTAGGTTTGTGTCATGTCTATTATTTTAATTCCCGAGCGCATAATGACGGTACCCGGATGATCTTGATTATCGATTTCGGCTCTCAATACAACCAGCTCATCGCCAGGCGTGTGCGGGAGGACCACGTATACTGTCAAATAGAACCCCCGGACATCGAGCCCTCCAGAGTGCAATCCTTAGCGCCTAAGGGCATAATCCTCTCGGGCGGGCCGGCAAGCATATATCAAAAGCAAAGTCCAAAACTCGACCCTGCACTCTTTCGCCTTAAAATCCCCATCCTCGGAATCTGTTACGGCATGCAATACATGATGGATTGCTTGGGCGGGACGGTAGAGCGAAGCAGGAAAAGAGAATATGGACTTGCTGCCCTCCATATCCTCGACTCTTCGGGCATCTTCTCCGACGTTCCCCTAGAAACTCCCTGCTGGATGAGCCATGGTGATGTTATCTCCAAACTCCCGGAAGGATTCACGGTAACCGCCTCTACGGAAAACACGAAGGTTGCCGCAGCTGAAGACCGGGAAAATAAGTTCTTTGGACTCCAATTCCATCCCGAGGTAGCCCACACCCCTCAGGGCGGGCGAATGCTGCATAACTTCCTGTTTCAAATATGCGGCTGTGAGGCGACCTGGACGATGAAATCCTTTATTGAAAAAGCAATGGAGGAGACCAAAAGAGAGGTAGGGGAAAAGAGAGTAGTGCTTGGGCTGAGCGGAGGCGTAGATTCTTCGGTTGCAGCTGTGCTGCTGAACAGGGCAATCGGCAAGCAGTTGACCTGCGTATTTATTGATAACGGCCTTCTGAGAAAAGGGGAAACCAAACGCGTCAAGTCCTTGTTCAAGGATCACCTGGACTTGAATATACGGCTTGTCAATGCCAGGCAAAGATTCCTCGAGCCTCTAAAGGGCGTAATAGACCCTGAGAGAAAGAGAAAAGTGATAGGCAAGACCTTTATCCGGGTGTTCGAGGAGGAGGCCCGAAGGCTTGCTGGTGTGGAGTACCTGGCGCAGGGTACACTTTATCCTGATTTGATCGAATCCACATCTGCATTTGGCGGTCCATCAGCGGTCATTAAGTCCCACCACAATGTTGGTGGGCTTCCCAAGAAGATGAACCTTAGGCTTCTCGAACCCTTAAAATACCTGTTTAAGGATGAAGTGAGGGTGCTGGGCCAAGAACTCGGCCTTCCGGATGACATCATCCATCGCCAACCCTTCCCCGGACCCGGGCTTGCTGTAAGGATTGTTGGCGAAGTGAATTCACGACGACTTTCCATGCTACGGAATGCCCATAGCATCTTAATCGAAGAGATAAAAAAAGGCGGATATTACAGAAAATTGTGGCAATCTTTTGCAATCTTGCTGCCGCTCAAAACGGTTGGTATTATGGGCGATAAGAGGACATATGAATATATCGTGGTCGTCAGGGCAGTTACCAGCCTCGATGCAATGACTGCTGATTGGGCCAAGATCCCCCATGACCTGCTCGCCGGGATCTCCAATCGTATTATCAACGAAGTAAGGGGTGTAAACAGGGTTGTCTATGATATCAGCTCAAAACCGCCCAGCACCATCGAATGGGAGTAGATTCCAACAGTGATAGCGGTTATTAACTATAAGGCGGGAAACCTTGCCAGCGTAGCCAGTGCCTTGAGCTATCTCGGATTTCAGTATCGGGTTACCCGGGAAGCAGAGGAGATAGCAAAAGCCGAAAAGGTTATCGTGCCGGGGGTCGGGTCAGCCGGTCAGGCCATGGGGGACTTACAGAACAGGGGCATTGATGAGGTCTTGCGGGAGGTGTATGCATCAGGCACACCCTTTATGGGTATCTGTTTGGGGAGTCAAATCATCTTGGAGCGGAGCGAGGAACATAATACGGCCTGTCTCGGCTTGCTTGCGGGTATGGTAAGACGTTTCCCTTCGCCGTTGCTCTCGGACCAGGGGGAAACGCTCAAAGTCCCCCATATAGGCTGGAATCGTGTACGATTCATAAAGGCTCATCCTGTTTTCAGAGATATACCCCGGAACAGCGAGTTCTATTTCGCTCACAGCTACTTCCCATTACCCGACTCGGAGGAATCTGTCATCGGTATCACTGATTATGGTATCCCCTTTGCAAGCATAGTAGGTGAACGCAATCTTATTGCCGTTCAGTTTCATCCTGAGAAGAGTGGATCTATTGGTTTAACCATTCTCAAAAATTTCTGTCAATGGGATATTTAAGCAAAATCAATAGGATCGAGCAAACTTAAATAGAGCCTGTTCAATAATTCAAATTTAGAACAGGGCTAATTTTCCCTGACATCAGATAATCAAAGATAATGTCTTGAGTTAGGACTATATCATGCTCAATGACATGAATGCTAACATTGTCGATACCCTTGTAAAAGTTGATTATTTCCATGCGGTATCTATTTTCTTCGACAAGGCCAAAGGTCCTCTCAATGCCGGTCCTGAAAGGTTTTCGTTTCTTGTAGATCAAACTGTGAGGCACTGCTGGCCCATATTTTCTGTATCCGTCCTCAAAATATGTGCGGCACGTAAAGCCAAATTTATAGCGCTCTTTGACATACTGACAGGAAAACAGGAACGGCTGGCCGGATTATGCGCAGAGCTTAAAGCAGGCATATTTCGTTCTTCTCTGGCGGGATTCGATTCCCCTCGGTTTTATAGGAAAACCCCAGGGGCATAAAGAGTAGCCGTCGTGGGTAAATCCCTTTGGATACACCATCTTCTTTCTAAGACCTTTGCATAACCCCTATTGATCTAAAGACGATGGGCTTTTTTTCAGTTCCGAGGCTCCCGGGTTGGTCTTTTCAGCAAGGTATCCATGGGGGAGTTTTGCCCCCTCCGCATTGCCCCGATAAATCGGGGCCTGCGGGTTCCCCCACTGATACGTTACGAAAAGACAGCACCCTTCTCTCCGAGCGGGAGGCTCTACGAGCCGGAGGCCACCAGTCACTTCAAAAAAGTCCATCGTCTTTTTGGGGATGATGAAAATCGCCGGGTTTTTCAAAGGTCTCTTTCTGATGATGACAGGGATGATTCCATAGAACTCATAGAGGTCATGATGGATTTCCTCTGTATCATAGCACCTGTCCAAAATCATGTACGAGAAGCGAAGGGAAGGATAACGGGACACAAGCTCCTCAACAAGGGGAAAGATCAGGGCCTGGTCCGATTCATTCGCAGGAGCCAGAAGGGCGACAAGCGGAACCCCGCTCACTGTCCGCACGCTGTGAGCCTTATGACCTACGGGGTATTTGTGCCTATGATGACCTTTGCCTGAAAAAGCCACACTGGAATCCTTGAAATTCCATTGTCCCTGGTCATCTTTCTGTCTCCGCGTGGAGCTAGAGGTGATCACAAAGGTGGAGTCAGCAACAAGAATAATTTCTTCCTTTCGATGCTTCGGGAGTTCTTTGATGTGAGGGTCAAACAATCCCAATCTGTTGGCCTTTCTGACGAAGCGTTTGTGGATTTCAATAAAAGCCTTTGGCTCAAGTCTTCTTCTGAGCGTATTGAAGGTTGTGTAAGCTGGTTGAATATTCCTGGTGATAAAGCGACACAGATCATTTTTCTTGAGCGCTTTGGCCAACTGTCGGTCCGAGAGAATTCGTTCTCGTATCTTAATAATGCGGGCTACAATAAGATCAATACCCTACCCTTTTGGGCCTATACCTGCGTAGGATTCAACGACGGGAGAAATGCAGTGCCTATCGATAGCGGAGAAGTACGCGATGTACTTCTTCTCTTCTTCAGTAAGGGCATTGAAATCCCGTGCAAGCCCGGGTAAGGGGATTTGAAACTGAACCATGATCATGCTCCTTCTGTTCAATACTGGTGTTCAATACTGAAGAGGAGCATAAACCCCCTTAAGATAGAAAGGAAAACTTATATCAAATTTACTTTCAAAGAGCAGCAAAAGGTATTTTTGTAGGTTAACTCATCCCCTGAAATGTACATTTTGTGGATTAACTTTTTCCAAAACACTGAATTTTCGAGGCTGCATCCCTCGGAAATACAATAAATTTGGGTTAACTTTACTTTCTGGTACTTATAACTTACTGTTTTTACTTAGTATTTAACCATTGAATGTGCTTTAATAAACAAATAATTACCTAAGGGATTAGCAAAAATAGTGGCAAAATTTCTAGCAGTTTTAGAATTTCGCTCATGGATGGAAACTACAGTCTCCATCTAGGAGAAATATAATTACGTCAAAGGAGTATATGAAAAGCTTTTGACTGCCTTTCTGGTGGTAATCTCAGGAGGAGAACCGTTTAACCACCTCTCCGAGTGGAGCCATAGCATTGAAGCGATCAAGAAGGCCTTTGCTGTACAGTGGCTCCCCAGGGCATCAAGCACCCTCACCCGTTTTTGGGATAAAATCTACCCCCAGTCTTTATCTGGAAGAACTGGCTGCAGCGGCCGGAAAATTAAGCAATTTGTTACTTTTTAGGTCTAAAATGAAGTAATACTAAACTCAAGATGAACATAAAGATAGAAAGAATCTGACCCATAGTTATAAAAGAAACGATAAATCCAAGCTGTGGGTCTGGCTCTCGGAAAAATTCGATAAAAAAGCGGAATATGCTATACAGGAGGAGGAATAGACAGAAAAGCGTTCCTTTTTTAAAGGGGAAATCCTTTATCCACCATAGGATTCCAAAAAGAAGAATTCCTTCAAGAAAAAGTTCATATAATTGAGATGGATGTCGGGGAAGAACTCCAGCTGATGGGAAGATCATGCCCCAGGGTAGGTTTGTGACTCTACCATAGAGCTCGGCATTAATAAAATTACCAAGCCTTCCAAGGCCTAAGCCGATAGGAGCAGTTACGGAAATAAGATCAGCCATCAACCAAAAATTGACCTTACGCTTTTTGCTAAAAATAAGGGCGCATAAAATAATGCCTATTAATCCACCATGAAAAGACATTCCTCCTTCCCATACAGCAAATAGTTTTAACGGATGAGCCAGATAAAAAGGAAGATTATAAAAAATAACATAACCCAGGCGTGCCCCTATGATAAGGCCAATTACCAGAAAAAGAAAAAGATCGTTTACCGTGTTGATATCAATAGGTAATCTTTTTTTTCGTATTTGATATTTTACTAGAAAATAGGAGGCCAAAAAGGCAAGGATATACATTACTCCATACCATCGTATATGAATAGGGCCAATTTTTACTATCGTCGGATCTATCGTTGGATAATTCAACATGAACGTTATAAGTTATAAGGTTGTAAAGATAAGGGGGTAAGTCATTTTATATTTATCTCACATACAGCTTTACCCACTTACAATGTGTAGCATAATAGACAAGAGAAAAAAATCTAAAAGTGAAAATTGAGAACATGTCACCATATGCTCTTTAAAGGTTATATGCATTTAAAATACTTCCCCAGAACCACCAGTATCAATATAATTGGAACGGACAGATTTGACCTGTAATTTTACCACCTCCCTCCAATGTCTCACCAAGGATCATGAGGACAGAGGCGGCTCATGCGTTGTTTGTTTTATTAAACCTTGGACAAAGAGGGCCGCCGTTGACTAATTTGAATTATACTCATTATGCTCTTGGGCCAGAGCTGATTGTTAGGTTTGAACTTTATAGGCTCTGCTTCTAAAGCAATGAAGCGATGGGAGGTTATTTCAGGCAAATTGCACTAAGATTCGTGGTCTTGTGGGGTTTATTATAGTTAGGTACTCATGAGGGAAATAGAGATGAGAAGGGGAGATACGGTTACACTGAAGGTGAAAAAGGTTGTTTATGGTGGCAGGGGTCTCGCACATGTTAATAACATGGTAATTTTTATTGACAATGCCGTGCCAGATGACAGGGTTTTACTACAAATTATGGCGGTTAAAAAAAACTTTGCAGAGGCAAAGATTCTAGAACTGATAGAGGAGTCTCCTCATAGAATTATTGCCCCTTGCCCTTACAATAGTTATTGTGGTGGTTGTACCTGGCAATGTATTAAGTATACCAAGCAACTGGAATATAAGCATACCCTTCTTATAGAATTACTGACCCATATTGGTAAAGCCACTGATTTTGCAATGAACCTTCCTTTGGCCTCTCCACTACTATTTGAATATAGGAACAAAATGCAATTCTCTTTTTCAGAAGAAAGGTGTTTGTTGCCCAATAAAAGGGATGGAAAAAAGGATAATAGAAGGCTTGCCCTTGGTCTTCACGTTCAAGGCAGTTTTGATAAGATCATAGATATTGAGGGGTGTCTTCTTCAAAAAGAAAAGGGCAATAAGATATTAAGGGAGGCAAAAAGATATATACGTGATAGTGGAATACCTGCCTATACAATCAAAACACATCAGGGATATTGGCGTTCCTTCATATTGCGGCATTCGTATTTTTTTGATGAATGGATGGTGAATATCATAACGAGTGAAGAAAAAGAATCTCCTATATATGGTTTGGCGTCAATCCTTCAAGATAAATTTCCGGAGGTTATCTCTATAGTAAATAATATCAATACGAAACGGAGGGGGAAAGAATTTGACCAATGGGAAAGGATTGTTGCAGGTGAAAGGACTATCAAAGACAAAATAGGCCGACTCACTTTTCAGATATCCGCAAATTCCTTTTTCCAGACCAATACTGCTATGGCAGAGAGTTTATATAGGGTTGTAAAAGACTTCGCCTCTTTAACAGGAAAAGAGACGATTCTTGATCTTTATTGTGGTATAGGCACAGTTTCTATATTCTTGGCTTACCAAGCAAAAAAGATCATTGGAATTGATATATCAAATGCAGCAATAACAGATGCAAAAAAAAATTGCAATTTGAATGGGATAGATAACTGTGAGTTTTTATGTGGAGAGGTAGAAATAATTTTGCCCGAATTGAATATTCAACCAGACTTGTTAATACTTGATCCACCTCGTGTTGGGATACAGAAAAGGGTAATAGCACAGATACTGAGTTTATTGCCTGGGAGAATTATTTACATTTCCTGTAATCCTTCAACATTGGCCAGGGATATTGTCTTACTAAAAGAGAGTTATAACCTAGAACAAGTTCAGGTAGTTGATTTATTCCCCAATACCTATCATATAGAATCTGTTGCACGATTGGAGAGGGCTTAGGAAATAAAAATATTGACAATTATTGAGTTACCTATATAATAAAAAACTTATTGTTAGAGTAGTTAAAAGGGTTGTTATACTTTTCCCCAGGATGGATGGTAAAAAGAGAGGGGGTGAATTCAAAAGGTGTTAAGATCTTGGAAGAGCTGATATTCTAAGTGCTTAGCTACATGGATATGAGAGTAATTGTATACAATAATCAAATAGAAAAGGCCATAAGAGATCTCAAGAGAAAGCTTTCTAAAGAAGGTTTCTATTCGGAGATAAAAGAAAGAAGATTTTATGATAAGCCGAGCGTACAAAAGAAAAAAAAACAGGCAAAGGCAGCCAAAAGACTCCGGAAAAAGATTAGAAAATTTTAGCCTATTTCCTTTAGAAATGAATTCTATATTTTAACTTTGATCTACAGATAGTGGTATTAAAATTATTTAAAAGGGAATCCCGTTAAAATCGGGAGCGGTCCCGCCGCTGTAATCCCGTGGCTGATAAAATCAGGTAACATAACCTCAGGTATATTCTCAGTGAATGAGGATTAACGTCACTGTCTCTGGCTCAGCAGGGATGGGAAGGCTAGCTTTGAGGTCGGGAAAGCCAGAAGACCTGCCACTATTATATTGCTTAAGGATCAAGGAAGCAGGGTGCAGTCCTTAAATCCATTCGGATTTAAGGATTTTTTTTAGGTACCAAACTAGAGCGGTAGTATTAATCTGAACACCTTGCCAAAGAGAGGTACAATAAAAGGTGATGATGGCTCAATTAAAAAGGTATTTCCCAATTAAGGTTTTTTTGCTTGTGGTTTTGATTCTGGTGTTTTTCTCAGCTCCTCTTTTCTTACATGCGGCTGTTTTCCGTGATTCTTTGGGCAGAAATGTGGTGATACCTTTTGCTCCCAAAAAGATTGTTTCTCTAGCACCAAGCATTACAGAGATAATCTATTTTCTTGGATTGGGAGAAAGACTGGTAGGCGTTACTCAATTTAGTTATTTCCCAAAGGAGGCCAATAAAAAGCCAAAGATCGGTCCCTATACAGATATAAATATTGAAAAAGTTATTACGCTTAGCCCCGATCTTATTGTTGCTACCGCCGACGGAAACAAAAGAGAGGATGTCGAGTTACTTGAGGAGACAGGAATCCCGGTATATGTTGTTAATCCTAGAAAGGTACATCAAGTTTTAGATACAATAGAAAGATTAGGCACAGTATGTGGAGTGACTGATAGGGCAAGATATTTGGTTACCTGCTTGAGAGAAAGAGTTGCAAAAGTTACGGAAGCAGTGAGAAATAGTGAAAGACCTCTGACCCTTTTGGTGATAAATGTGAAACCCCTTATGAGTGTAAACAAGAGCACCATACATCATGATATAATCTCCCTTGCTGGTGGGACAAATATGACAGGGGATCAGCCTATTACATATCCAAGATTAAGCATGGAAGAGATAATAAAAAAAGGACCGAATACGATAATTATCTCATCAATGGAAAGGGGGGGAGAGTTTGAGCAGGCACGAAAAGAATGGTTTCGCTGGCCTACTTTACCTGCAGTCCAAAAGGGACGGGTATACCTCATAGATTCTGATTTGATAGACAGGTCTGCACCAAGAATAGTTACTGGCTTAGAAGAGATGGCAAGATTAATACATCCGGAAATAGATTGGAAGAATATTCACAACCGATGATAATTCCGATTTATCGGGATTGACATTACAGGGAGTGGCATGAAAGATCCTGAAGGACAGACCCATACATCCAGCACGCGAGAGTATTACAGGCAAAGAATGACGCCTTTAAAGGTAATATACACAGGGTTAGTGTTGACAGTGATACTTGTCATTATAACCATTATTTCTTTAAGTATGGGCCCTGCAAAGATTTCTTTGAAGGATGTTTGTTATTACTTGCTTGGTTATACATCAATTGATCAAACCACATGGATGATTTTGTTTAAGATACGTCTGCCGAGAATTTTGCTTGCCGGTCTGGTTGGCTTTACACTATCTCTCGGGGGAGTTGTATTCCAGGCACTTCTAAGAAATCCCCTCGCAGAACCGTTTATACTCGGTATATCAAGTGGGGCTGCAGTTGGTGCCATTATAGGAATTGTTTTTGGTCTTGGTTTTTCCTTTGGTGTACCTCTTCTTTCCTTCATGGGTGCATTATTCACTATTTTATTGGTAATGGGCATAAGTAGCCGTCATGGAGGTCTGGAATCATCAACCTTGCTTCTGACCGGTGTCATCATTAATGCCTTTTTCACAGCTATAATAATGTTTTTCATTTCCATTACCAGCGATAGCAGGCTTCACTCCATTCTTTTCTGGCTGTATGGTGACCTTTCACAAAGCAAATATATTCACCTATCAATCAGTCTTCCATTTATCCTTATTATTTCAGGTATAATTTATATCTTTTCCCGTCACCTTAATCTTATTGTAGGAGGGGAGGATGCTGCCCTTCAGATGGGTGTGGAGGTAGAATTGCTAAAATGGATATCATTCCTTGGAATTTCGTTAACAATTGGTATCGTTGTATCTTTTTCTGGAATAATAGGATTTGTTGGCCTGATTGTGCCACACATGATGAGGATGATTCTTGGCCCTGACCACAGGTTATTGATACCAGCTACTGCGCTGGGGGGTGCTATTTTTTTAATAGCAGCGGATACAGTGGCACGGACGATCATATCTCCCAGTGAATTACCAGTAGGGGTGATAACTGCCTTTTTAGGGGCACCTTTTTTTATATATCTTTTGAAAGCACGAGGAAGCAAATGGACCCAGAGCTGACCCTTAAAGATGTCTATTTTAAGTATGATCGCCAGTGGTGCCTTACAGGGATAGATTTTGATCTTAAAAAGGGTGAGATTGTAGGGATGATAGGTCCGAATGGATCAGGCAAAAGCACTTTGTTAAAGATTATTGATGGCCTCCTTAAGCCCCAAAATGGAGAGGTCCTGCTCTTTAATAAATCTCTATTCAGATATAGACGAGCTGATATCGCCAGATATATTGCCATGGTACCACAGGAGGAAACCTTTAGATTCTCTTTTTTGGTCTCAGAGGTCGTGCTTATGGGCCGTTTTGCTCATTTAGGGCTTTTTCCTTTTGAGCGAAAAGAAGATCTGGAGATAGCGAATCAATCTATGAGGCTTACCGGCACCCTTCACCTGGCAAAACGCTCTATACATGAACTTTCAGGAGGAGAGAAGCAGCGTGTATTAATTGCTAGGGCATTAACCCAAAGTGCGCAAATAATCCTTTTGGATGAACCAACATCTTTTCTTGATATACGGCACAAGGTAGAAATATTTGAACTTATTTCAGATTTAACCCTAATAAAAGGACTTAGTGTGATTATTATTTCACATGATATCAGCCTGGCTGCACAATATTGTCATAGAATGCTTCTTTTGAACAAGGGAATTATTTATAAAATAGGTGAGCCTGCTGATGTGATAACTGCCGATAATATAAGCAGAGTATATCAATGTCCGGTGTTTGTTGACAACAACCCGATTAGCCAAACACCACGGGTTACGATTCTTTCAAAAAGAAAAGGTGGCAAGAAGGAGAAATGATGATCGATTTATTCATTAAAGGCGGGCCCATAATGTATCCCCTTTTAATTTGCTCAATAATAGCCCTGACGGTGATAATTGAGCGCACAATATTCTGGATAGGTGAAGATTACAGGAGAGATCAGGGCCTCGTTAATGAAGTTTTATCACTAGCTGAACGGGGTAATTGGGAAGCGGTAAGGGTAAGGGTTGGTAATTCAAAGGATTTTATTATCAGGATTTTGGTAGCAGGTATTCTCCATAGGGAATTTAGTATAGCAAAGGCAATGGAAACAGCTGCCTCAGATGAATTAGGTAGAATGAGACAATATCTTTCCATACTGGATACCATAATTACTGTCTCTCCCTTGCTCGGTATTTTTGGGACGGTAATTGGAATTATTCTTTCCTTTGAAATTCTGGGAAGTGCAGGCATCGAAGACCCTCAGGCAGTAACAGCTGGGATTGCTCAGGCCCTTATAACCACTGCCTCTGGATTAGGAATAGCTATTCTTTCACTCTTTCCCTATAACTATTTTAATTCCAGGGTTGAGAAGGCAGCAACAAGCATAGAAAAGTATGCTACAAGCCTGGAAATCGTTTATGAGAAACTTAATCAGGCAAACAATAACATAGAAAATGAGAATATCTCATGAAGGTTAATCTCGGGGGACAGAGAAGGGCCAGGATTGAGATTCTTCCCTTGATAGATATTGTGTTTCTTCTGCTTGTTTTCTTTATCTATGCAATGCTTTCTATGGCTATTCATAGGGGTATACCTGTGAATTTACCCGTTTCCTCATCTTCCAAGATAGAAAAAGAACTCATATTGTCTGTGACTATCAAAGATAGCAGTAAAATACTGGTGGATGATGATCAGATACCCTTAAAAGATCTTGTCAGGGTTTTAAAACAGAGAGCAAAAGGGCACAAGAGCCCGGGGATTCTACTTTTTGCCGACAGAAACGTTTCATGCCAACTGTTAGTCAAGGTGTTAGATCAGATAAGAATAACTGGCATAAATAGGATTTCATTGCAGACTACCATGGAGAACCAGCATTGAGGGTATCGCTCATATTTGCTTTCATAAGTGCCTTAATTCTGCATTCAGTACTAGCATTTGTGGAGTTAAATGCCTTTAAGATACCTGTCTCTACTGAGATTTCTCCAAAAACCCTGACCATGGATATAGTTGTGCCACAATCTGTAAAGAAGACTTCTAAAGACAAGCATCCGTTAATAGCAGTCAGAGAGACCATTAAAAAAAAACGGATGCCAGCAAAAGTCAAACAAAAGCAGGTCATTGAGCCAAAAGCTGCAAGAAAAAAAACAGTTCAAACAAAGATATCGCCAGCTACAGAGGTGATCCCAGAAAAGCATGAAACCGTTGATGGTTTTTTAGACGAAAATCCTCCTGAAATCAAAAAAAAGGAAGATGATTTTTTTGAGGAAGACGTCTTTGCACCTGATATGGTAGACATACCACTAGCGCTCCCAGAGGTAGAAGATACCTCCCAGAGGGTAACACAAGAGAACGTATCTGTTTCAAGTTCTGCTATTCCTATTGCCGATGCTCATCCTATCTACAAAAGCAACACTTCTCCGCCATACCCTCTTTTGGCAAGAAAGAGAGGATATCAAGGCACAGTGTTGTTAGAGGTTTTGGTGGGCATAAATGGCAAAGCCATCTCTATTAAAGTAGCCAGATCAAGTGGGTATAGTATTTTAGATAAGGCTGCTATAAAGGGAGTCAGCGGGTGGCTTTTTCATCCTGCAAAAAGGGGAGATGAATTGATTGAGATGTGGGTAAAGATACCTGTTCGGTTTACACTGAATTAAATTTAAGGTCTTTTCTCTGTTAAGGCCTTTTCTCTTGACAAAGAAGGGCATATTGGATAAAAGATCAGCAATTACCTGTTGATAATAAGAGAAAATGAGACCTTTGAAAAACCCGGCGATTTTCATCATCCCCAAAAAGACGATGGACTTTTTTGAAGTGACTGGTGGCTTCCGGCTCGACTCCGTCCTGGAGGGGACTCCGCCCCGGAAGGTAGAGCCTCCCGCTCGGAGAGAAGAGTGCTGTCTTTTCAGTAACGTATCAGTGGGGGAACCCTCAAGCCCCGATTTATCGGGGCAATGCGGAGGGGGCAAAACTCCCCCAAGGATACGTTGCTGAAAAGACCAACCCGGGAGCCTCGGAACTGAAAAAAAGCCCATCGTCTTTAGATCAATAGGGGTTATGCAAAGGTCTCAGATTATGGCGGGTAAGTTCATCATATTTTTTTCTATATAACTAAAATATGGAGGAACAAATTATGGAGGATTTTGATGCATCAAAAATAACCATCAGAGGCATACAGGATTCAGATGTAAGTTCAATCGTAGAGATAGAGGAGAAAAATCTTGGACTAAAGAGGGAAAAATATTGGGAAAGAGAACTTCAAAAGAATAAAGAGGGACGATTCTTAGGTTCACGCGTAGCCGAGATCGAATCAAAGGTGATAGGTTTCATCTTGGGCGATATTGGCTCACGGGAGTTTGGAATGCCAGAAAATATGGGGTGGATTCATACCATAGGTGTTCATCCGGATTATCAACATAAGGGCATTGCAAGGGCCTTGTTTGAGGATTACAAAAAACGATTTTTGAAATTAGATGTAGATACTGTTTATACTCTCGTTTCACTATCAGATAATATGCAGTTGCCATTTTTTGAAAAAATAGGCTTCCGGCAGGGAAACCGCATTTATCTTGAAATTGATCTTACGCAAGAAAAACCGAAAGCTGATAGGCTAACTGATTTTGACTATACTCGGATTATGTAGTTACAGTTAATTAACTCGATTATGAAATGCCGTTATCATCCCGATAGAGAAGCAAGAGTGACATGCCAAAAAATGGGAATTGGATATTGTCAGGAATGTTTAGATACTTGTGAGGCATGCACAGACCCTTGTGCATATTGTAAATATAAGCAATCGTGCATTATATGGGAGCTTTGCAGAAAAAGCGAAAAGCGCTACCGACTTGAGAGAGAAGCTACAGGTCAGATAAAATAAAAACGATAGCAAACAAGGTAAACAATAAACATATGAATCACCTTACCATACAACCATGTTACCAATGTTTTTCTTTATATCTCTATGTTTCCGCATTGCAGCTAATGTAATCTCACGCCCTATACAGGAAGACGTACATAGAACGTAGATCCAACCCCCTCTTTGCTTTCCACCTTAACAGTTCCGTTGTGGGCCTCAACAATACTTTTTACAAGAGGAAGACCGAGACCTGTTCCCACAATGTTTCTGGTTTTTTCAGTCTTTGCCCGGTAAAACTTATCAAAGATTTTAGGTAACTCATCAGGTGCAATGCCATACCCGGTATCATCAACGCTTATACCTACAAAATCTCCTTTAACCTCTGTCTTGATAGTTACTTTTCCTTCTTCCGGAGTATAGATGATAGCATTGGTGATTAGATTACTGAAAACTTCCTCCATACTTTTTGTATCGGCATTAATAAGGGGGAGATCAGTTTTTTTCAGGCTCAGAGAGATATTTTTTTCCTTTGCCCTTGCCTGCATGAATTCCACTAAACCCTCGAGGATATCTATCAATTGTACCTGCTCCTTATCCTGAACTATCAACCCTGCCTCTATCCGGGAAAGATCAAGAAGTTCATTGGATAATTCAACAAGGCCATTAATTTTCCGGGATATTTTACCCAGTAAATCAGCCTGTTTGGGTGCTAATTCTCCGGCCAATCCATCCGTTAGTATCTTGATCTGACTTAAAACAGTAGAAAGAGGGCCTCTAATTTCGTGGGATACCATATTGACGAATGTAGACTTCATTTCATCCAATAGTTTTAGATGTGTTATATCATCAATAATTGTTACAGAACCAAGTATCTCGCCTGACCTGTTCTGAAAAGGGACTGCCTGGGCCCTTAGATATAATTGATTGGCTGGCGTCTCTCCACCTTCATATAACTCCATCTCAGCGCTCAAAACCTTGAACTCACCCTTATCCAATTCAAGAATACCATCTATAATTCCGGTCAGTTTTTCATCTGTCGTGAGTGCATGTAAAGGTTGATCATCAAGTGCATCTCCCACGTAACCTAACATTTTTAGTAAGGTAGGGTTATAAAGGATTATCTTTTTGCGTTTATCAGTTACCAGTACGCCACCGGCCAAATAATTTACTATCGTTTTCAGACGTGTTTTTTCTGTAGCAATATCTTGCAGGGTTCTCGTCATTTGAATAGCCTTGCTGACAACTACCCTCAACTGATCCGGTGTAAAAGGTTTAGGAATGAAATCAAATGCACCCTTCTTCATTGCCTCTATTGAGTGTTCCAGAGTTGCAAAACCCGTAATAACAATGGAAACAGAATCGGGGTGTTGTTCCCTAATCTTAGCTAAAACCTCCATTCCTCCTATACCTGGCATCATCAAATCTGTAAGAATAATATCGTAATGTTTCTCATCAAGCATTTTGAGTCCCATCTCTCCACTTTCTGCCATCTCAACCAAGCAGTTTTCCTTAATAAGTATCTTATAGCATCCTTCACGTATTCGTTTTTCATCATCAATCACCAGTACTGTCGGTTGGTATGTCTGATCTTCTAGGAATGCCATAATATAGATTCTCCTATCATAAAGGGGTATTTTCCGTTACCTTAAATAGGGGCAGCTCTATCAGAAAGGTTGTGCCTTCAGCACTTGTTTCCTTAACCTTAATCTTTCCTCCATGCTTTTGAATTATGCTTTTCACCGTACCCAAACCCAGTCCGGTTCCTTTGCCTTCTTCTTTAGTGGTAAAGAAATGGTCAAAGATTTTGGGAAGGACTGTCTTGGGGATGCCAGCTCCTGTATCCTTGAATTCAATATAGATTTTGCCCTTTAGCTTATCTCTGCTGGTATATATGGCAATATTTCCCTTGCCGGTAATGGCATGGGCAGCATTTATGATAATATTTGTAAAGACCTGAATAAGTTTATTCTTGTCACCTTTACACATTAACATCGATGGTGAAAAATCTTTGTGTATTATAATATTTTGCAAAAGGGAATGGTGTCCAAGAAAAGCAAGGGTCTGTTCTATTACATTGTTTATATTAAGTATTTCTTCCTTAAGCTCAGTTTGTCTTGAATAAGCAAGAAGATTTTTAACGATGTCCTTGCATCGGTGGGTATCATTTATAATATTTTGTATATCATTTTTTAGGGTACTATCTTGATCAATCTCCTCCAGTATCAAACTGGCGTCTATCAATATTCCACTCAGTGGATTATTTATCTCATGTGCAACTCCAGCAGCCAGTTGGCCTAATGAGGCCATTTTGTTCGATTGCTCTAATTTAATCTCTTCGGCCTCTCTCAATTTCTTTTCTATCTCAATTTTAGCTCTTAAGTCATTATAGATACCCATAGTTGCAATCTCCTTGCCATCCTGGTAGATTATAGAGGCTGTCATCTCGACAGGGATCTCTTCTCCTGAAGAATTAATTATCGTCATCTCTGTGCTATAAAGCTTCCCAACCCCACCATAATCAGGACTTCTCAGTTTCTTCATTATGCTCCGTGCCCCACCTGGAGTATACAGATATTCTGCGATACTTGTACCGATAGCCACCCTGTCTGTATAGCCAAATAATTTGTGAGCGCTCTCATTCATGCGGAGAATTACACCTTTCATATCAGCAACTAATATAGCAGATGCAGAGCTAGCAATAATGTTTTCCAAAAATTCATTGGTTTTTTGTAATTCTATTTCTAAAAGCTTGGTTTTGGTTATATCTCTGAAGCTTGCCATGATATAACCCACGGCTCCATTACTATCTAAAATAGGGGAACATACCCTATCCTCATATATCTTCCCCCCATTATGGCCTATAGTTGTTTTAAGTGAGGAAGTTGTTTTTTTATTGTGCAGGACTTGCAGAATAGGACAGGATGGATCTGGACAAGGATCTTCAGATTGATAAAGGATTTGATGGCATTTTGCATCTATGATTTCTTTCTTGGTGTGCCTATATTTCTTGAAAAATTTCTTATTGGCTGCAACAATGACCATATCAGGAGTAAGAATCAAGGTTGGAAATGATAGTGAATCAAACAGCTTATTCCGCCAGTCAAATTTTTCCATATCATACCATACGTAATAAATATCACTTTGCTACTTCAAATGTCTCAGATAATCCTTTCTCAGCCTTGTCCATATCATTCTGGTCTAAAACTAAATAGACAGATGCCGAAGAACAGCCGGATGACAATATCTTCACATCTGCCTTTGCAAGGGTAGAGAACATTGCCTCAGCTATACCATATCTATCACCAAAGTGTGGGCCATGAAAGAAAATAATCCCAACTGGATAAATATACCTTTGAAGGTTTACCTTTGAGATTTTCTTTATAGTTTCCCAAAGATCCTGTCCTTCTTCATTAGGGAGACAAAGAATAAAAGAGATTTGATTATCCAATTCTTGCGCCATTGTGAACTTTGGTCTAAAGATGTCAAGACGACTCTGAGATAAGATTTCTCCTAAAAATTTGATCTCGGAGAGATGGCATGAAAACTCGATAAGGGCTAAGTCAGGTATTCTTTGAAAACCATATGTTTTAATCCTGGACTCCCAATAAACAGCAATTGTCTCCATCCAATCTAATCTCTCCTGACTATATCACTCTGTTGGTAGCGGATTTCAGGTTTTATTGGTGCATGATCTTCAGGCATTTGGAATAATTCCTGCAGAGCTCTGATGGCCTTATCTATTATCGGATAATCAGTTACAAATGAGATTGTGGACAACGATGTAGCAACCCCGTAAATAGGTATAGATTGCCCCGCCCATAAAGCCATGATAGCACCTAATATCATTATAGCCGAGTTATAGGGAAAAACAGTGATGACACCAACTTGTTCACGGCTTTTTATCTCTAACTCTATTGGTAAAGAACCTTCTGTGTTAAGAATTTCTGAGGTGGTAGAATATCTATCTTGACTGATACAAAAGGTAAGCTGATGATAATTATTTCTATGTGGGTAAAAGGTAAGAAACTCTATATTAATTTTTTGAGAAAGAAGCAGTTTGCTTACCTTTGAGGCAATTTCCTCTGACGGATGCAACACTCTGAGGTTAAACTGACAAAGTTCAAGGCTCTGTTTGAGACCCCCTATCTTCAATTTCTCCATTACATAACCACCATAGAAAAAGGGGTTTATTAGCCTATAGCGTTTTTCTGCATACTAACTTATAGAAGATAATGCCTGCTCAGGCCTGCCCGGTGAAGTCATCGACCATGGACATCAGTTTATCCAGATCAATCGGTTTGGCTATATAATCATCTGCTAATGTACTCATACCCCCCTGGTGAGTATATCTGGTACTCGTGACTGCCGAGCCGACTGCTGTCAAAAGAACAATAGTAATATCTTCATATTTTTCATTATTTTTGAGCTCATCACAGAGCTCGTAGCCATCTTTGCGAGGCATCATAACATCCAAGATAACTAAATCTGGCTTTTCCTCTTTTATTCTATCCCAAGCCTCTATCCCGTCATATGCCTTTGCTACTCTATAGTTTTTGCTTTCTAGTTTAATAGATATTGCTTCCACCAGATCTGGATCATCATCGACTACGAGAATAAGTTTATCATTTGCCATATATTCCTCCCTCTATGCTTTTCAATGATTATAGGGTTAAACAAAAACGATATATTGTATGTAGGTGCTCACGTTGGTAGATTCAACATTTCCCGATGAAATCGGAATTAATTATTTTATGATCTTCATCATATATGTAGGACAATACTATTTAACCATACTCACATCGCCTCAGTGCAAGCGATGGCGGGCAGGAGCGAATTTATATGCACTATTTTATCATCTCCTGAAAGAGATGTATGAACTGGCAATGGGCCAAGAAAGCAAACCTCTTTCTCATCTGACTAACCCATGGACCAAATCCGCCTATTCCCATATAATCGGATTGGTGAGGTGTAAACCCACAAATAGTTGATCCAAGACAATTACCATTTTTTAAAATAGTTTATATTTTCATTTTTATATAGTCAACTGGAAATGATACAGCCTGGAAATTAATATAAGGTAATGAGTTAAAAAGAATCAATTTTCTCAAACATCTCCTGAGAAACTAAATGTTGAATCGAGCATTGAGATATCTTTCTATGTGATGTCCATATCCCAGACTCACTGTATGATCTGATTATACCATGCTAAACTTAACACGAATCTATCCTTCTGTCTTAAAGGAACACATCATTATATCCTACATAAGGGTTCTTTTTGTTGCGGTAACCGCAGCAAATTTTAACACCAGTAATAAACCCAGATTATGCAGTAGCCACCTACTGCGACCTGAAAAACCTTGCTGCAACGCTCGCTTCACGATTTTGCTTCTCAACATATTTACAAATATGCCTTCGGCGCAAAATCGCTCCAACTTCTCGTTTCGCTGAGGTTTTTCAACCCTCGTGACGATGCCTACTGCATAATCTGGGATAAAATACACTTCCTGAAGGTTTTCTTCTCCAAATTTGACAAACTTGTAAAAAGTTTCTACGAGCGAGTTTGGCCGCTTTTGGAAATAGATTCATGTAATGCGCCAGCCCGCCTTCCCTGAGCAAGAGCGATACCGGGCAGGTTTGAGGCCTTTATGCCGAGTTTTTGGCGACGAGTGAATCATTTAATCAATCCCAAAATGGGCACCATGGGCGAGAAAAACGACGTTTTGCGAAACCATCAATGTTGCTGATTTATAAATAATATTCTATATTAAGATTCGGTGACGGCTCGGGGGCGTCGAAGGTGCTGACCGAGGTGCTGGAG
>JAWOBA010000120.1:0-9052 GCA_046498285.1 Desulfatiglandales bacterium | reverse complement strand
CATTGTTGTTTTTCATGGCTATTCCTTGACTTCCCCTGCTTCTCTCATACAATAATACAAGCAATGAAGCTGTGTGCTTCTCGAAAGAAGAAAGAGACGCGTATTGTATTTAAATGATATTAACATTTAGACGATGACACAATCTATATTTTGTATTCCTGAGGGTGCTATAACCAGAAAGGAGGGAGTATGACTACGATTGCAACAGGGTTAGATCAATTTGAGGAAGAACAGTTGAAAAGATGTAAGGGACAAAACTTAGGGCTATTATCTAATCAAGCCTCTGTGGACCATACTTTAACAAATGCAAAAGATGTAATTTCTGCTCTTCTACCAGGAGACCTCAAGGTGCTTTTTGGCCCCCAACATGGATTCAGAGGTGAAGATCAGGATAACATGGTTGAAACAGAAGACTATCTTGATCCACAGCTCCAAATCCCAGTGGTCAGTTTGTATGGAAACAAAATGGATAGGCTGTCCGATATTCTCGATACCATAGATCTTCTTATCATAGACCTGCAGGATGTGGGAACGAGGGTATATACTTTTATCAGCACTCTGCTCTCATGTCTTAAGAAAGCCGGTGCGAAAGGAAAAGAGGTTCTTGTTTTAGACAGACCCAACCCTTTAGGCGGGATAATAGTAGAGGGAAATCTTCTGCGTCCAGAATTTCATTCTCTTGTAGGGCCATTCGCTCTTCCCATGCGTCATGGCATGACAATAGGAGAACTTGCATATCTCTTTAATGATGCCATGAAGGTTGATTGTGATATTACGGTACTCCCACTCAAGGGATGGTATCGTCGCATGTTATGGAACGATACGGGGCTACGATGGATTATGCCATCACCAAATATGCCTCTTTTTGAAACTGCGTTAGTATACCCAGGGCAAGTCATCTGGGAAGGTACAAATATATCAGAAGGAAGGGGGACATGCAGACCATTCGAGATATGTGGCGCACCTTTTATCAATCCCTCTATAATTAAAAAGGAGTTAGCGCTAAAAGATATAGAAGGATGCTATCTTCAGGAATATTATTTTAGGCCAACATTTAACAAATGGAAGTCAAAGCTTTGTGGTGGCTTCATGATTCATATAATAGATCCGAAAATGTATAGACCATACAGAACATCACTTGCCTTACTCAGAATCACCCTAGAAATTTATAGAGACAAGTTCATCTGGAAGAAACCCCCGTATGAATATGAGTTTAACAAGCTCCCGATAGATCTTATTTTCGGAGATTCTTCCATGAGACTCGCTTTAGAGACAGGGAAAAAATTTGAGCAACTCCTGAAGAGTTGCTCAAAAGAACTGGAAGGTTTCCTTGAATCAAGAAAACCATATCTGCTTTATGAAGAATGAGCCCTTCCCCTTGAAGGGATGAGATATCGAAGTCAAGGATTAAATATAATGACTATTGAATATTAAACTATTGATAATTGCAAATTGTCAACACCAATACTCACTTGAAAATCATCGATATTTACATACTACTATCAACTACTCCGTTACGTATATCCCCTTAAATACTGTTGGACATCCATATATTAAGATACATTGATGGACTTAATGGTATGCTCCTTTTCTAAAAAACTATATAACGAATCAGTCACTCGAATTAATCTTGCTTAAGTCGTTTTCTGGCGATCCCAGCCTCCTCAGTGTTTGGGAAATTTGCAGCCAGTTTTTTTAATACCAGATTGGCAGTTGTATGATCATTTATCTTCTCGAAGGTGAGTGCTTGTTGCAGCATAGCTGAAGGGACCTTGTTTCCCTTTGGATAGCTATTAATCACCTTTTGATAAGCCAGGATTGCCTCCTCATAGTTTTTCAAGCCCTTGTGGCATTCACCAATCCAGAAGTAGGCATTATCTGCTAAGTCAGATTTGGGGTACAGTCTTACAAAATCGTTAAACTCTGACTTTGCTTCTTCATACCGTTCATCCCTGTAGTACCCCAATGCCTTATCGTATATTTCGGATTCTGTTAACTCTTTTTTCTGTGGGGGGGAAGTATCTTTTTGTGGAGCCTTCTGAACAGGCGGAACCCTTTCTTCTAAGCCAGCCCCCTTTCTATTAATTGATGGCTTAAGGCCTAATGAACTCTCAATTTTTCCCATCCTTTGTTTCAACTCATCAACCACAGATGAAAGGTCACTTATCTTGGTTACCATAATATCAGTTTCTGTAGTGTCTTCCTCTATGGATCTCTTCAACAAATGACTATTTTCTTCTACCTTGCCAGTCAATTCTCGAACTTCATCTCTTGTTTCCATAAGGTCCGCTTCAGCTTGAGCAAGGTGTAAGCGTATAGATTCCTGATTTTTATTCTCATTCAGCATTCTTTTTACTTCCTGCTGCAAGGATGCATGAGCCTTAACTTTTTCTTCAAGTTCATTTACCGATTTCTCAGTCTCCTTTGATTGTTGATAGAGGGCCTTGACCTGATTATTAAGATAAATTACGTCATTCTGAGACGCGCAAGAAGTTAGAGAAAATATAAGGACTGAAAGAGAAAAACAAATTTTTGTAATTGAGATATCCATTGCCTGGTTCATTGCCCAATATCAAAAATCCATATAATCTAACATGATATCAGGAATCTAATATATATTTGTATCCGTTGAACGGTGTCAATTATTAGTTGAAAAAAATAATGAAGTCTATGTTGAGTTTAGTTAGCTGAAGGGAGTAATCAAAACAATACATCAAAACAACAAATAAAGTATTAAGTTCCCCCAAGAGCTATAAACATAATGATTTCTATATTTCTTCTATGTGCTGACAAGTTCTTGCAAGAATACAGAAACCTTACAGCACAGATAAATAATTTATAGAAAAATTCTTATTCTATTACCACAAAATCGTCACGCCTGTTCTGGGCCCATGCCTCTTCACTATGACCCAAGGCAAGAGGTCTTTCCTCACCATAACTTATGGTCTCTATCCTGTCAGGAGAAATGCCCAGGGATACCAGAAATTTTGCTGCGCTATCGGCCCTTCTTTCTCCTAAAGCGAGGTTGTATTCGCTGGTGCCCCTTTCATCACAGTTCCCCTCAACCCTTATACGAATATCCGGGTTATTTTTTAGAAATTCGGCCTTTTCTTTAAGCACAGACCTATATTCTGATCGGATAAAAGACTTATCAAAATCGAAATAGATTGACTTTGCTTCAATATTTGCAACTTTTCTTTCCTGCCACGCCTGTTCCTCGGCCGCTTTTTTCTTAGCCATCTCCATTTCCTTGAGCTTCTCAAGTCTTGCCTTTTCTGCAATTTTAGCTTCTTCAGCTGCCCTCGCCTCTTCAGCTGCCAGCTTTTCCTTCTCAGCTTTTGCTGCTTCCTCAGCTGTAGCCAGCTTTTCTTCTGTTACCACCTGCTTTTTGGCACATGAGGAAAGCAAAAAAATGGATGAGAATACAAAAACCACAAGTATTTGAATTATTAGATTCCTCTTCATAGCCCTACCTCCTTGTTTTTAGTTTATATAAAAAGGGAACCCTCCCGCCTGCCGGATGGCGCACAGGCATGAACCTTACCACCTAAGTAATTACAATGCGTATCTTTACCATTTCTCATTTTGAAATTCAAGTATTTAAATAAAGAATAATCCGTTCATAACAAAAAGACATTAATCATCGAACATATTTGCCCAGGTAGGGGATAATTGATCACCCTTAGAAAATGTTATTTGTCTCTGGTTTCCCCCATTCGCATGAGCAATAAAAATATGCTGGTTACTATCAGTCCTTTTGGAGCTAAAAGCGATATAGCGGCCATCTGGAGACCAACAAGGATCCTCATTATTGCCCTGATTGTGAGTGATGCTATGATGGTCCTTTCCATTCGGTAAGATACTAAAGATATCGAAATGACCATCTGAGGAACCAGTAAAAGCTATCCTACCAAGCTTTGACCAGGTTGGCGAGGTATTGTAATTACCTTCAAATGTTAATCTTTCTAATTTATTAGTAATAAGATCAAGGACATATATCTGAGGCGAACCAGACCGATTAGAAACAAAGGCCATTTTATTGCCATCAGGTGAAAAAGTTGGAGAGACATCAATAGCCCGATTTCTGGTTAGCCTCTTCAATATTTTTCCTGTTAGATCAATTAAATAAATATCTGGATTTCCATTCACTGTCAGTGTTAAGGCAAGCTCTTGTCCGTTTGGTTTCCAGGCAGCCGTAATATTGAGCCCTTTTCTATCTGAGATCTTTGTGACTGATTTCTTGGCCATATGGTGCATAAAAAGCATTGTTCTTGAATTCCGAAAAGAGGTGTAAATCAGTTTGTTGCCTAGGGGAGAAAGTCGGGGTGAAATAGTAATAGTATTGTAATTTGTTATTTGCTCCAGGTTATGTCCATCATAGTCAGATGTATAGATCTCTTTATGCCCAGAGGAATTTCCAACAAAGGCCAGCTTGGTTAAAAATGGTCCGGAATGTCCAGTCAGGGTAAGAATAATATCGTTTGCAAGGCGATGCATTAAATACCGTGGCTGTTCAACCGGCCCTAATGCCCTTTTCCCATACAGTTGTTTTCCAGAAAAGACATCGAATAATCTGGCCTCGACCTTGAGCTGTTTTCCAACACATGTGTACCCGCCCTTTAATAGAAGCGTAGCTCCAATAACAGACCAATTCTTAAAATCGATTCTGTCGTGCGTAATCCCGGAGTCAGGACGTTCAATAAATGAACCTTTATCCAAAAGAGTAAAATAACCGCTGAGATCAAAATCGCTGGATATAATATCTGGAAGGTTGGTGCCAAGCTCCGGATACCCATTTTCATTGGTTAAACATTTGAAGTCAGGTATTGCTATAGGTATCTTCCTCATCGAAGGGGAAGTTATATCTATGTAAAGCCTTGCCTCTGCCTTCCTTGTTTGGAAAATGATTCCCACGCATAGAACCAAGATCCATATAACTATAGGGAAGACAGTCTTATTGTTGAGCAAGGTCTTTAAGACTAAAATTAATTTCGACTTCTTCATGGGTTTTTAGGTAGCCAGATGGAAATTTAGGCAGAGGATCCGATCTCTCAACAGCCTTTAGGACAGAATCATCAAAGAGAGAGCTTTTTGATTTTTTCTTAAACCAGGCCTTTAAAATCTTTCCATCACTTCTTACAGTAAGTATAATAGTTGCTTCAGGAGCTTTCTCGTTTGTTGTATTGTTAAAAGCAACCGGGTAAGTCCAGTTGGTTTTGATGGCATCTTCTATCTTCATCAGATAAACTTGAAGACCTTTTCCTATACCCGAAGACATGCCAACCCCCCCTCCTTTTCCCCCGAGAGTTTGAGTACTTCCTTCAGATGAACCTCTGCTCGCTCCGGGTTGGCTAATCCTACCTTTTTCTACCTCTTTTTCTATTTGAGCTATGGCCTTATCAATGCTATTTGAGCTATCTGACTGTTTATTGTTTACCCTTTTTTCTATTTGAGCTATGGCTTTATCGACAAGCTTTGCAGCCGAAGAATCTTTCTCTCTTTTCTTGGTTATCGGCTTTGAAGACACTCTTTTTGCTAAAACGGCAACAGCCTCTTTTTTCTTAGGGGCTATGCGCCGAGTCTTAGTCTTTATTACATGAGATTTGCCCTCTTTTTTGGCTATATTTGCTGTACCTTTTTCCTTGACACCCTTTTCAACTCCAGATGGAGGAGCAACTAACTCAACATGATATACCTTCTCCTCCATAGATGGGAAGCTACTTTTTGCTTGAGGAAAAAAGAGAAACATAGAAAATATAACTACATGAAAACAGAGGGATAGGAACATCATCCTGCCCCATCTTTCCTCTTTAAATCCTGAATTAACCATAAAATATGCGATGGTCATTTATGTAAAGGCTCGGTTACCATTCCCACTTTATTAATTCCAGCTTCTTTTACCTGAGACATAACCTTCATTACAAAGCCGTACGGCACATCTTTATCAGCCTGTATAAGTATCTCCTTTTCTGCTCTATTGGCGACTATTTTTTGTAATTTTTCTGTGAGATCCTTAAATTCAATATTATAATTTTCAATAAAAATGAGCCGTTTGTTGTTTATCGATAATACTAAAGGATCTTCTTCGCTCTTTATGCTTTTACTTTCCGTTGTGGGGAGATTTACCTTGACCCCATGGATCATCATAGGTGCTGTCACCATAAATATGATGAGTAACACCAGCATAACATCAACAAGGGGTGTTACATTGATATCTGATATCGGATCTTGCCTGTTTTCTTCTCCTGCATCCATTACAATTCGTCTTTTGATTTTCCGGTGAAGGCTTTTTTGGTTAACCCTTTCTCAAGTGAACCGATAAAGTCAGAAATGAAATTCCCCATCTCCATTTGAGATGTTCTTATCCTACTGTTAAAATAATTGAAGGCCACAACAGCCGGAATTGCTGCTGCTAAGCCCGCTGCTGTGGCAATAAGGGCTTCAGCTATACCAGGAGCCACAACTGCCAAACTAGCAGAGCCTTTCATTCCTATAGACCTGAATGACGTCATTATACCCCAAACAGTTCCAAACAGCCCGATAAAAGGAGAAGCATTTCCAGTAGTTGCCAGGAAGGTGAGTCCATTTTCCAAACGAGAGCGTTGAGTAAACAAAACCTTGTTAGCAGCCCTATGGACATGCTCTACAATGTGTTGATGTGATTGATAAACCTGCGCTTCATCAGGATTTCCTTGAATTTTCTTAGACCTGCTAAACTCTGCATAACCAGTCCTGAAGATTTTTGCCAAAGGACTGAAATTAAATATTTTACTCTGCAAATATACCTTGTTTATCTCTCGATTGGAAGAGAAGAGTTCTAAGAACCGTTCGTTTTCATTTTTAAATTTTTTAAGCAATCTTAATTTCATAAAGATTATGGACCATGAGGAGAGAGAGAAAAAGAAAAGGAGTAAAAGAACAAATTTTACCATGGGGCCGGCATGGAATACCATTTGGACAATATCGGTTGCAAAATGTTGAGACATTCTATCTAATCCCTATTATTATTTACTGTAATTATATGTACCATACTTAATGTTAATCCCCAAAGTCAACCGGAATAACAATGTTTAAAATGTCATATTAGGAAAAATTTTAGCTTTTACTATGCATGAGTCTTATGATAATAATATATATTAGGTTATAACCTTCATACAATGCTTACAAACAGCATTATCAATTGTGCTTATTCAAAGAGAAATATGTATAATAAAGAGATATTATCTTCTTTTTCTGAAACAAGGACAAACAAATGTCTTGCTTGTGGGACTAATCATATTAAACCAGGAAGGCGTTATTGTTCAAAGGAGTGCAGGCAGAGATTAATATGGGCTCTTTCTCTGTCTAAGGGATTACTGCAAACTCTCAATACACGATATGCAGCCTTTTCATTTACTGAACATTTTGTCGCCCTGGATGTGATGCCTATCTGGTCGAATAGAATATCAAGATTTATCTGGAGAAGAAAATCAGGTTACTCTCCCGCTAATTCCCTTAAAGAACTAGCACTTGAAGCTGGCAAGGAATGGTATAAAAAAAGAAGTAGACAAATTTCGCCTAGTTTTGCATCCCAATCGATTCTCGAAGAAAATGTTGAATACAACATCAGTGCCGAGTCAATTAAACCGAGTATGCATAAAATCCCGAAACTGTCTGATGACCAGAAAAAAGGACTTAGGTATCTTAATATACATATGAAAACATTAATGTCCGGAGACTATGTCAATGAGATAAAAAAAGCCTACAGGGGAATGGCAAAGGTTTACCATCCTGATAAAGGTGGCGATGGTGATAGGTTTAAGGAAATAAACAGGGCCCACGAGCTTATGCAACAATGGGTAGAGAATCCTAAATTCCGGCTAAACGATAAATTACCTGGATGCTGGTCCTATAATGGTTATACAAACAGATGGTCACCCCCTTTATGGCAATAATTATCCCCAACACGAGCCTTTGAGGAATACAAAAAATGTGGAGCCACCGGGCGGAATCGAACCGCCGACATCCTCATTACGAGTGGCAAAAGGGCCCTTTTTGCCGATTTAGCGTAAATGGCTTAAATTACGTAATTAATTGATATTACGTGTATTTTTTTTATCTATGGCTTATAAACAAAATAAAGAAAATAAAGAAAATAAAAAGTTTATGTCACAAAATGGTCACAAATTTAGTGATCTATCTTTTTATATTTTCCGTTTTTATTCAGGGGGTTTTTATGTCAAAAGAAGATAAATTAAAACTTGTCGCCAGTATATTTACGGATGCCCTTCGCCTCAATTCTACTTATCAAGATTTATGTTCGCATTATCGCCTCAAGGCTGCCGATCCATCTTATATACTCCCTAAAAAATATATTGAGGATTTTTCTCCCGATCATTCAAATACGTTGATTCATCTTTATTGGCGCTATGGTGACGTGTGTTCAGAAGATTTTGAATTTGATACGTGGTGGGAGAATTATAAATATATTGTCGATCTTCACATGGATTTCGACTACCATATTCTCCAGCATCCCGTTATTGATTATACAGATAGAATAAAAATCGATATGAAAAAGGCTGTCGCCTTATTTCATCGCCTTCATAATAGGTTCCCCCACGTGGATGAATTTATTGAATTTTTTTCAGATTCTTTGAAAGATTCACTTCCGTTAGTGCATCTTGTCGTTGATGCCTCTCTCCCGGATGCCGATTTGAAATCTTCGTTTCAAACTGTTTTATCCGGTTTTCGTGGTAGTGCTGATAAGCCTTCCATTCATGATCTTTTTTTTAATATTCGTTTTGGCCACATGCAGCCCCGTAAATGGCAGAAAATCGTATCCCTCCGTAATGCTCTGGACATCTATATGGATTATGAAAAAGGGCTTAGAGGGTTTTCGATTGGCTACTATGATAAGCTCGATCAAGGCTATCGAAAACAAGATAAAATGCTCGACATTTCCAGCGTGGACTCTGGTATTTCACGAGAGCGGGCTCGTGCCCGTAAGGTAATTGCCAACATTGAGCATGGTGTTTTGGCCTGCTGAATATGATTCGCTTGGTTCCTATGGTGG
>JAWOBA010000113.1:0-23896 GCA_046498285.1 Desulfatiglandales bacterium | reverse complement strand
TTGAGGATGATGAAAATCGCCAGGTTTTTCAAAGGTCTCAACATACCTGCTCTGGCAGTTGATAGTGCAACGCTAAGGGCTGGGAGCGGGGGCGGAGACCTCTACCGGCTCAATTTTAAGAAAGGGAGATGGGTTTGGGGAATACCACTATCTGGATTTCTGCCATTTTCCGCTCTCCCGGTAAGATCGAGCTTTTTCTTCACTGGCACTTCATCAGCGCCTTAACTGCCCAGATCCCAATTTTTAAGCATGGTATTTGCCCCACAATATCATGAGGTTGTTTTTGGCTTGACACAGAAGGCAAAAGCACTTATATCGTAAATTGTAAAAAGTTCTTATCTTTACTTTCCATATAAGTTAACAATGAGCGATAAGAATTTCATGAAAATTGATGCTCCTGACCTCGCAAAAGAGATCAAAGAAGTAGCCAACTCCCTGCTAATCACCGTAAAGACCTGTTCCCTTTACCCTGAAAATCATATCAATTTTAAACAATCGATTGAGCGTTTCCACCGCACTCTTTTGTCTTTTCTTGAAATGTATGGTGAATTGCGTTTTAATGTTGGAAAAGATCGGCTTCTCTATGAGGATTACGTGATTCATGAAGGACCTGCTAAAGAGACAAATCTTGCTTTTTCTCTTTTCCGAGATGGGATTCGAGAAATAGGATTCAGACAAAGCGTTGAGCTCTGGGAAATACAAACTCTAATCAAAATATTTAACCAGTACAAAACATTGCCGGCGGAAGCCGAAGAAGACTTGGTCACTGCTCTTTGGGACGCTAGACTGCCGCACATTTTTTACGACGCTGTCGATTTTTATCTCATGTCGGATTTTAAAGCGGATACGGTTCTTCCAGGGTTCACTCATAAAAGATCGAAGGAGAATAAACTAGAGGCCAAATCTGATCCGGAAGGACTGAAGCAAAAGCCCATGATGGCTCAGATTTCATACCAATTATCAGGCTCATCACCGAAAAAAATTCCTACCCCCCAGTTGCAACACAACCTCTGGTTCCAGCTTACTGAAGAAGAAATCGCCAGCATTACAGACATGGTCGCACGTGAAGAAGCTCTGGATTCTACGCAAGAGATGCTGAACATGCTGGTTGATGTTTTGCGACATGAGGAAGATGAAGAACTTATCAATGCTGTCTTGATTTTTCTCAAAGAAGAATTTAGGAAAGCCCTTACCGAAGCACACTTTGAAGTGGCATTGAAAATATTGCAAGGGCTGCATTTCGTACATGGTTTCAAGGAAAAGGAAAGGCCAGTGGAGGCAGAAAGGATCCAAGCATTTTTCGGTTGGGCGGCTAGTTCGGAAGGCCTTGAACCCTTACGCAACATATGGAAGGCTGAAAATTACGACCAACATCTTGATAAAATTGCGCAGGTTCTTGTCCTCTTGCCACCAGCTGCAGTTATTACCCTTGGCCCCAAGCTGTCGGGGGCCCGATTTAAAGTGCAGCGCATGCTGATTAAGGTGATCATGACTTTAGCCAATCGAGATCTGGGTCCGATTCAAAGACTTCTCTCCAGCTCCTCCGATAACGATGTTGTAAGGATGCTGACCATCGCAGTAGGACATATAAAAGGGATTGAAACGATCAGGATTCTTTTTAGAATGACCCGCCACCAAGCAAAAAGTGTACGAAAGGAAGCACTCAGGTATTTGATAAAACGAAAAGTCTGGGAGCCTGATCAATTCTTATCCCTTGTGGACGACGAAAGCAAAGTTATCCGACAAGTGATCTTGCGTTATCTAGGTTCTCGAAAATGTGAAAAGACTGAACAGCTTTTCATAAATTATATTCAGAAACGGCAAAAGGTGCACAGCGGAAATCAAGAACACCTGTTCGCTTGTTTTAAAACGCTTGGCCAATGTGGATCGGCACATTCCATCCCTTTCTTGCGAGAAACGATTTGGAGCGGCAATTGGTTCTCACGATTCATCGGTGTAAACTCTGTGAAAAGGCAAGGCGCCGCCTTTTCGCTTCAAACCCTGGGGACGGAAGAGGCGCAAAATGTTCTTGATGAAGCTGCTTCGAGTTTCTACCCTGGCGTCCGTCGCGCCGTAAAAGAAGTCATGACTACTAAACATGCTTCAAGGGAAAAGCCATGCCCATGAACACCGCAGATCAAAAGAAATTCACTCAGTGGCAAGAAAAATTGATTATTATTTTCTTCAGACTGATACGAACAGCGGGGCTTTATAATGACAACAACCGACTCACTCAGCTTTCCGTCTCACAGTTTTTCCACATTATGGAAGAGTTTTTAGAAGATAAACTGACCATCGAAATTTCGGAAGGTCAAATCTATGTCGAAGAAGTACGATTGCGTCACCGGCGAGAAATTGCCTCTCTCATCCTCGACACTCTTGATTTTTTCGCTGAACGAGAATTAGGAGGATTCGTATTTTATTCCTCTTTTAGAGACATTTCCTTTGAGGAAATCCTATTGTTCATTCGCTTATTGATAGATTCAACACAACATAAAGATCCATTCCTTTGGCTAAACAAACAAATGAAAGATGCTAGGATCTCATGGGTGAAAACCATTAAAGGTGACGACTCACAATCCCAGAAACATAAACTAGAGTTAAAAGAAAAGGCTCGAATGACTTATGCTTACGCCGTACATACGTTGATGGAAGTTTCTCATAAAGTTTCTGCTCAAGATCAAGCAGGAGTGCGCAAGGCCAAACGGCTCATACAGAACATGGTGGACATCGCTCTAGAAGATGAAGCGGTTTTTCTTGGATTAAGTGCCATCAAAGAGCACGATGATTACACCTATACTCACTCCGTCAATGTAGCGATTTTGTCCATAGCTTTGGGAAATCGCATCGGACTGTCGCACCACTCTCTGGCACATTTAGGTATTAGCGGCATTTTTCATGACTTAGGAAAAGTGGCTGTCCCCCATGAAATTTTAAACAAGCCGGCAAAATTGAACGATGAAGAATGGAAAGTCATGCGAAAACATCCGGTGGCCAGCGTGGGACATATCCTCAAATTGCAAGCCTCCCATACTCTTAAGTCCAAAGTCATTCTTGCTCCGTTCGAGCACCATCTCAACTTGGATCTATCTGGATATCCTAAAACAACCTTTACGAAAAAGATTAGTCTCTTCGGAAAGATTCTAAAGATTGCAGATGTTTATGATGCGCTCTGTTCGCATCGGGTTTATCGGCCCGCCCAGAGTCCAGACGTTGCCATAGAACTCATGTCACAGAATGCGGGAAAAAAGTTCGACGTCGTTTTACTTAAAATGTTTGCGACTATGATGGGCATCTATCCTGTGGGCACTCTAGTTCATTTGGACACCGGTGAGATAGGATTGGTTACAGGTTATCCCGCAAATGAAAGGTCTAGGAAGCTTCCTATGGTGATGCTGTTTGAAGAAGATGAACAGGGAAAGCTCATTGCCGGAAAACAGGCAGATCTGGAAAAAGATCTACCCAAAAAAAATATTATCCACACCGCCAATCCTGAAGAGTTGGGCATCCATCCGTCAGAATACATCATCTGATTTCGGGCGGCTGTTCAGCTCAGAACCATTTTTTTTCCTGGATGAACAATAATGAATATCATTTTTAATAGGACCTTTACTTTTGTCTATTTTACTTTTTGTAATTACATCAAGAAGGAAATAACGAAAAAGTGAGGCAACAGTTATTACTAACCCCATTGAAATAGCTAAAATATCCGCATATAGCTTGGGGGAGTATCGCTCTACAGCTATTCTTTGACAAAAAATGCCAATTATTCCATATAAAATACCTGGCACAGCTACGAATGATAGCTACGAGCTCAAGCGTGGGCAGGTCGCGCCGTTCAACCTCAACCCGAGGTGGCCTGCGGGTTATCTCCAGATGCTCGAAGAGCTGGGGATGCAAGCGCGACACCACCCTTTCTACTCAGTATAGCTGCTCCAGTTTTTTAGCCATGAACAAAAGAAAAACCGCGGCGAGACCCGGGCCGGCTGCAAATCAAGGCATTTATTCAAGCTCTGGCTGCTGAAGCCGGTTTGGCAGACGGGCATGTCCTCCAGGCCAGGAATGTCTTGGAAGTCTCCTACGAACAGGTTCGGAGAATAAACTACATAACAGAATCCAGTATGCTTGCATTTTTCTCACGCAACTGGTTAAGCCTAAAATAGATATCCCCCAAGGCCATTAGTTCCTTATGTGTTCCCTGCTCAACAATTTTTCCCTGATGCATGACAAGAATTCTGTCCGCCTGCTGAATAGTTGATGGTCTGTGGGCAACAATAAGGGTGGTCTGCCTCCTTGAAAGGGTAAAGATAGAATCTTGAATCAAACGCTCTGTCTCAGGATCGACACTGGAGGTAGCTTCATCCAAAACGAGAAGCGTTGGATGGTAAGCCAGTGCCCTGCTTAGAGCCAGCAACTGTCTTTGACCACCAGAGAGGGTTACACCCCCTTCTTTTACCTCATGGTCAAAGCCTCCTGAAAGACGCATTATGTAGTCATAGGCATTTGCCTGCTTGGAAACCGCTTTTAGGGTTTCTCGTGATATTGTTTTATCTCCCAGGGATATGTTTTCTGCAATACTTCCGGCAAAGATAAACACATCCTGCATAACGAGGCCTATGTGAGAACGGAGCTCCTCTATCTTCCACTCTCTAATATCTATGCCATCCAAGAGGATCTCCCCTGTTTCAAATTCATACAGTCTCTCAATAAGATTGATTATAGTCGTCTTTCCAGACCCTGTTGTGCCAACGAGAGCAACCACCTGACCTGGCTTAATCTCAAAGGAAACGTGGGTGAGGACCGGGAAGCCTTTTTCATAGGCAAAAGAGACTTTTTTTACCTGGAGTTGACCTTCAATCCTGACCGGTCTCTTGGGCATCTCTATCTCCTGAATTATGTCATTTTGATCTATAACTGCGAATATTCGTTCCATCGATGCCATAGCGGACTGCATGATATTGTATTTTTCTGAAATATCCCTTATCGGTTTGAAAAACATCTGGATATATCCAATAAAGGCTACAAGAGATCCCAGAGTGAGCTGTTCTGACATGACCTTTCCACCTCCATACCAAAGCAGGAGACCTACGCCTATAGAGGAAAAAACCTCCATTGAAGGCATAAATATGGCAAAGATCTTGATCTGCCTCATACTTGCACGGTAATTCTTTTGGTTAAGTTCTTTTAAGTGTCCAAGCTGCATTTTTTCTTGGACGAAAAGCTGAATAATACGAATCCCAGAGATTCTCTCCTGGAGAAATGCATTGATTGCAGCAATGTTTTTCCTTATTTCCCGGAATGCCTCTCGTGCCTGCCTGCTAAAAAACAATGCCAAGCCAAATACAAAGGGCATAAGAATAAAAGAGATTAATGCCAAGCGCCAGTTCAGATGTACCAAGACTACTATAATGCCTAATAAGAGAAATACATCCTTAAATACGGTAATGAGAACCGATTTGAACATTTCATTCAAATTTTCGATGTCATTTGTTGCTCTGGTAACCAGTCTCCCTACTGGATTACGGTCAAAAAACCGAATGGATTGACCTTGAATCCGATCAAAAAGTTCCATTCGAATATCCTGCATTATAAACTGCCCGGATTTCTCTAAAAAATAATACTCCCAGTAACTCAAAAGAAATGACCCGGCAATCAAAAAAAGTAAAAAAACTCCGATGAGCAATACCCCCTTAAGATCTCTCTGTCGTAATTGTATTAATGTATCGTAAGGTATATTCTTGCATGCCGTCATCGGTATATAAAAATAGGATTCCTCACCCTGTATCGCATTTTTATTCATAAAAAATCTTTCCCGATCATTTACCTTTACAGAAATCCGATAAAATCGTTCACTGGAAATGATCCCTTTTTGTTGGTAATGTTGAAGATCCACAGGGTCAATCTTTTTGAGGTTTGAGCTTGAGAGAAACCCTACACTGGTTTCCTTGGTCATCACTACAGTGTGGCCATATTTCTTTTGAAACACCTCTAGCATATCAGGGGGCATTAACCTGTGGTTAACTTGGTACCAGAAGGACAATATATATTTGTCTATGGCAACTTTGGGAAGATAGGGAATAGAAAGATCAAATAGGGTGATTACGAGTGTTAAGACTAAAGCAAGGAAAAGAAGTTTTTTATAAGGTTTTGCATAGGGAGTCAATCTTTTTAGAAGACCTATATTGTAAGGCTTGCCGAGCCGGCCTTCTTCCATATATCCATAATCAAAATGCATTGCTGTCATTCCTTTTCGTGAACATTCACTACTGAACCACACAGATCGCTACCAGCAAAAGAAAGGGTAACGTATTTATCTTTTTTCCCTCTGCAGGAGATTATTGCTCCTCTCCCAGCTTTTCACTCAACTGCTGCCTTTGATACAACCTGGTATATTCCTTTCCTCCTGCAAGAAGGGAAGCGTGATCACCTTCTTCTACCAATTGACCATTCTTAAGCACAAATATGACATCTGCTTTCCGAATAGTTGAAAGCCTGTGGGAAACAATAATATTCGTTTTCCCTTTCCTCATTTCAAGGATTTTGTGTAATATAGTAGCCTCTGTCCTGGTATCCACCTGTGAAAGGGCATCATCCAAAATGAGAATTGGGGGGCTGGAAACAAGGGCCCTCGCTATGGTCAGTCTCTGTCTTTGACCTCCTGATAAGGTTATTCCCTTTTCTCCTAAAACAGAATGAATGCCCTTGGGAAAAGAATTGATGTCGGCGGCCAGTTGAGAGATCTCAAGGACATTTTCCATGAGGACTTCGCCTACTTCCTCTCGACCAAAGATTATATTGTTAAAGATGGTATCAGAAAAAATATGTGTCTCCTGGGTAACAAAGCCAATAGATTTTCTTAAATGGTTTAGATCTATATCATGGATAGGAATTTCATCAATCTGTACCATATTTTTTTCCGTCTCAATGAGCCTCGGTATTATTTGAAGAATTGTGCTCTTGCCTGACCCTACCCCACCTACAACCGCTGCTGTCTGCCCAGCCTTTATCCTGAGATTGATGTCTCTCAGGGCTGGATCTTCTTCCTGTGGATAGCAGAATGTTACATGCTTGAGGCACACCTTGCCTTGAATATCTCCTCTGAATGGATTTATCGTCTTACTGGTAATTTCTGGTACCTCATCTAATATACCATTTATTCTCCTCATTGATGCAGAACCTCTCTGGATCAAGTTCGTAACCCAACCAAGCGCCATCATAGGCCATGTGAGAAGATTGAGGTAGCTTATAAAGGCTACAAAGTCACCAGTGGTAATACTACCCAGGATAGTCAGCCGTCCTCCGATCCAGATAACCACAGCGAGTCCAAGATTAGTAAATAATGTCATCATGGGGAAAAAGATGGCGAGCGTTGTGGCAAGATCAAGGTTATTGGCGATATACTTCTCTCCCTTGTCCTTCACCTTAACATATCCCCACCTTTGGCGATTATAGGCCTTAATGACTCTGATCCCGGACAATACTTCCCTTACTGCCTCTGTCAATTCAGAGAATGTCTGTTGTACTTGCTTAAATTCTCTCCCCATTCTTCGGGTAATAATAAAGGTAAAATAAAAAATAAACGGTGTGGGAATGAGGGAAATAAGGGTTAATTTTATGTCGATATATAACATAAAAGCAATAGTGGCAAGGCCGAGCACAATTCCATCGGTCATGGCCACTAATCCCATACCTGCCGCCATTCTCACAGCATCAATATCGTTGACAGCACGTGCCATCAGGTCGCCTGTCTTTGTTCTCCAGTAAAAGGAAAGAGAAAGTATCTGCAGATGGTCATAGATTCTATTTCGTAAGGCCTTTTCCACCTTTCTGGAATGACCAAATACGAAATACCGCCAGATGTATCGAAAGATTGCCATGGTAATGGCAATTCCTACTATTATCAATGCATACTTGATGAGAAGCCCAGAACTTGCCTGGCCAATAGTTAAGGTATCAATTGCCTTCTTTATAATTCTGGGGATAAAAAGCTGGAGCGCGTCTACAAACAAAAGGCTGGATAGGCCAATAATCAGTGCTACACGGTTTTCGATAAAATAGGTCTTCAGGGGTGCAAACTCTTTTAGCATGTTGTCTCCGCACCAATATATGTGAGAAATACTAACATCAACTTTTCAGTATATAAATAGACCGTAATGATTTTCAAAGGAAACTTAGGGTCTTTCAAAAGATACGCATCCCTTCTGTCAATTACCCCAACTCGGGTATTCGCCTGGGCTGTAATACAGCAGTAATTCAAAGAATGGATTTGCAAGTCTGGTAAAATGATATTTGCCCCAGAAATGGTAGGTGGCTGTCTGCATGATCTGCCCACTAACACATCGCTGGGCTGCAAAGGAAATAATAGAATCACATCCTTTATTAACCGGCAAACTATAGGAGAGCCAACTTACCTCGAATATTTTGCCATTAATTGACCTTCAGCCAAAACATGCCCTTCCATTATCTTCAGTAATTTTTCCTTAGTTATTCCAGGCTCTGCATTGATTTCTTTATCCAGGGCATAGAGCTTGAAATAATATCTATGTATGCCTCCGGGAGGACATGGGCCGCCATAACCAAATTTACGAAAATCATTTATTCCATGTTTTGCGCCATTTTGAATTATTTTTTCAGGTGGTATGTGAACAGGTAACTCTTGGATATGTGCGGGTATATTAAAGAGCACCCAATGTACCCATGTTCCCATTGGCGCATCAGGATCATCACAGATCAGGGCAAGGCTTTTTGTAGAATCAGGAAGACCACTCCATTCCAGCGGGGGAGAAATATCTTCACCATCACAGGTATAGTCCTGTGGAATCATGCTGCCTTCAGTAAAAGCAGTGCTTGTAATTGTAATCGCCATTTTTTACCTCCCTTCATTTTTGAAAAACTTCATTTTTATATTTTAACAAACAAAGAAAAAAGAGCTGTGCAACCTCTATCCTGGACCTGGCTTAGCAATTTCTTTGATAGGATCCATAGGCACAGTTTTCAGAAAAACCATCTAAAGCTCACATTAATTCGCACCAGGGGGGCCTGAACCGTGAACTCAGAAACACAAAACGTCCTAAGAAACTCTATAGAGAAAAGAGTATGGCCATGTCTTTTTTTGCTTTGCCTTCATAACAAGGCCCTGTACAGGGCCGTTTCAAACTTACACACCTCTCTATAAGACTTAGCAATAAGGTGCCAGCCTGTGTGCGCCGTTTTGAAACGCCCATTTCCTGAACCATGAGAAGACAGAATCAAAAAAAGACATGTCCATGCTCAGCAGGGCGTTTCTTTCATGTAAAACTCCAAAGCTAAGCGCTGGGGTCATTTGCCGAATAGTTACAATTTTTTGGCTACGATATCACTCTCCATTCATTGGCATACACATTCATTCTTTTTCCCCTTACAAACCCAATAAGGGTTATTCCCACTTCTAACGCTAATCTTACAGCCAAATCTGTAGGAGCCGATTTTGAGATCAATATAGGAATATTCCTTTTGGCAACCTTTAACAGTATTTCAGATGAAATCCTGCAACTTGTGACCAACATTCGCTGGGCTGTCGAAATATCGTTCAAAATGCATTCACCAAACAACTTATCGATAGCATTATTTCTACTAATATCTTCTTTGAAGGCCAAGATTTCATTTTTTTCACACAAGGCCACAGAGTGTACACCGCCAGTGGAGATAAAAATCTTTGAGCGATGTTGAAACGCCTCTAGTAAAGAAAAAACACTATGAGATGCTACTGAAATGCGAGACTTTACTTTAGATTGTGCCGTTCTATCGGAAGTATAATAAATGACATTTAATGGTAATGAAGATAAATGTATATCTTTTTCTGTCTCCACCCGTACTATCCATTTCCTTTCATCAAGATTGATTTTCTTTATTTCTTCCTTGCTTGTTACTATACCTTTGGAAAAAAGAAACCCGATTGCAAGAAATTTCAACTCGTTTGGTGAACAAGGCAATATTGCAAGCTTTTGATCATTTACAACTATGGTTAGTTTGGCCTCAGTAACAACTGTTTCCTCTATTCGGCTCCTCTTGTTTCCTGTAATCCTTAGTACAGAGAATTTCTTTAAACTGTTCATTACGCACCTTTCTGTGATTCTTCACACGCAACAATTCACATAAGGTATTATTGAGGAATAAAGTGCTATGTCTCAATACTACGATAAATAGTTTCCTCATAAAACTATCGGATATGAAAAGGAGAATTACAAGGACAAAATATGTAATCCGAAAAATGGATAGAGAATATAACAATTTCCTGCCTTTAAAACTTTAATTATTCCTAAGAGTATTGTATAGCTAGTTGCAGCAGGCGAAAAATGAGAATACTTTTGACAAATGATGATGGTATATTGGCAGAGGGACTTATTGCCCTTTATAAAGAATTAAATGGTGATTTTGATCTTTCTATAGTTGCCCCTGAAACAGAGATGAGCGCAGTAGGTCATTCCATTACCCTATCCAACCCGATAAGGGTTAGACGAATCAAAAGAAATGGATCTTTTTTTGGCTACGGGATAAGCGGAACCCCTGCTGACTGTGTGAAAATAGCTATTCAGGAGATATTGCACCATACACCAGATATGATCATCTCAGGAATTAACCTGGGCTCTAATGTAGGGATAAACCTTTTATATTCAGGCACGGTCTCTGCTGC
Source organism: Desulfatiglandales bacterium (assembly GCA_046498285.1). Lineage (GTDB taxonomy): Bacteria > Desulfobacterota > DSM-4660 > Desulfatiglandales > B25-G16 > B33-G16. Next base: position 13,224 of record JAWOBA010000113.1, on the reverse strand, counting down.
CACCGAGGGAGCCTTTCTGGGTATTCCCTCTGTTGCTATTTCACTGAACACCAAAAATTATCCTGATTTTAGCTTCCCCGCAAAATTCTCCCGCCAAATAATCACATTTATTAAACAGAACGGCCTGCGAGATGGAACAGCCCTGAATGTAAATATACCAGCACTGCCTAAGAATCAGATTAAGGGCATATCATTTTCCAGGCAGGATCTTGTGAGACAAAGAGATACATTTGAAAAAAGGAATGACCCGAGAGGGAATTCTTATTACTGGTTAGCCAGTGAAACGCCTGTTAAAGAAAGTACTTCCAATACTGATTTAAAAGATCTACAAGAGAATCTAATAACCATTACCCCAATTACTTTTGATCTCACAAATCTCAAAGAGATGAAAAGGCTGGCCTCTATAGGGTTTGATCTTTAGAAAATGAAGCCGATGATAATCCGCTTGCTATCAAACGGCAACTTTCTTCTTAGAGCTTTGCACAACCTGACCATTTTTTTACTTTGAATAGAGGGGCAGACTTTTATGAGGTGACTGGTGGCCTCCGGCTCGGAGAGAAGGGTGCTGTCTTTTCGCAACGTATCAGTGGGGAAAACCGCGGGCCCCGATTTATCGGGGCAATGCGGAGAGTGCAAAATTTATCCGCCTGGCGGACTCCCCCATGGATACGTTGCTGAAAAGACCAACCCGAGAGCCTTGGCCTCCGGCCCGGAGGGAGCTAAAGAAAAGTCTAGCCTCTTTAGGAAAATATGAGTTCTGCAAAGCTCTCTCTTCTATCTCTAAAGGGCCAACATGACCGTTGCCAAAAGGCATTCATGCAGGGATTACCTCGCCAAAACCACCACATATTCCATGTTACCCATCTTCTTCAGGCTTCCGGATGATGAGAACAGGACATTGAGCAAGCCGCACAACCTTCTCGGCAACCGAACCGAACATGAACCTCCGCCAGCCGGTCAATCCATGGGTAGCGATCACAATAAGATCAGCATGTTCATTGGTTGCAGATTCCACGATCTCGTTTGCGGCATCTCCGATGTATACCCTCGTTCCTGATTTGATCCTCTCGGATACCCGTTCCTGAACAATATGATCGAGCGACTTTTTTGCGGACACCTGCATTTCTTGGTGATAGGAAGCGACAAAACCGGCTGATGACGCCGCCTCCGGAACTACGGGTGTCGGATAAACGGGAACAGGATTTACTACGTGAATCACCAGCAGTTCCCCAGAGAAATGCAATGCCAGCTCATCAGCAGTCTTGAGTGCCTCATACGATGGATCACTAAAATCTGTCGGACATACAATCTTTGCAATCGGCAACATATCTGATATCCTCCTTCTCGATCTTTATTGTGATCGTCTTAAAAGACATATAAATGACCGTCTCCCAAATCGGGGCAAAGCTCCTCACTTCGCTTTATCTTTCCAGTTTTACCTTTAAGGATGGTGCTCCAACATATCCTTATAAGGAAGTAATCCCAACTAGATGATCCCCCTCAACCACCATAAGCCTGGCTCGCACCGTTTAACTTCATTTTGAAGAGGGCTTTCATAGTATTTTCTTTGTATCTTCATCTCTAGCACTGCTCCGTTACGGTTCAGGACGTGATGGCTGGATAGTTGCGCCTATTCAATTACTCAATCAATTATTTGCGTTCTATTCACGTGATGAATCATGATCTTGTGTTAAAAGCCTGTCAATATCATCGTTCGAAAGGGTTTCCTTGACCAGAAGCTGTTTTGCTATTTTATCGAGCGTATCCCTGTTAGATTTTAACATGTCCTCTGCTTTCTTTTCCATATCCCTTATAATCCTTCTTATTTCCTCATCGATAATCCGGGCAGATTCCTCGCTGAAATCTCGCTGTTCGCCAATCTCCCGCCCTAAAAAGGGGTGGTTTTCGCCCTGACGAAAAGTAATCGGACCGAGCTTTTCGCTCATACCCCATTGGCACACCATGCGTCGAGCCAACTCTGTTGCTTGTTTAAGGTCATCCCCAGTTCCAGTCGAGACATCTTGAGAAAAAAGCCTTTCAGAGGCCCGCCCCCCTAACATGATGGCAATCCTATCGAGAAGATACTGGCGACTCAGATTACGGCGATCCTCTTCCGGAATCTGTTCCGTGGAACCAAGTGAACGACCCCTTGGAATGATGGATACCTTTTCCAAAGGATCAGCACTCGGAAGGAGCCGTGCCATAAGGGCATGGCCCGCTTCATGATAAGCGATAATCTTTTTATCCTCATCTTTGATAACATCTTCGCGCTCGATACCCATGAGAATTTTATCCCTGCCCTGATCAAAATCCTCTGGTTCTACCTGTTTCTTTTCTTTTCGTGCCGCCAGAAGGGCCGCTTCGTTTACTAAGTTCTTGATATCCGCTCCGGAAAATCCCGCTGTTCTGCTGGCTAATGATTCCAGATCGACATCATTACTGAGTGGAACATTGCGTGTGTGGACCTCAAGGATCTCCTTACGTGTATTCTTCTGAGGCAATTCTAATGTGACCCGCCGGTCAAACCGTCCCGGCCGAATCAGGGCCGGGTCAAGAACGTCCGGGCGATTGGTGGCAGCCATAACTACCACAGATTCGTGAGGTGAAAAGCCATCCATCTCAGCCAGGATCTGATTCAAGGTTTGTTCCCTCTCATCATGACCGCCCCCTAATCCCGTTCCTCGTACCCTTCCGATCGAGTCCAGTTCATCCACAAAGATAATAGAGGGCGCTTCTTTTTTCGCCTGCTTAAACATGTCTCTTACCCGAGATGCGCCCACACCCACAAACATCTCAATAAACTCCGAGCCGCTAATGCTGAAAAAGGGGACATTCGCCTCGCCGGCTGTTGCTCTTGCCATAAGGGTCTTTCCAGTCCCCGGGGGACCAACCAGCAGGATGCCTTTGGGTAACTGCCCACCCAGGGCCATATATTTTGATGGGTCTTTTAGAAAATCAACAACCTCTTGAAGCTCCTTCTTCGTGTTGGACAGGCCCGCTACCTCCTCATAGGTAATATCTATCGTGGCCTTGGTGAATACTTTTGCCTTGGATTTCCCGAAGCCAAAAAGGCCTCCTCCCCCTCCTGCTCGTTCCTGGAACTTCTTGCTGGTATAGACGAAAAATCCGATGAGAAGTAGCCAGGGGAGAAAACTCACCAGCAGAGTCCAGACCCAGGACTTTTCCTCAGATTTTGCCTTGATGGTTACCCCGTTCTCCTCGAGTAGACCAATGAGCTCAGGATCTTCAAATGAGGGCAGCACGGTTTCAAAACGCTCATAGCGAGCTGCCTCTTCATGAGAACCTTCACTTTTAGAGCCTTGACTTATAGGCTCCTTGAAGCTGCCGCTAAGCTTATCGCCTTTTATTGTTATCTGTGATACCTGTCCTTCGCTCACCTTTTTCTTAAAATCGGAATAAGGCAGCTTCAATAAATCAGCTGGGGCAAGCATCCGAAAGATATTGAGCACCAGGATGCCGATGAGCAAAACCCATATGACCCTGATCCAATTCGGAGATTTTTGCACCGGCATTTTATCATTGCTTGTCATGGCCTACTTCCCTTTTCCATCTTATGGGGCTTTACACTGATAATGTGGACATCCTGGCACTAATTGCTTTGATCTTTAGGCGCTACTCATATAGCACGGCAGTAGAATTTAAGATCATCACAGGAGATAACGAAACATAATTGCGATAATCAGAGCTGCCAGAAGAATCCAGAAAAACACACCCAGGGTGATGTAGGTAAACGTATCCAGCTCTCTTTTCCGTGCAACCTTCTCCAGCATATCCAGGGTTTCACGACGACCTCTCACCGGTTTCTGGGGGATAAATATAGCAAGCAAAAGCAGGATGAACAGCCCCGCTAACAAAAAGCCGAGCCAACACACTCCCCATAATGTTGGCCCAAAGGGCCTGAGCCATACTCCCCCAGCCCACGTAACCAGGAAGACAACCACAAAAAGCCAGAAAAACCCAGTCCTGCGCTCCCCTCTTTGTGTCACAAGGACAAACAATGCACTTAAGACAAGGGAAATACTTATGGCAATTAATAGCTCCAGGATAAACATGAGAATTCCCTTTTCATAATTTCATTTATCCAAGAAAAGAAATCTTCTCCTTGTACGCCCTGTGAAAAAGACTACATTTCATTGAAAAGTATATTACCGAAGATGATTGTATCAACATATACATTTTACTATTTCATTAAATAATATGGAGAAATGCTACCGAGCAAAATGAGGTAAAAGACCCATTTGACAGCAAAAAATAAAGTATTTTAGGATCTACTGATTTCTTATCCTTACCCCACCATACGTAAAAAGCTGACAGATAGCCCTAAAATTCCGCTCAGGATATTCCGGCTTTTTGGTGATATAAAAGAATTTTTCGATCTTGAGAAATAAATGACATGAAAAGCATGCGGATTGTCCATGTTAACAGAACCCAGTCTCTTAAAAAATAAGGAAAAGGTATTATTTCGAAGTCTCTTGCATAAAGAAGCATTGAATTCTATTTTTAGGCTACCTCATTTTTACCCATGAATTACTCCATTAAGAGTATCCATTTTATTACTCAGATATGCAATTTTATAATGTATATATACATTTCATCAAGATCTCCCTTCTTTGAGAATGTATTAGAGCTTTGCACAACCTGACCATTTTTTTACTTTCAAAAGAGAGGGTAGACTTTTTTGAAGTGACTGGTGGCCGCCGGCTCGGAGAGAACTGAAGAAGTGTCAACCCTCTTTAGGAAATTATGAGTTCTGCAAAGCTCTCCATCCGAAATCCCTATATGAAAACTCCATGTTCATCTCTCTTGACACGCTTAACAAAAGGCCTGTGCACAGGTAAGGACAGGAGCCTGAATTTCACCAACATCGGTAACATCTCCAAAAAAAGTGGTGGCAGGGATCCTTTAAGGTTACGTTCATAACATTAAAGGACAATATGGTTTCACTATTTTGAATGTCTTTTGATGGCATTCCTCAATGCATAATGAGCTTAAAAAGAGATAACCGTGGTGTTGTTCACAGTGATGGCTCCCGGGTGTGGAGCTGTGTGATAGAAAATTAACAATGCCCTCGATACATCAATTGACCCTCGATATCCAGAATCATTTTCTGACAGCCTAATTCCCGAATGCTTACCCAGTATTCCAGCGGGCCTGGATGACCGTCCCATTGCCCAGACTAGACTGGATTGAAAAAAATCCTCCGGAAAACTGTGCCCGCTCCCTCATACTTGTAAGGCCCATACCGATATCACCTGCATCCTGGGAATCAAAGCCTCCGCCATTGTCCTCGATAGAGAGCTCAATGTTGTGCTCAGCTTTCTTCAATACAACCGTAACTCTTTGTGCATTACTATGTTTGGCTATGTTGGTGAGTGCTTCCTGGAATATCCTGTAAATCACCAGCTTCAATGGCTCGGGAATATCTTCTTCCTGAACTTCGAGCCGATCTTCTACCTGGATACCCCTATTGGCCTCCTGGAAGCCACGGCAAAACCATCTGATGGCCGGAATTACTCCTATATCATCCAGAATGGAGGGCCGCAGACTCCTCGAAATCCTCGAGGTATCCTTAATGGCCTGCCGAATCATGGAGACGGCCTGCTCCAGGAATCCTTTCTCCTCTGGAAGGTCATCGAGATGCTGCTCCAGGCTGTATTTGATATTGGTCAAGGTGGCCCCGAGACCATCGTGAAGTTCATGGGCAATCAATTTCCGCTCCTCCTCTTGGGCATCAAGTATTCGGTGCGAGAGGTCCCGGAGTCTCTTTTCGGATTCAAGAAGTTCTTTTTCAAGCTGCTTGCGCTCGGTGATATCAATAAAGGAGGCCATTCTCCCCATCACATTTCCCCTATGGTCGGTCACATTTGAAGCAGATACCTCAACCGGAAAAAGGGTGCCATCCCTGTGTCTTGCGAAAAACTCGCTTGTCTCCCTTCTCGATTCATCAATGATGGCTTCCACATCTGAAAACCTTGTGACTTCCTCTTCAGTAAACAAATCCATCGCATTTTTACCTATGACCTCTGTCCTATCATCGTAACCGAAGACCTTAAGAAACGATGGATTCACATAAATAATTCGTCCCCTGCGATCTGTTATAATCACACCGCTTGCCGAGGAATTCAAGGCATCATGGACGACATTCAGGAGTTCGCGTGTTCGGTTGTTTTTTGCTTCACCACCTTTTAGGATAGTATCGTCGCGTCTGGATTGTGTATGCATTTTTTGGCGCTCCTTTCCTGACCCTAGCTTCAGTCTATCCTGCATATTATTTTCCCTCATATATGAACCAACATCTATTCCTGAGGAACTACTTGCTATCTCACCCTTCAATGTGGGGGTATAGCTATTGATTACTCCATATCTGGAAAATGATCAAGGGAAAACCACCTGAAGATTTCTGCAATGAGCCGGGAAAGAGTTATAGATAACTGTATAAGGTTTCATGACTCATTACCATTTGGCAGGATTTAAGGGGATAGACCCCGCCATAGTGCCTGTGGCCCTGGTTTTGGTCAGAATTAAATCCCACTCGGCCTGGATTAAGCGCCTGATTTCATCCAGCGGACCTTATTCTGCTCTTTCATACAAATATCCCTTGTCAAGGAGATAGATATAGGAATCAAGGGGATGCTGGACCATTATCTAAACATCATTTTATCTTCTGCTGCACAGAACTCCACATCAATCCCAGTGGGAACAACATCGACCGATGTGGTCACGCCCCTCCAGTACACCTATAGCGCCATGCTCTCGGTGGGCTCAAATACCTTGTTGGATAGATTGGCGAAACCCGCAGATAATGCCGCTGCGAATTGTCTAAGAACCGGTGAATCTCCCGGCGCATGGTTAGTGTATCACTCGTAAAAGGTATGAAAGATGAAGACAAGCCGGATTCCTTTTTTTGCCGCCATGAAACGTGCTGTGTCTTGTGTCAGGCAGGGATGACGTGTGTGTACTATATCGGGCCTGAAGCCCTTAAATCCCTGGACATCCCTTGTATGGGCAACTGCACTGAGAAATTAGTTCCGTTAAAATTCTGTATGACAGAAACAAGGATAACATTGACTTGATAATTCGTCATACCTTTGAACATGGGAACAACGATCATAGCCCCGTGACCGCTGCAGCAATCTTCCTCTGTGAAAGCCCCTATCGAGCGTTCAACACGGCCCGAAAAGGGTTTATAGGTATTGGTCATCATAATGATATGTATATATTATCCTTCCTCACGGGCAGTTCGATATAATATAGCTCCCCGGTTCTGCTTCAACCGGCGGATCCCCCAGCAATCGTATCTCTATGCGTGGCTCTCTTCCCCCACCACCGTGCGTTCCAGAAAATGGCGATCTCGTTTCCTCACAAGGAGAGGGACAGAGAAATGGGGTAGAGAAAACCCCGTACACATGCTACCCGTCTCACGATAAATCGCCATGGAAGCCATTTAAGCCGCATTTTTTCACCATATATCTCTACCACCATTAGCCTAATACCTTCTGGCTAAGGATTGTTTTTTATCTATGCAGATTGCTTAAATAGGAAAATGCCATTGAGATTTATTTTCCTACTATGGAATATATTTGCCTTATATAGATTCCCATTTGAACGATCTCGTTGATTGTTCCGGGCAAATCTCCAGGCATTAATGATCCATTATCTCCGGGATCGCCTCGTCTCGTCTTTCATTCGCTCATCTTCAGCAAATCTCCTCTGCTCTGTGCATGCAACTTCGTGTTCTCGATTACCAAGGTTACCTTTCAGCCTCCTATCCAGGTTTTCGAGCGCAGATGAGCGCCCATACAGTATCAAGATGTCACCAGGAATAATCTTTGTATGTCCTTTCGGCACACCTATATATTCCCCCCCTTCATGCGTGACGCCTAGAATGCTGATCCCTTCATCCCTGAGCTTGAGCTCGCTAAGTCTCTTGTGAGCCACCCAGCTCTTCTCCTTGACCAGGTGCTCGGTAACCCTATAATCCCCAGCGAGATCCAGCAAGCTGGCGAAATCATGCACCTCTAATTGTGTGTACCGATTAAAGGCCCAGCTGATAATGGTGGAAAGGTGCCGATCAACCCAGCGGCTCGTTCCCACAACCCACAGCATCACCAAGCCCGATGCCAGCAGAGCGAGTTTTATTCCAATGGAACCAGTGGCGCCCAGATTGATGAAGGTTAGAATTAGAGAGGATATCGCGGTGATAATTCCTGCATTCCCGAGCAACATCAGGATAAGAAGGATTTTGCGGCGCACGGGATGACTGACAACCGATTCCGACTCACTGGTAGTAAACCCCACACCCAGGAAAGCCGACCTGGCCTGGAATTGAGCGGAGTCCCTAGACAAACCACTTAGTGTTAGGGCCACTGTTCCTATCCTGGTAATGAGGATAGACAAGGTCAAGATAATGAGCAGGGATATAGCTGAAACCATGGTAATAGCTTCCCTTCAATCTCAAAGTGTTTATTAGCTATGTGTATTGATTTTTGTATAATACTGAAATCGTTTGAGAAATGCCATAAAACAAATATAGTACATTAACGGGAAAAAGAATGTATTTACCTCGACAGCAAAAAGGCACGCCTTTAGCCCCGATCTTTTGTTGCAGGGATTACGGTTGGGAACTGATATTTCTAAACCTCACCGTTCACAAAGCGGATCGGCGAACCCAAATGGTACCCCGGACTTGTCTGTGGGACCCTATCCTAATATTGTTCATCAGAAGCATTCGTTTTCTTGCCTATAGCGGCAGAGTATTCGTTCCTATAAGCCCTAAAATTTTACAGCACAAAGAAAGAAAGCTTACTAAAATGAAAATAGACTCCCATTTAATCTCAAATACCATTTTGTCCCTATTCATTTTGAACACGAATGGCTCTATCCTTAAAAAGGGATAATAAAATACATAGAAAGGAAGTAACATGTTCTTTATCCATTTCTTTTTTGCATTGTGTACTGCATTGATAATAAGCGCAATTTTTATGGCTGGATTTAGAGGAAAATGGCTATGGATCGACCTTCTGCCAATTTTCATTATCATTTTTCTCGTCTCATGGGCAGGGGGAATCTGGTTGTATCCCGTTGGCCCATTGCTATTGGGCACACACTGGCTTCCCTTCCTTTTTGTGGGTATAATCTTTTCCCTCTTGATAGGGCTATTAGCATCCTCCAATCCCTACGAATCTACCATTGAGGTTGTAGAATCTAAAAACCATGAAGATCAAAGGAGACAAACAATTATCGCGCTGGGCATATTTTTTTGGATCATGGTGATTTCCCTGATGGTTGCTATTCTTGCCTATTATCTATGAAGGCAGCATTGTCTATCTCGTGATCGATGGGATGAGCAGTGCTCCCAATTTCTAATGTGAGATATCCAAGGTTCAAGTCACCCTTACCCCAATCCTTGATCACCTGGTAAGAGAATCGGGTTGCAACCTGTTGGAGCTTGTAAAACCTGACATCATCCCCTGAAGCTACGCTGTGCACCTGGCGCTTTTTGATATGATTCCTTAGAATATAAGGAGACCTTTGAAAAACCCGGCGATTTTCACCATCCTCAAAAAGACGATGGACTTTTTTGAAGTGACTGGTGGCCTCCGGCTCGTAGAGCCTCCCGCTTGGAGAGAAGGGTGCTGAAAAGACCAACCCGAGAGCCTCGGCCTCCGGCCCGTAGGGCCTAGGCCCCGGAGGGAACTGAAAAAAAGCCCATCGTCTTTAGATCAATAGGGGTTATGCAAAGATCTCATAAGGGAAACAGATATGTGCCCTCAGTGCCGGACATCAATGTCAATTTGTGAGAACAGGATGCGCCATCAGGGTTCAAGCTTGCAGCCGTAGATTCAAAAGGAAAGATAGTGAAAAAGTGGGAACTCAGGAGAATTAAAATTATCGTTGTCATGCTGACAGAGTGACTCTGTGCTTTGACTTGGTACTAACATTTTGGGGGAAATTATGATGCGCGATCTCATCAAAATTTGGGTAAACATATACAGTACGCAACAAAAAAATTATTTTTGCGCTTCAGTCTCTGAGACAAGTTTTTTCACCTTGATGACGCTGTCGGGGTTCAGAGAGATGGAATCTATACCCTCTTCAACCAGAAAGGCGGCAAAGTCCGGGTAGTCACTTGGCGCCTGTCCACAGATACCCACCTTGCACCCAGCGTTATGGGCAGCTGAAATGAGCCTGCTGATCTCCCGTTTGACCGCCTCATGCCGCTCTTCAAAAAGATCGGCCAGTTCAGAGGAGTCTCGATCCACCCCGAGCATCAGTTGGGTTAGATCGTTGGAGCCGATGGAAAACCCGTCGAATCGCCCCGCAAAATCCTCAGCCAGGGTTATGTTGGACGGGATCTCGCACATCACATAGACCTTCAGACCATCCTCACCTCGTTTAAGCCCGTTTTCCGCCAATACATCCAGAACCTTATCGGCTTCCTCCGGCGTTCTGCAGAAAGGAATCATTATGATGACATTGCTCAGACCAATCTTCTCGCGCACACGTTTAATTGCCCGGCACTCCAGGGCAAAGCCCTTCCGGTACCGGTTATTATAGTATCGGGATGCACCCCTGAACCCCAGCATAGGATTGCTTTCCTCAGGCTCAAACTCCCTCCCGCCTATCAGATCTGCGTATTCGTTCGTCTTGAAGTCGCTCATACGGACTATCACGGGTTCAGGATATTGGGCAGCGGCTATCTTTGCGATTCCTCTTGCCAGGTGATCGACGAAGTACTCCGGCTTGTCCTTGTAGCCTGCGGTAAGCTCCTGGATCTGCCTTTGGGCCTTTTGATCTTTCAGATGGTCTATGTTCACCAGGGCCATGGGGTGAATCTTGATGATGTTATTGATGATGAACTCCATGCGTGCGAGGCCAATCCCCTCGCAGGGGAGGCGCCACCAGCGGAGCGCCGCCGCAGGGCTGGCGACGTTCATCATGATGCGTGTTTGGGTTGTAGGAATATGCTGGAGGTCCACATCCTCGACCTCATAGTCTAAAATTTTCCTGTATACGTATCCTTGATCCCCCTCGGCGCAGGACATAGTAATCTCCTGGCCGGTTTCAAGCACCTTTGTTCCCTCCCCTGTCCCCACAATTGCCGGTATCCCGAGCTCCCTGCTTACGATTGCCGCATGGCAGGTCCGACCACCATGGTCCGTGACAATGCCCGCTGCCCGTCTCATAATGGGAACCCAATCTGGATCGGTCATGGAAGTTACCAGGATGTTGTCATCTTCAAACTTATCCATCTGCGCCGCACTCTTAATCTTGGATACCTTTCCTGCGGCAATGGCATCACCGATGCTGAGCCCTGCTGCCACTCGTTCCCCTTTTTCCTTGAGAGAGTAAGACTTGAGCACACCTGCCTCTTTTTGTGACTGCACGGTCTCCGGGCGGGCCTGAAGGATAAAAAGCTCATCAGTATCGCCATCCTTGGCCCATTCTATATCCATAGGGCTAGAATAGTGCTGCTCAATGTCACAGGCCCACTGGGCCAATTGAACGATTTCCTGATCTTTTAGGACGAATGACTGCCGCTCATCATCCGCGGTATCCATATTCCTGGTGGTCTCGGAACCCTGCTCAGTGTAGACCATCTTCTTCTCTTTTTTGCCCATGTTCTTCTCTATGATGGGTATAAAGCGACCCCCTGTCAGCAGCGGCTTGAAGACGCGGTACTCATCGGGCGTGACCGTTCCCTGAACCACATTTTCTCCCAGACCCCACGCCGCATCGATGACAACCACATCCTTGAACCCGGATTCTGTATCAATGGAGAACATTACACCTGCCCCGGCCTTGTCCGACCGTACCATCCTCTGCACTCCCACGGACAGGGCTACCTTCATGTGGTCGAACCCTTTCTCTGTACGGTAGCTTATGGCCCTGTTCGTGAAAAGAGATGCGTAGCATCTCCGGCAGGCGCCAAGAAGCTCCTCTTCTCCCTTCACGTTGAGAAAGGTCTCCTGCTGGCCAGCAAAGCTGGCCTCTGGAAGATCCTCTGCCGTAGCGCTGCTCCGTACAGCTACATCTATGTATCCGTCTCCTCCGCCGGTCCTTTCGCCCAGCTCCCGGTAAGCGGTTCGAATAATCTCGGCAATCTCCTCAGGAAAATGGGCATGTTCAATGAGAGAACGAATTGCACTGCCCACCTTCTCGAGGGACTTTTTACCGCCCTTGAGATCTTCCAGGTAACCCTCTATTTTTCCCGAGAGCTTATTTTCCTCCAGATACTTCCAATAGGCGTCCGCTGTAGTAGCAAAACCATTTGGCACCTGGATGCCCTGGCTCTTGAGTTTATTGAACATCTCTCCCAGGGAGGCGTTTTTCCCTCCCGCTACAGACACATCATTCGCGCTCAGGTCCTTAAACCAACGCACATACAGGTTTTGATGCATTATATTCCCTCCCTCACCTTCATCAAGGCATAACAAATATAGATCCTTGTGGCTCAGGATCTCCTTTTTCAGCCATTTTTGATCCTTTTTCTTAATCTTCTCCGGAATCTTTTTGATCCTCTCTTCGAACGTTATTATTCGCTTCTTTTACAAGGCTATCTTCTGATCTGCCCGAAAGGGGCCACCATGCTCCCTTGAACAGAGACTGCGAGGAAAGCTAAAGGATCTGGGATCAAACGAGATCTTTGCATAACCCCTATTGATCTAAAGACGATGGTCTTTTTTTCAGTTCCAAGGCTCCCGGGCTGGTCTTTTCAGCAACGTATCCATGGGGGAGCCCGCCAGAGATAAATTTTGGCCTCTCCGCATTGCCCCGATAAATCGGGATCTCAGGGACATTGTTGACTTCGTTGACTTATTCCCTTTTTTGAACCACAAGGTACAAGGTACACAAAGCAAGGACTGCCTCTTAGGCGAAACTATGTATGTCCGGCGTTTAACCCGCCGGACATACAATCTTTCCTTCGCTTTGCCCCGTTGAACCGGGTTTACCCCGTGAAATGCCTTTTTCTTACCTATTTCACTGGGGTCCCTTTAGGGTGTTCAACTGGGGCCTCGCCCCGTTGAATTTTTACCCCGCCTGCCCCGTAGGTGGATGCCATCGTACTGGGGTTAAACCATATCGTTTAACTGGGACCGAAGGACAGGGAAGTTTACCCCGCCTCGCCCCGTTGAACCGGGTTTACCCCGTGAAATGCCTTTTTCTTACCTATTTCACTGGGGTCCCTTTAGGGTGTTCAAC
>JAWOBA010000081.1:0-27013 GCA_046498285.1 Desulfatiglandales bacterium | reverse complement strand
AAAGAATTGGGATGGAACACAATAGATTGCAGTATCCTCGATATAGATGAGGAAAAATCCTATCTCATCTCCTATATCAAGAACACCCAAAGAAATAACCTTAACCCCATTGAGGACGCACGTCACCTCCAGACGGTGAAAGAGAGGTTCGGATACAACCACGAGGACCTCGTCAGACGTGGATATGCACGTCATCGATCTACCCTCGACGACAAGACACGTCTTCTCACCTTACCTGACAAAATACAAGACTACATTGCGGAAGGATCAGTGATTGGTCCTTCGATCGGTTATGAGATTGCGAACCTCAAAGACGCAGATCTCCAGATAAAACTCGCAGAGGAGATTATCGCACGGGGAGGTATGCCGGTCAGATGGGTAAAAGATAAGATCAAATCTCTGAACGTTCCGAGAAACGGACGAGACAAATTACAAGAACCCCCCGTACAAATACCACACGGTGAGATCCCTGGGGTCTTTTTCAAAGACGCATTCGACATGTCGGAACTCAAGGACAAGAGTGTGGGTCTGATCGTCACCTCCCCTCCTTACGGGGTAGGAATGCAATATGAAAAGGGAGTTAGTTTTGAAAAACATCGTGCAAATTTGGAAAAGGTTTTCTCCGAGTGCAACCGGGTATTAAAACCGGGTGGAAAGATCTGTATCAATTTCGGAGACATTGAAACCTTTGGGACCCGCACCAACGGGAAACCGGAAATTCAACTCATGGGGGGTGTCTATCAGGAAATCCTCCGGAAACACGGTTTGAGACTAACGGGTAAGATTACCTGGAAAAAATGCACCAAAGGGAAAAGAGACTTTAATTGGTCCAGTAACCCGCAAGCAAACTATCACGATAAAAAACGACACACCACGTACAAGATTATCAATAATACCGAGTACATCCATATCTTTGAAAAGGACGGGAAACCAGTCGTTGACCCTGACCTCAATGATAAATCCAAGATTTCTAAAGAGACATATTATAGTTGGAACGACGGTGTGTGGGAGATACCACCGGTGAAAGGAGAAAAAGGACATCCTGCACCCTTCCCAGAGGAAATACCCCGCAGATTGATCGAGTTGTATTCGTTCATCGATGACATTGTTCTGGATCCTTTTGGAGGGACCATGACAACCGTGAAAGTCGCACGGGAGTTGGGTCGTACTGGATATGGGTATGAACGGGACAAGACCTATAAACCCGTCATCATGGAGAAGCTGGGGATCAAGGAAAAAGACCTGCCAGAACCAGATAAAGGGGAAAACCAGAAAAAGGATGAAGAAGATAGAGGAAAATTCGGTGATCATTTTGAGAAAAACATATCTGAAATCCTTGCAAGTGAAGGTAAAACGGTAGAGGACATCCGTTCTGTTGAGGTCCCCTGCAAGTCTAATTTTTCAAAGGACGATATGGTGATTGATTGGAAGCCTGACCCGGAAGAACCAGACCCTTCCGGGTCTCCTGCCAGCCCCGTTTTGCAGCCAGATGACTACGAAGAAGGGAAAACCTATCCTGTTCTGGTTCTGCCCGAGAGAAAATGGGACCTTGCAGCCTACGTCAATACTGTTATGCAGGGAGACTGTCTGGAGAAGCTGAAACCCATACCGGACAACTCGGTCGATCTCCTGGTAACCGATCCACCGTATGGGATCAAATTCATGGGCAAGGACTGGGATAAGGCAATTCCTTCCGTAGATATATGGAAAGAGAACCTACGAGTGCTCAAGCCGGGTGCGTTTGCGTTTGTCATGTCAGCGGTGAGGCAAGACACACTGAGCCGCATGATTGTATCCTTAGAAGAGGCGGGCTTCAAAACCGATTTCTCTCCCCTGTATTGGACCTATGCCAGTGGATTTCCCAAGGCATACAATGTCGCGAAAGGTATAGAGAGAAAACTGCAACGGGGAGTCGATTTTAAAACTACTGAAGCAAACAAGTTTGACGGTTCGTATGCTGGATTTCAACCGAAACCCGCGGTTGAAGCGATTATCGTGGCCATGAAACCGATGGATAAAAAGTCCTCTATGGAGCAGGCATTAGAGAATGGGAAAGGGATTACCTGGCTGGGCGATTGCAGGATACCCTATCGGGAGAAGAAAGATGAAGTCCAATACAATAAACGCTGTGAAGTACATGGTAAATATGAGGCTGGTCCAACTTGGGGAGGAAAGAAGGTTTTAGATATGCCAAAAGCAGGGAAACGAACGAAAGATTATTTCAATGAGGAAGGCAACCATGAACCCTGGTTTGCTTCTACGGAAGGGCGGTTCCCTGCCAATCTGCTGGTAAGTGATGATGTGCTTGATGATGGCAAAGACCATACATCACCGCCATCTCATATCAGAAATACGAACACGTCAGATAAAAGCATTTTTGGATTTGGCACCAATAAAGGAGAACTAGCAATAAGTTATGGAGACACTGGCGGCTATTCCCGCTTCTTCTCCCTGGATGCCTGGGCAGAGAAGAACCTGCCATTTTTGATAGTGCCAAAGTCATCAAAAAAGGAAAAGAATGCAGGATGTGAGGACCTAGTTCCGAAGAATATTGATAGAACCCATCTGGCGGTGAAATGTAAAAAATGCGGAAAGTATCGGGTGTCGTCGAATAAAAACAATAGATGTCAATGCGAGAATCCGGAATGGGAAAAAACGAAACAACACAACTCACACCCCACGGTGAAACCCATAGCGTTGATGTCATATCTCATCACCATGGGATCTCGTGAAGGTGACGTGGTGCTGGATCCGTTCACCGGCTCTGGGACTACCTGCGTGGCTGCGAAGAAATTGAACCGCAAGTTTATCGGTATGGAATTGAACAAGGACTATCATGCGATCGCTCAGAAAAGATTAGAATATGAAGAACCTATCGCCCTCAAGAAAGCGGCGTAAGAATATAAGGAAAAGGATGGATTACATAATGAAGGAAATTATTACAAAAATTGTTGGTGTCACCTATGATGATGCCCAGGAGAATATCAAGATTTTTGGCTGTAAAGACATAGGCAGTTTTGCCTTATTGAGAGAACCGAACAATCCCCATGACCGAAATGCCATTCGGGTGGATATCGGGGGCAAGAAGCTGGGCTACATCCCCAGGCACCTCGCCAAGAGGCTGGCACCTGAGATCGATGCGGGCAAACGGTTTCTCGCCTATTTTGTAAGGCGGAATGAATCTCCGCTTCATCGTATCGTGGGGTTGACGGTGAAAATCGTGAAGGCAGAAGGAAACGACATTCCGTATCAGGAGAAGCCAGCGGCAGGGAGTATCCCTCCGTCCTATGGTCTTGAGAATCCAGCAGGGTTTTCAGATAGGAATGAATTCAACAGAAAGGAGGGAAGAACCAATGTCTGATAAAAACAAGGTATGCCCCTTTTTCCAACGGCAGTGTCTGAAGTCGAAGTGTGCGCTCTATAACAAGAACCTCGATAACTGCACACTGGCGCTGCTCCCCTATAACATCTACCGGCTCACGGGGGAGATGGCACGGTTGGGGGACGGTACCACTGCCCGTAGGAAAAATCAAGGCTTACCATTCATAGGGTCCAATGCCGAGGAAGCACCGGTCGGTGATTTCCCTGGATTGACCCTGTAGTGCGGTGGGGAGCCTACCAAAGGGTCCCCCATCTCTAGAGGAAAGGCAGGACAAACACATGATTGAATTAGTTTCGAATGAATTGAAGTATAAACGAGGTTCTTTCGACCTCTGAGCAGTTCTGAGCTCAGGTGTCTATGTTCTGCCCATTGAAAACATGCTTTCAATTTTAACCTTGGCAATTGCAGGAAATATTGCCATGCTTTACCTGGTTCCCCTGGTATCCATTGCCGGGGGAGCTAAAAACTTGCTCCCAAAACTCCGGGAGCAGCGCTGGTGGTTCGGCGCACCAATAAGAATAAGGAGGCATTATGAAATATGGAGAATGCTTATGATGTAGAAAAGAAATATCTGACGCAAAAGGAAGTAGCAGACAGGTTTCGGGTTACCCCTTCAACGATAAAGAATTGGAGGGATGAAGGTAAATTGGTTTACTTTCAGGCTCCCGGCTCCACCAGGATTATCTATCCGGTGGAGGCAATCGAGGAGTTTGAACGGCGAAACACGACACAAGAAAAGGTAGTAGAATTTGTACGACCTGCTGATATTACAAGGATAAAGCCTGGGGTATCTTCCAAACCACAGAAGGAATGGAGGATATAACTCATGGCTAAGAATAAGAATCATCATATGTTTAACCGTAATGGCGTGTGGTATTTTCAAATGAAAACAGAGAAGTTCTCGTTACATACCACTTCAGTAACAGAAGCTAGAAAACTTAGGGATGAGTATTACAAACAGCTGCTCGTTTACGGTCATATCGCAGAGGAAAAGACAAATAGTGCTCCCGAGTTCGGTTCGTTGGCGCAGACATGGTTCAAGCTGAAAAAGGATAGACTAAAGAAATCAACAATTAGAGACTATAGGAACTGTCTCAATAATTTTATTCTACCCACATTCGGCAATATTCCTATTGACCAAATTACTTATCTTGATATTGAGACTTTCATTAGCGATTTGGGTTGTTCGAATAAAAGAGCAATCAATATGCTCATTCCTATGCGGAATGTATTTAGGCTCGCATTGAAGTCAGGTTTCATAGAGAAGAATCCGATGGATTTGCTTGACCCAATTAAGCCTGAAAAAGCTGATACCGATCCGTTTAGCATGGAGGAAGTCAAAGCAATCATCGAGAATATTGACCCTAACTACAAGAATTTTATGATCGTTGCTTTCTTTACCGGCATGAGATTCGGTGAAATGTCAGCTTTAAAGTGGCGGAACGTTGATTTCAAGTTAGGCGTTATTAAAGTGCGAGAGACATTGGTTGAAAATGAGGAAGGGCCTCCCAAGACGGAAGGCTCAAGAAGAGATATTAAAATGCTTCCGCCTGCTGTTAACGCTTTAAGGGATCAGAGAAAAGCTACTCTTGGGAAATCTGACTATGTCTTTCTGAATAGGTATGGGAGACCAATACAATCAGGGCCATTAAACAAGCGTATTTGGAGTAAAGTCCTTAAAAAGACGGGGATAAAATACAGGGCAGTGATGCAGACAAGACATACATTCGCAACCCTGATGCTGGATGGATTTGAAAGTCCTGGTTGGGTGGCTAAAATGATGGGTCATACATCCCTTAAAATGATTTACGAACATTATTATTCATACATAAAGAACTACCAGTCAGAGGACGGGCAGAAATTTATAGAAAGGGTTTATAATCCTATCATGAAGGAAAATGAAAAAACTACCTCAAATCCACCTCACCAACAAGAAAGGGGAGTTAGTCTTCAACCTAACTCCCTTGAATCATTGAATAAAATAGAATAATACATGGTCGGGACGACTGGATTTGAACCAGCGACCCCAGCGTCCCGAACGCTGTGCTCTACCAGACTGAGCCACGTCCCGACTTCACACAATGGACCCAACAACCTGATTAGGTATAGTCATTATATATCAACACTTTGTTTTGGCAAGGGATAATCTATAAAATTACAGGGAAATGAATGAAAATAGCCTACCAAGTTCATCAGCCTAACATATAGGTTTTATCAAACTGATAAACTTCTCTAAAATCCTCTCCGTAGCTCCCCAAATAACACTGCCTTTGTAGACAAATGCTGGGGTTTCAAAGGCTTCCCCATTATAGTGCATTGAAAAACGTCGTGGTTGAGAAGGATCAAGAAAAAATGGTAAAGGCACTTCAATTAAGTAATCAACCTCCCCCTTATTGATCTTATATTCATAGGGAAATGGTAGGATTCCGACAAAAGGATGAACAATGAATCGAGATGTGATAGTCGTCATATCATCAAGCTGACCCAGCATCTCAATATCCTCTTCTCTCACACCTATTTCCTCAAATGTTTCCCTTTTGGCAGTGCTTTCGAAATTATAATCCCTTTCATCTACCACGCCTCCGGGAAATGATACTTCACCCTTATGATACTCAACTGTATTCGATCGCCTCATAAGAAGAAGCCAATAACTATCATCCTTTAAAAATAAGGACAAAAGAACAGAGGCATGGGTATATCTATCTATATTGTTTTCAATTCGTTTTGGCTCTCTTTGTGATAAGAGTGCCTTTAAATCCTTTTTGAATTGGCCTAAGTTCGGGAGATCTCTCATTATTAGATAATTGGTGCTGATTTTTGACCTGGAGACGTTGTCTTTTCAATCGTGGTTACGATCCTTCCGCCCTTAAAAATACTTACCTTTCCAGTAGACTCAGAAATAACTAAGGCAACTGAATCCGTAACACCGGTAATAGCCGCAGCAGAGGAATGCCTGGCACCCAAACCCTGGGGCATAGGTTCTCCATGATGGGCAGCATTTAAATAACGTCCGGCTGCCAAAGCAACCCCATCATCTCTTATAACAAAGGCTCCGTCAATAGACGAAAATTCCTTTAGCGTCTCTCGAACTTCGGGCTTAGTAATATGCAAAACATCCTCCGAGTGCCCCTGAAAGGGATTAAAAACCAACTGGCGTGAATATTGAAGGACCTTTTCATGATCACCAAGGATAAATGTAGTTCCTATAGGCCTTCCCTCTCTACCCTCATATGCCATCTCCATAACCAAAGTAAGAAGAGATTCGAATATGTCCGGCTTTATGTTCTTAGGAAAAGGTGATTCTTCGGCGAAACTGAGAATTTCGGACTCATCTCCGACCTTTAATATCATTATGGTATCCATGTAGCCCTTTTCTATTTGACCGCCCACACATACCAGAATATCACCTTTAAACAATATCCCCTTAGAAATGCCTGCCAGAAAACCGAACTTTAGATAACCATCTCTTGTCAGGTAAACATCAGGGACGATAATTGTATTACATTTTAAGCTAGCAGCCTTTTCCAGGGATAATTCATTCTTTGTTACCACTATAACCTTAAACTTTTTGCCCTCGACCTTTAAAAAAGGTAGAATATCTTCCGTAGTTTCCAGATGAACCAAAATGGCGTCGGCCTTTACCTTACTTGCTATCGATGCAGCCTGTTTAAGCATGAGCTCTGTCCAGGCTGCTGTCTTCGTCTTTTTACCTTTGGTGCCAACCTTTTCCACTGATTTTTTACCATCACCAGTGAGTTGCTTCTGCTCTTTTTTATCTTCCACTATATCTTTTTCCACAATCTCCACCTTCATGCATGTAGTTCGCTGAGTGTATTGTGTCGCTTGTATTTGTTAGCCTTGAATAAAGCATATCAATCGAACAAACTTCAGCATTACCCTCTTCCATAGGTTTCCATGTATTTATCAAATTCCTCTTTTGTTGCGGCATCTAACACTCGTTTCTTCCCTGAGATAAAAAGAGGAACCTTATTAGCATAGAGGTATCCTACTATCTCCCTTATACCGGCAACTGAAAAAAATGGGATACCAGTTCTTGATGTAAATTCTGCTATGGGATTTGATCCCTTTTTATCTAGAACCACATTTCCCTCTTTATCATGGAAAGCTGCGGTCTGTTCTCTATCTACTGCAATGCCTATTCCTGTTATCTCGCAATGAAAATCGTGAGAATGAAATTCTTTACCAATTTTTTCTACAAGCTCATACTTGGTTTCCATAGAAGTTATTACATCATCAACAATAAATACCCTGCAGCCATTAAAAAAGGTGCCATTGACAAAAAGACTGGCTGATGAGGACCTCTCACCATGTTGTTTTGCCTCTTTTCTGTCATAATCAAAGAGCAAATCATAGCCATGGTGATAAAAAAGAGCAGCAGCCGTAGCTGAAGCAATAGCACTTCCTTTATATGATGGTCCAACTATGATATCTATCTGATCCACAAGGGAACTAGTAACCAACATCTCGGCAAAAAAAGAACCTATTTCAAGTAATAGTCGCCCGGTATTGAATTTCCCTAAATTAACAAAATAAGGAGTTGGCCTGCCATCCTTCAAAATCAAATCTCCATCAAAAAAGAGAGCCCCCGTTTCTGCAAGGATTAAACTCAAGCGTTTTTTATACTCTTCCATAATTTACTTTCTACAATATTTTACTAAAAAAAACAATATGATATTCAGTAGTTATATTGAATAAAGATGAGCCACAATCCAATATTAAACTTCCACAGCTTTTTTGTCATTTAAGAATTAAAATGAACCGTTTTCATTGAATTTAGTGTTTAAAAGTGAACACCTAAAACGGATTTATCCGGATCTCTCAAAAAATTCGATTCCAGTAACTTTGATAAGCACATAAAAAATAAAATTCAGTTCAATAAATTTGTTGATCTCCGTTGCGGAGCCAGTAAACAAGCATAATTGCCAGAAACATCACATATCATTTATTATCCATATTATAATAATTTTTTTTGTTTACTGGCAATAAAAGGTTAATGCATAGTGGAGTTCACTTTTAAATTTTATCTGACATCTCCAGAGCTTTTCTTGACAGATTAAAACAAAGTTGATATAAAAAATAAAAACGTTTTTCAAGATGGAGGTTGTATTATGGCTGAAGAAGAAGTCGGTGTAGTTGTTAAGTTTTTTGCCAAGCCCAGTGTGGCCGCAATAGATGTGACGAAAGGATCTATCAAAAAGGGGGATACCCTCATGTATAAAGGCCACACCACTGAGTTTACCGAAACGGTAGAGAGCATAGAGATCGATAACCAATCTGTAGATGAAGCAAAGGTTGGTGATATGATCGGTATTAAGGTAAAAGAGAGGGTAAGGGAAAACGATATAGTCTATAAGGTAGTGGATTAAAATAATAGCATTTAAGTGGTAGAATTTAAATTAAATCCACACCTTACGCAAAAATCATTCTTTTTCTGTCTAAAACCACAATTGGGGCAGCGGATAAAATCTTCCGCGGGGAGAATATGGTTTTCAATAGAAGAGTTATTGGGGAATTCTCCAGTCTCCTGAATATTAACAAACCCACCAGCATTAATAATAGCCTCAGCGTATTTTCGAGCATCCTTCAAGGTTAAATCTCTTTTCAAGACTACTGGAGCTCTTTCGATATATTTATCTAAGGTAGAGCTGGAAACCCCAAGTTTGGCCATGTTTTGCCGGAAAATCTCTTCATCTGCATGAAAACCAAAAAGAGCAATCCTGTATTTCTTGGCCATTTTTTCCAAAAACTAGTTTTAAATGAATGCACAACGTGCTCGTTAAAATATGACTCCTAAGATCACATCGTACGGTAAATCCTGAACCTATGAGTATTTTACAAAGTAGATTCGATGAACATGCTTATAATAAAGTCAAAAATCCTTTATCAAATTGCATTTAAAACCGGATCAATCATATGTCAAGATAAAAAGAGGCTAATATTTGAATTCTTTTTCTTGCATTGAAATAGTATCATATGATAATTGATGCGATCTTAAAAAAATTCGAAAACTTGTCATCTCCAGTGAAACGAGAAGTCTTTCCAATATAACATGCTGAGAATCCAAGATTTCTCCCGTTGGCCACAATGATACATGAACTAGATCAGACATTTTACAAAGCAGTCATCATTACAGCAGCTTATTAAAAAGGGTATCGTTAAGTAGGCAAATAATTGAATAATAAAACCTAATCAACTTAACCGCTTGACGATGAAATCCATCATTAGTTATTAAAGAAAAATAATATCTTGTCCCAACCATTACATAAAAATAGAGATACCAAAACCAAAAAAATTACCTTTGATAATAATGAATTGGCAAGAAATCTCTTTGGAGAAAGAAACAGTAATCTCCAATTGATAGAAAAAAAGCTCAATGTAACTATTAATATTAGGGGAAACGACATCATTTTACAAGGTGACTTTTCGGAATTGGAAACGGCTGAAAATTTGTTAATCCAGCTCTATGGATTGCTTAAAGAAGGGTATCCTGTCTATGAAAGAGATGTTGAGTATTCACTCAGAATTCTGAAAGGTAACCATAAAGCAGAACTTAAACCAATTTTCTTAGACAGGGTATATATTCCATCAAAAAAAAAGACAATAACACCCAAAAGTGTTAATCAAAAAATGTATATTGATAGCATAAGAAAATACGATATTGTATTTGGTATAGGACCAGCAGGCACAGGGAAAACCTATCTTGCTATGGCAATGGCAATATCTTCATTGATAAAAAAAGAGGTAAATCGGGTCGTCTTAGCAAGACCAGCTGTGGAGGCAGGTGAAAAATTGGGTTTTTTGCCTGGAGATCTATATGAAAAGGTGAATCCATACCTGAGACCACTATATGATGCTCTTCATGATATGATGGATTTCGAGAATGCCTCACGCCTTATCCAAAGTGGTGTGATAGAAGTAGCTCCTTTGGCCTTTATGAGAGGAAGAACACTTAATGATTCTTTTATTATATTAGATGAGGCCCAGAACGTAACACCTGAACAGATGAAGATGTTTTTGACACGACTTGGTTTTAGCTCAAAAACAATCATAACCGGGGATATTACCCAAACAGACCTTCCTGAAGGGAAGGCGTCAGGGCTTATACAAGCCAGAGACCTTTTATCTCATATCTCAGAGATACAATTTGTATATTTTGGAAGGGAAGATGTTGTGAGGCATCCATTAATTCAAGAAATTATAGATGCCTATGACAAAATGGATACTTAATACCCTTTACCTTTACTACATGAAAGGCTTATAATCCCGGCTCGGATTCGCCTGTTGCACTATAATCGGGGCGGTCAGGCTTGATCTTTTTACCTAATCTCTATCGGCTCGGCTTTAAAAATATTTTAGAAACAATAGTATGTTGTAGACATCTCGTGAATCCTGATTTTCTCCCAGTCTTGGTACGGGGCGTTCAGCAAGGTTGAACTTTGGGTACTTTCTTATAAATGTCATGGCAGAGAAAAAGAAAAAAATTGTTCCCATTAAACATAAAAAGGGCAAAAAGTTAGAAAAAGAAATCACCTTGCCAATAAACCGATTTCTGAAATCATTCAAGCTGGCCAGCTCCAAAATGCAAATATGGATATATCTTATTATCCTGAGTGCACTCATTTCTTTTCTCCTTTATCCAAATCTTCTTGTGATACCAACAGAAGAATACTCTCTCGGTGAAGTAGCAAATAAGGATATCAAAGCATCTGAAGATTTTCTTGTTGAAGATAAAGAATTGACAAAACAGAGGAAACATGAGGCGGTCAAATCAGCCCTTTTTGTCTATGATTTTGACAGGTCAGGTGC
This sequence comes from Desulfatiglandales bacterium, assembly GCA_046498285.1. Lineage (GTDB taxonomy): Bacteria > Desulfobacterota > DSM-4660 > Desulfatiglandales > B25-G16 > B33-G16. The sequence goes on along the minus strand of JAWOBA010000081.1, from coordinate 15,804 downwards.
TGACATAGAAAATAGGATTAAAGAATCCTTCAACTACGCCAGGAAAGAACTACAACAGATTGTATCAATTGATTTGCAGCCAACAGTACGCTCACAAAAACTTAAACAATTAAAAGACAAATTCTTTAATCTTTTGGAAATCACTGAAAATACTAATTTCTTTGACCAACTTCTCCAGCACAACTTCTCTTCCCAGATAGATAATAGCGCATCAAACACAATAAATCGAATATTAGAACAAGGTGTTGTAGGAAGCGATAACCTTTTGATGGCCCAGAAAGGAAAAGGTATAATCCTCCGTGATATAGATACGCAACAAGAACTCAGGATAACTGATTTTGATCGTTTTTATAATCTTGAAAGTGCTCTTAAATACTTCAACCGGGTAATTGACCAACGCGTAAAAAATGAAAATACAGGAGATATTGTTAAGGCAACAAGGCATTTGGCTCAATTAACCATAAACCCAAATATAACATTTAACAAAAGAGCGACGGAGATAAGAAAAGAGGAGGCAAAAAAATCAGTAAAACCTATTTATTTTCAAGTTAAAAAGGGTGAGATGATCGTAAGAGAAGGAGAAAAAATAAACGCAACTCATCTATGGAAATTGGCCGCAGAAGCCAAGGTAAAAACAAATGCTCCAACACTCAGTATGGCTCTGAGCATGACCATAATGGTTGGTATCTTGTTAGCCCTAAGTTACATTATGCTTCTTAAAAGGACAAATATTTTCAAGGGAGATTCAAAAAGCCTTATCTTTATTAGCTTGACCCTATTATTCATGTTTTTTCTTGTACTTCTGTATAATACCGTGGCTGAAGAGGTAGCCAGGGGTTTCTATTTTTTTACCGCTCAAGCCCTTCTTTTTGCCTTACCAATCACTCTGGGGGCTATATTGATCTCTATCTTTCAGGGATTTGAGGTAGCAATCGCCTTTTCATTGATCCTGTCCATTCTGGCCTCAATTGCTGTCGAAGGCAGGATAGAATTTTTTATTTATTTTCTGATAGGGTCTCTTTTGGCCGCGTCCGGAGTAAGAAATTGTCGAGAAAGATTGGTAGTGATAAAAACAGGGGTAAAGGTTGGGCTTTTAAATATTATTATGTGCTTCTTGATCCAGACTTTATACGGAAATCCTTACTCTCTCATCGGTACCATTTCCATTGTTTCTGCATTTTTGGGTGGTGCCTTGGCTGGAGTCATAGCTACCGGTTTTCTGCCATTGATAGAAATGATCTTTGGTTTTACCACAGATATCAAACTACTGGAGTTGTCCAGCTTGGATCAGCCCATTCTCAAAGATTTAATGGTCAAGGCCCCTGGCAGTTATCATCATAGTGTCATGGTTAGCACACTAGTTGAGGCAACAGCTGAAAGCATCAATGCAAATCCACTTTTGGCAAAGGTAAGTGCATATTACCACGATATAGGTAAAATAAAGAAACCACTATACTTTGTTGAAAATCAAGTAAAGGGTTATAACAAGCATGAAAAACTTGCACCCTCCATGAGCAGTCTTATATTGATATCCCACGTGAAAGATGGTGTAGAGCTAGCAAAAAATCATAGGCTTGGAAAGGAAATAATAGATATTATCCAACAACACCATGGCACAAGTCTAATTTCATATTTTTATCAAAAGGCCAAAGAGCAAAACCAAAAAAGGGCGAGTAAATCCTCACCTATCAAGGAAGAAGATTTCAGATATCCAGGCCCGAAGCCTCAAACTAAAGAGGCAGGATTGGTTTTAGTAGCAGACGCAGTGGAGGCAGCATCCAGAACTTTGGTCAATCCTACTCCGGCAAGTATTCAAGGAATGGTTCAAAAGATCATAAATAATATCTTCTCAGATGGACAGCTTGATGAATGTGAGTTAACATTAAAAGATTTAAACCAAATAGCCAAAATATTTTCTAAAACATTAAGTGGAATCTTTCACAGCCGTATTGAATATCCAGAACCAATAGACAAGAGAAAAACAGATAAAAGAAAAGAAAATGGAGATTCAAATAACTTGTCAGCACCCTACGAAAAAAACGGATCCCGGGAAAATACAAATGAAGTTAAAGAGGATCTTAAAAGACTTGGGATGTCATGATACTGAACTGAGTATATTAATTACGGATGACAAACATATAGCAGCACTAAACAGCCGTTACCTGCAAAGGGAAGGCCCCACCAATGTTCTTGCCTTCCCGATACAATGTGACGATCCTACCGAACCAAAGACAGTAATGCTCGGAGATATCGTCATATCATTGGATGCTGCAACAAGGGATGCAAAAAAAGCTGGTGAAAGCCTTACTAAGATGATTGACAGGCTCCTCATTCATGGCCTTCTACACCTTTTGGGCTATGACCATGAAAGATTGGAGGAGACAGTAAAGATGGAAGAAGAGACAGAACGGCTCTTGACTGTGGTGGAAAGATAATCACGTCTTTTGTATAGAGAATGTTGACAATTGCAAGAGAGAAGGGAAGAAAATAACGACAAAATTCAAGACAGGTTAAATTCAACTAAACGTAGGTTATAAGGAGTTAATGCTATGGCCCTTTTATCAGTTAATATTGATCATATTGCAACAATCCGAGAAGCAAGAGGTATAGATGAGCCAGACCCGGTTTTGGCTGCAGGTATAGCAGAATTAGCCGGTGCTGAAGGAATCATATGTCATCTAAGAGAAGATCAACGACATATTAAAGACAGAGATTTAGAACTGCTCAAAAAAACAGTAAAGACCAAATTAAACTTGGAAATGTCACCCGTTAAAAATCTCATTGACACTGCCCTTGCCATTAAACCAAATCTGGTAACCCTTGTTCCTGAAAGAAGAGAAGAGGTAACTACTGAAAGCGGATTAGATGTTGTGCACAATAAAGAAGAATATAAAAAAGTTACTAGCAGATTAAAGGAGGCTGGTATTTCTGTCAGTTTTTTTATTGATCCAAATCCTAATCAGATAAAAGAGTCCCTTAATGCAGGTGCGGATATCATTGAAATCCACACAGGATTTTACAGTAAAGCAGTACTGGAATCAGATATACTCAGGGAGTTCGAAAAAATTAGCGAGGCAGCAAGGTTAGCAAGTGATCTCAAGCTCAAGGTACATGCCGGACATGGCCTTAATTATATAAATATAAAACGTTTCTCATCTATTCCTGCCATAAAGGAATATAGTATCGGCCACAGCATTATCGCGAGGGCTGTAATGGTGGGATTGGATCAGGCTATTCGCGAGATGATTACACTGGTGTCTCAATTTTAGCATATATTTATTTCCTGCCCGCCATAGTCCAGATCTTCGGGGCTCAAGCGAGGTAGGCGGAATCTTCTGATGTTTTTAAGGTTCATGATACATATAATGTTAATCACTCTGTGCCACAACAATTTTTAACCTTTAATGCGAGAGAACTTAGTTTAATTTAGGCATGTGTATGATTTATGGTATTGGTGTAGACATTGTAAATATAAGGAGGATGGCAAGAGTTATCGATAAATGGGGGATACGATTTTTACAGAGGGTATTTACCGAGAAGGAAATTACTTCTTGCTTTCAGGGTTCAAAATCTGAATCTTCTCTTACCTTGCGTTTTGCTGCCAAGGAGGCCTTCTCAAAAGCAATAGGTGTTGGCATGAGAAAGGGAATCAGATGGCAGGACATAGAGATTGTTCATAATACAATGGGTCAACCAGACCTCAATTTAACTGGAAAGGCGCGTAGTTTCTGTCATGCGAATGGAATAGTTAGATGGCATGTGAGTCTCTCAGATGATGGTGACTATGGCATAGCATCAGTAGTACTTGAAAAACATTCTGTATAGAAAAACCCCAAATTTCTAAAACTAAAAGAAATGTCTGTAAAATATACGACCATTTCTGTTGAAAAAACTATGTGGTTAGGCCAACAGCTAGGGCTCCAGTTAATAAGTGGTGATATTATTGCATTGATAGGCGACTTAGGCGGTGGCAAGACATGGTTCACAAAAGGGGTGGCCATTGGCCTTGACATTAACCCAAATGATATTGTCAGCCCAACATTCACACTTGTTAATGAATACCGGGGTAAGCAGCAACTTTTTCATATAGACCTCTACCGGCTTCAAAACAAAAGTGAGATCCTGGCCTTAGATTTGGAAGATTACTTTTCAAGAGAAGGAATAGTTGTTATAGAATGGGCTGACCGTTGGCCAGGTGGGATTCCTGAGGAAAGAATTCAGGTTGAGCTGAAAATCATTAACGATCATACAAGGGAAGTTGAATTTTCCGCAAATCATCTCAGGGCCAAGGAAATTATAGGTGCATTAAAAGAGAAAGTGAAGGCTGCCGGGCAGGCAAAAGGCCAAGATAGAAAATAGCAAGCTGATGGCTTAAAAAACACAAGAAACATCGAAAATTTGGAGGCTGCAATTCAAAGGAAAGATGGTGAGATAGAAACAAAAAACTAAAACCTAAAACCTAAAACGAAAAAATAAATTCACAAAATATGGCATTAATAGTACAAAAGTACGGTGGTACATCTGTAGGAAATATTGAAAAGATAAAAAAGGTTGCCAAGAAGGTAATTAAATATTGCAAAAAAGGCCACAGACTTGTTGTGGTTCTCTCAGCAATGGCCGGACAGACAGATTCCTTGATTCGCCTTTCTAAAGAAATAACAGATACTCCAGATACAAGAGAATTAGATGTTTTGATGGCCACTGGAGAGCAGGTTAGTGTATCATTATTTGCTATAGCACTAAAATCTATGGGCTACGATTGCCATTCCCTTCTGGGATTCCAAACAGTTATCCATACCGACAACATATACGGCAAAGCAAGAATAAGGAAAATTGATACTGAAAGAATTTTAAGAGATTTAGATAAAAATAGAATCATAGCTGTAGCTGGCTTCCAGGGAATCGATGAAAGTAAAAATATTACCACCTTAGGAAGAGGAGGATCAGATACTACGGCAGTAGCCCTAGCAGCAGCACTAAAGGCAGATCTCTGTGAGATCTTTACAGATGTTGAAGGCGTGTTTTCAGCTGATCCAAATATCTGTACCCATGCCAGAAAACTGGCGAGAATATCTTATGAAGAAATGTTAGAGCTGTCCAGTTTAGGGGCTAAAGTATTAGATATAAGGGCCGTTGAATTCGCCAAAAAATTTGATGTGCCTATACATGTAAGATCATCTTTTGTAGAGAGTGAGGGAACAATGGTGGTACCAGAAAGCAAGGAGATGGAAAATGTCATGGTCTCTGGTGTTGTCTACAATAAAAATGAGGCCAGAATCACCATAGCCAAATTGCCTGATAGGCCTGGAATTGCCTTTCAAATATTTGATCCCGTCTTCAGGGCTGGAATAGTAGTGGATATGATTGTCCAGAATACTAGCGTTGAGGGTTTGACGGATCTCACATTTACAGTCAGCAAAACAGATTTTCAGGAAACCATAAAATTACTAAAAAAAATTGTCCCAGAAATAGGGGGAGAAGAGGTGTATGGTAATCAAGATATCGCAAAAATATCTATTGTTGGATTGGGCATGAAAAATCATGCTGGAATTGCTACCAAGATGTTTAAGACCCTAGCAAATGAAAATATCAATATAAGTATGATTAGTACCTCGGAGATAAAAATTTCCTGCATTATAGAAGAAAAATACACCGAACTAGCAACACGGGCATTACATGAAGCCTTTGACCTGGGCAACAAAAAAGAAAAAATATAGTGGCCAGCACATAGGCCTTTTTATCCTTATTCTTATTATCCTTCTTGGATGGGGTATACATAACCTATTCTCTGCACAAAAAGTTCTTGGATCTATCGAAAATGAAAAGAATATTTTTATTTTTGTCACAGGCATGGTTAAAAATACTGCTGTCTATGCATTTGATAGAGAACCAACTTTAAAGGAATTGATAGTTAAAGCCGGGTATTTCAAGGCAAAACTGAGTGAAACAAAATTGCAGGATGCTTATCCTTCTTTTCCCCAAGGGGCAAGCGCTAAGATCAGCTCAGAGAATGAGTATATATCCGTTTCAACTGGAGCTATGCCTGCGGCATATAAAGTAACCCTTAAAATCCCTATATCCGTAAACACGACATCTCTAGAAGATCTCGATACCATCCCTGGTATCGGTCCAACGATTGGGAAAAATATCATTAATTACAGATGCCTCCACGGCCCGTTTAAGATAATAGAAGAGATACAAAATGTATCTGGCATAGGGAAACTCCGATATCTACAAATAAAGCCCTATATTGGGATATAGAAAATTGAGAGGAAATAATGTCATTTAAGAAAAGTATTGCTCAATGGTCAATCGGTCTGATCCTTACCATTCTATTTATCATAATGTCTGTCACGGGTTTTGGTGATTTTACAGCCGTTATAGAGAAAAAAACCTTTGACCTCCGATCCAAGGTAAGTGCCTCTAAAAAACGAAATCCGGATATTGAAATAGTAGTTATTGATGATGAGGATTTAGATGAAATCGGTTATTTTCCCTGGCCAAGAAGTATCCTTGCCCAGGCGGTCAACAATCTTGCAATGGCTGGTGCCAAGGTTATTGCCCTGGATATTATACTTAATGAGCCGGAAGAGAACTCCGGCCTCAACACTATCAGAGAACTGAAGAAAACATATGTTGATCTCGATTTAAAAAAGGAAGGTTCATCTGCCAATTCATTTTATCAATTATTAAATAAGGCGGAGGCACGTCTGGATAATGATACTACATTAGCGGAGACGTTTAAAAAGGCCGGCAATGTGGTTCTTCCTATATATTTCGATACGAGAAGTGCGGGAAAAGATAATAAGGTCCCTGATTATCTGGCCAAAAACTCCTACAAAATTATAGATCGTCTTAAGAATGAATGGGCAACAAGCTCTATGATGTGGCTGCCTAAGATAAAGCCACTCCTCCCCTCCTTTGCTAATTCGGTTGCAGGAATTGGGCACATTAACCTTTTTCCAGATGATGATGGATCAATCAGAAAGCAAATTCATGCCATTGGTTATTTGGATAACACTGTTATTCCATCATTCCCTATTGCAATCGTAAAAATCTTCCGGGACATAGACTATGGTCAGATTAGGCTCAACTTAGGCGAAGAAATCAATATAAAGATTCCCACCTCTAAGACAAAAACTCCGGCCACAGAGTTAAATATATCAACACTCATTAAATGGAATGATGGGCCAGAGATTGCATTTCATAGGACACCGTTCAGGAAAGTTCTCAAAAATGAATTTCAAACAAGCCTGTTTAGAGACAATATTGTTATCCTTGGACCTACTGCCTCAGGAATTGGTGACCGCTTTGTTACACCCATCTCCAGTAATTTATCAGGTGTGGAAATAATAGCCAACTCGGTCTCCAATATCTTACAAGAAAAATTCATTACGCGCCCTCAATGGGCCTCATATCTTGAGCTGGGCATTATCATTCTCTTCGGAATCTATATTTCATTTCTTCTGCCCAGGCTAAAGTCTGATACCGGCGCCCTCATTACACTAATCCTTCTGCTTTCTTACGGAACAGCAGGAACGCTCCTTTTCTTTCGCTCAAATATATGGCTTAAGATTACACCTCAACTCGTTCTTTTGATCCTGGGCTATATTTTCATTGTTAGCAGAAAGTTCTTCATCACTGAAAAGACAAAAGAGAAGGAAGGGACTGATTCTGTTGAAACAAACAAGGCACTTGGCCTTTCTTTCCAAAAACAAGGAATGCTTGATCTTGCCTTTGAAAAATTTCGAAATTGCCCTACAGATGAACCAGGAGTTAAGGATCTTTTATACAATCTTGGGTTCGATTATGAAAAGAAGCGGCAGTTTAATAAGGCATTATCAACCTATAATATGATTGTTGAAGACGGAAGCAATTTCAAAGACTTATCCGAAAGGATGTCTAAACTAAAAGGTGCTGAATCTGCTATGATCTTTAGTGCCAGCGCTAGCCATACTAGTGAAACAGGAACAACAATAAATAGTCTTGATACCAAACCAACAACACTTGGCAGATATGAAATTTCAGGGGAAATAGGTAGAGGTGCAATGGGGATTGTTTATAAGGGAAAAGACCCAACTATACATAGAACTGTTGCTATAAAAACCTTACGCTTATCTGACTTTGAAGAAGGAAAACTGACTGATATAAAGGAACGCTTTTTCAGAGAAGCAGAGTCAGCAGGCCTGTTAACTCATCCTAATATCGTCACTATATACGATGCCGGCGAGGTGCATGACTTGGCTTATATAGCCATGGAATACCTTGTGGGAGAAAATCTCGTGCAATTCACACATAAAGGAAAACTTCTTCCCTTGAGAAATGTACTTAACATTGTAATCCAGGTAGCCGATGCCTTAGATTATGCTCACAAAAACAATATTGTTCATAGGGACATAAAACCAGCTAATATTATGCTGCTGAAAGGAACAGACAAGATAAAGGTTACAGATTTTGGCATCGCCAAGATCACATCATCATCTAAGACAAAAACAGGTATGGTTTTAGGCACTCCTTCTTATATGTCTCCTGAACAGGTGATTGGAAGAGGGATAGACGGACGTTCAGATATATTTTCTTTAGGAATAGTTCTTTTTGAGATGCTAACAGGACAAAAGCCCTTTGTTTCTGAGGATATGACTTCACTATTATTTCAGATTACCAAGGGAGAGCATCTATCAGTAAGGAAATGTAATCCAAAAATTCCGCCGATACTTGAAAAGATAATAAATAAGTCCTTAATGAAAGATGCCGATCAACGCTACCAAAAAGCGAGCTCAATAGCCCAACACCTCAGAAAGATAGTAGAACAAATAGATAACTTAAAAAAGAAAAGGCCTCTCAAGAATAATAGAAAAGTGATACGTGCTCAAGGGTAAAGTTACACACGAGATAATAGATACTTCCTCTACTGCAGGCAAAATAAAGACCGACAAATAACTTTGAACGTTTACCTTGCAACGTGAACATGAATATACTTGGAATAGACACCTCTTGCGATGACACTTGCGCTGCAATAGTAAAGGACGGAAATACATTATTATCTAATATTATTAATTCTCAGATTATTGTTCATCATAAATATGGAGGGGTAGTCCCGGAAATTGCCTCAAGAGAACATATTAGAAACATTGTTCCTGTCGTAAGAGAATCCCTAAAGAAAGCTGGAATAAATAATAAAGATATTCATGGAATAGCTGTTACTGTAGGTCCTGGTCTTGCTGGAGCCCTTTTGGTTGGTCTTTATTTTGCCAAAGCCTATAGCTATGCTAATAAAATCCCTCTTATAGGTGTAAATCATTTAGAGGGTCATATCCTCTCCATCTTCCTGGAAGAAAGGGTCCCGCCCTTCCCATTTTTAGCCCTTACTGTTTCGGGTGGCCATACAAATATTTATCATGTCCGTAACTTTGGGGATTATACGGTGCTGGGTCAAACACTGGACGATGCCGCGGGTGAAGCCTTTGATAAGGTTGCAAAACTTCTCGATTTAGGTTATCCGGGAGGTCCTGCAATAGAAACACTTGCTGCTACAGGTAACCCGGATTCCATTGCATTTCCAAGGGCCTACCTATCCAAAGACTCCCTTAACTTTAGTTTTAGCGGTCTTAAGACCGCTGTTGCCCTTTATGTCAAAAAATGGCGCGATCTCGATAAAAAAGAAAATAATATTACAATAGCGGATATCGCTGCATCATTTCAGGCTGCTGTTATTGATATCCTCATTGATAAAGTAATTACAGCAAAAGCTCAAGTCGCGGTAAAATCAGTTATGCTCGCAGGTGGGGTAGCCAGAAACAACTATCTGCGTCGTAAACTAAAAAAAGTGATGAGAAAAAAAGAAATTAATCTTTATATCCCAAGTGCGCAACTCTGCACAGATAATGGTGCAATGATTGCTACTGCTGGTTATCACAGGTTAATAAAAGGCCAAGGAGATGACCTAACCTTAGACGCCCGACCAAGGTTTCCACTGGACCAATTAGATACCTGATTAAAGTCTTTCTATTTGCCCCGTCAATATATTGCCCCCATACTGACTTTCTCGTGAACTCCCTTCTTTTGTATTCACAGATTGGTAAGCTTTTTCTCTTGCAGGATAAGACGTTAACACTTATTATCTTTTACTTGCTTCATTGCAAGCAGGATTTTATTTTATAGGACCATGTTTCATAACCGCTTTTCAGAATAGAGTCTCCCAGTAAGGTAAACACTAAAATCCTATAAATTCTCCTCTGCTGCCAAAATCCCTCTTGCTTCTCTCTCATAAAAAGGGGAGCAGGCGTGGCTAGCAGGCAACAAATACAAAAAACAAGAGCAAAAAATAAGATAAAATGCGTTTTAGCCGTCAATTCAGATATATATACCTCAGGCTTATCAGGCTCAGGGGGAATCCTCATGAGTTAGCCTTAGGCATGGCATTTGGCATATTTATTGGTATGACACCAACTATCCCCTTTCATACAATCTTGGCCATAACATTGGCCTTACTCTTTAAAGCAAGTAAGATAACCGCAGCACTTGGAACATGGATAAGTAATCCTTTTACTATATACCTTGTTTACAAATATTGTTATAAAATAGGACTATGTATCCTTGGATTTGATCACAACACAAAACTCCTAAAGCCAGTAATTGAGGCAATTAATCAGGGAGAGTTTTTAAATATAATAACTACAATCTTGAGTGGTGGCGGAGTTGCTGTCCAAGTCTTTCTTTTGGGAGGTATTTTATTGGGCATTTCATTTGCCGTACCTTCGTATTTTATCTTTTTTTATTTTTTTAAGATGTTTATTTCATGGCGCAAATCAAGAAAGTCGATCAAGCACTGACGGTATCGAAGGCCTTGTTGCGTAAATCAGGGATAAAACCCAGAAAAAGCCTGGGACAGACCTTTTTGGAAGACCCTGCTATCATTGAAAAAATCATTACCCATGCAGGATTTGATAAAAAGGATGTGGTTATAGAAATAGGCCCGGGTTTAGGTGCATTAACAATCCCAACCCTCCCATACATTCACCATTTGGTAGCCATCGAGAAAGACCTACTATTGATAAATCTCTTAAAAGAAAGGCTGTCACTGAAACAAAGGGAAAAGATAACTTTCATTCCTGGGGATGTCCTAAAAGTAGATTTTAAAGAGATCTATAATAATGTTCGTCAAAAGATTCGGATAATAGGAAATCTTCCCTATAATATCTCATCTCCATTCTTGGAAAAACTTATCATCAATAGAAAGTACATTAAAAATGCAATCCTGATGTTCCAATATGAATTTGCAAAACGATTAACCGCTCTGCCAAAAAATAAAGATTATGGCGCACTTAGCCTCATCAGCCAATACTATGCCAAGATATCGCCCCTTATCAATGTTAAAAGGGATGCCTTTTATCCCAAACCAAGGGTTGACTCTATGGTTTTAAAGATTGATTTTACAGAACCATACCCATTTCAAGAGGAAAATGAGGTGATGTTTCGCAAGACTGTCAAGGCAGCATTTACCTGCCGAAGAAAGACAATCCTTAACTCTCTTGAAAGGGGAATGTTATCCGTGCCCAGAGAAATAATAGCAAGCGCCCTCACAAAATGCCTTATTGATCCAAAAAGAAGGGCTGAGACCCTCACCATAGATGAATATATACATTTAAGTTCCGCCCTGAAGACAAACAATACAATTTCTTGACACTTCCTGCTGTCAATGATATTTAGCTTTTGAAATGTTTCAGGATCAAAAAATGCCTCAAAAAAACTATATAGTTGTTGAAGGCCCATTAGGTGTAGGCAAGACTAGCCTAGCCATGCTTTTGGCTGAAAAGATAAATGGTGAAACCATCTTGGAGGAGACGGAAGGAAATCCTTTCCTCGCCAGCTTTTACAAAGATCCATTAAAATTTGCATTTCAGACACAACTCTTCTTTATGTTAAGGCGCTTTCAAAAGCAGGAGGAAATAAACCAAATCAATATCTTTAAAAGAGTTGTTGTCTCAGATTTCCTTTTCGAAAAAGACAGGATCTTTGCAAGGCTTAACCTGGATGACAGGGAATTTAGCTTATATGAGCAAATATTTTCCTTATTAAAGGTGCGAACATTAAAACCGAATTTGGTCATATTTTTACAGTCTAGAACAGATATTTTGAAAGAAAGGATTAAAAAAAGAAACAAGGATTACGAAAAATCAATACATATAAAATATCTAGATCAAATAAATCAGGCCTTTAATGACTTTTTTTTTCATTATACTGAGACCCCACTTTTAGTAATTGATGCCTCAGAAATAGATTTTATTAACGTACCATCTGATTTCGATAACCTCATCAGGGAAATAGAAAATATGGAAAAAGGAACAAAGTATTACGTACCTCTTGGATCAAGCCGATAAGTGGGTTCAAATAAGTTATTTATGTCTTAACAGAGTTATGGAAATAATCCGCAAGATAAAATTGATGCAAGAATTATCTGAGAAATGGAGAAGGAATGGACACATTATCTCGTGTGTGCCGACCATGGGATTTCTCCATCAGGGCCATCTGCAGCTTTTAAAAGCCGGCAGCGATAAAAGCGATAGATTGATAATGACTATCTTTGTCAATCCAACTCAGTTTGGCCCCCATGAAGACTATGAAAAATATCCTCGAGATACCGAGGGAGACCTTGATAAAGCCCGCTCTGCCGGAGTAGATGCCGTTTTCATACCAACGGTAGAAGAAATGTATCCTGACCGTTTTCAAAGTACCGTTACTGTAGACACTGTCACTCAATATCTTTGTGGAAAATCCAGACCCGGACACTTCGCAGGAGTAACCATCGTGGTAGTAAAGCTCTTTCATATAACAAAACCTCACCTGGCTATTTTTGGGGAAAAGGACTATCAACAGTTGGTGGTTATTAAACAGATGGTAAGGGATTTAAATATGGACATTGACATTATTGGTGTCCCGACAATAAGGGAACAAGACGGTCTTGCCATGAGTAGCAGGAATAAATATCTAAATCCAGAGGAACGGCTGTCGGCATTAAGTTTAAAAAAGGGTTTGGATCTAGCCAAGGCCATGGTAGAAGATGGGATAAAAGACCCCGACTCAATCAAAACCGCAGTAAGACAATTGATTCTCAGTCACCCATTGACAGAGATTGATTATATAACCATCTGTGAACCAGAAACACTTACAGATATAGAAAATATAGATGGGCCTTCACTTTTGGCATTGGCTGTTAAGATAGGAAAGGCCAGACTTATAGATAATAGTCTAATAGGATGAGGGTGCATTGAAACGATTTCGAACAAGCTTAAAAAATTATTTCCTTACCGGTCTTCTGGTACTTCTCCCAATATATATAACAGTAAAAATTATCCTGTTTTTAATCAAAGGCATGGATGCGATACTGCGGTATATTCCCCCTAAATACTTGCCTGAAACCTATCTCCAATTTTATATTCCCGGACTTGGACTTATCCTCGTAGTTATTATCATTCTTGTTGTTGGTCTTTTAACCAGAAATTTTATCGGTGGGAAAATAGTTCGGTTTGGAGAAAATATAGTGAATCGTATTCCCTTTGTAAGGTCCCTCTATACAGGGGTTAAACAACTTATGGAGGCCTTTTTTATACAAAAGAACGATGCCTTTAAGAGGGTAGGATTGTTAGAATATCCCAGGCGCGGAATCTATGTTCTTGGCTTTATAACGGGAGAAAGCAAGGGGGAGGTGCAAAGTAAAACTGGCAAAAATATGATAAATGTCTTTGTCCCCACATCACCTAACCCTACCAGTGGATTTTACATTCTTATACCAGAAGATGACCTGATAATTCTTGATATGAGTGTTGAAGATGCATTTAAGCTAATTATATCTGGCGGTATGTTGAGCCCACATGAAAAAATACCTGCCAATTAGAGTTATCAATCTAATGATGAACATTTTACCAATTATATTTGTACTATTATTTTCTAGAATTATTTTTTATCTGTAATCTTGCTATTTTATGCAGAGAGGAGTCAAACATGAACACTGATTTTTTATTCACATCTGAGTCTGTAACTGAGGGGCACCCAGACAAGATAGCCGATCAAATCTCTGATGCCGTACTTGATGAGATTTTATCCTGCGACAAAAATGGAAGGGTAGCCTGCGAGACCCTTGTCACTACTGGCATGGCAGTTATTGCAGGAGAAATAACCACATCGTGCTATGTGGAACTACCAGAAATTGCCAGGCAAACAATAAAAGAAATAGGATACAGCAATTCATCTATGGGCTTTGACTGGGAGACATGTGCAGTTATCACAAGTATCGACAAGCAATCAAGTGACATTGCACAGGGAGTCAATGGTACTGGTCTATTCAAAGAACAGGGAGCAGGTGACCAGGGTCTCATGTTTGGATATGCATGTACTGACACCCCAACTTTTATGCCCATGCCTATTTATCTTGCACACAATCTTACCCAGAGACTTGCCCATGTCCGGAAATCTGGAAAACTTCCATGGCTGAGGCCCGATGGGAAATCCCAGGTGACTGTGAGGTATATAGATTTAAAGCCGACCACTGCTCATACAGTTGTTATCGCAGCACAACACTCCCCTGACGTTGATTACGATACATTGAGGGAGGCAATTATTGAAGAGGTGATAAAGAAGGTGATACCCCCTGAAATGATTGACAAAAATACACAATTCTTTATAAATACTACTGGTAGATTTGTTACTGGTGGTCCTTTAGGAGACTGCGGCATGACCGGCAGAAAGATCATCATGGATACATACGGCGGATTTGGTTACCATGGGGGTGGAGCATTTTCTGGAAAAGACCCATCCAAGGTGGACAGGAGTGCCTCCTACATGTGTCGCTATATTGCCAAAAATATCGTTGCTGCAGGTCTGGCTGAAAGATGTGAAATCCAATTGGCATACACCATTGGCAAAGCACAACCAGTTAGTTTGCTTGTTAATACGTATGAAACAAGTGCTGTTCCCTGTAATGAGATAACAAAAGCAATAGAAAAAGAATTTGATCTGCGGCCAGGCGCCATAATTGAGCAATTAGACCTTTTACGGCCCATATACAAAAAAACAGCCAGTTATGGGCACTTTGGACGTGAATTAGATGAGTTCACCTGGGAAAAAACGGATCTCATTGACAAACTTAAAAAGATCATTTAATTGCTTATGGATTTATTACCTGCAGACTCAAAGACTCCTTAGATGTGGTTATTTTTTGCTTTCCACTGAAAGGATTGAAAAAAACCAAGTCCACAGCGAGATAGCAAATCTGTATAATCTTCTTATAGATCACTATCAATCCAATACTGGATTAGCGATCACAGCGATTATTCCGGCAAAGTTGCAAAGCGCTCCTTTGTCTTTGCGCGCTTTAAGTCTCTATCAAAGTGGTGCATGCACCGTATATCCTATGTGCCTGAGTGAATATGATAAACTGGAAAGGCGGGCAAGAAAATCCTGTAACAGGGTATTGTGAGCAACTGTATGTAGAGCTCTGCAAAACCTGACCATTTTCTTTACTTCGAATAGAGACGGTAGACCTTTCTGAGGTGACTGGTAGCCTCCGGCCCGGAGGGAACTGAAGAAACGTCGACCCTCTTAGGGAAATATGAGTCTCTAAAGCTCTCTGTATGACCTTAAAAGGCAACGAGCTCGCCCTTCTAAATGAGGCCATTAAAAGGATGCGGTAAATCCTATATCATCTTGCTACTAACCTATTAACCAAGGGGAAAATTATGGACTATGATATCAAAGATATAGATCTTGCAAATAAAGGTGAACTCAGAATAGAGTGGGCAGGCAAAA
>JAWOBA010000075.1:0-10672 GCA_046498285.1 Desulfatiglandales bacterium | reverse complement strand
TTTCCCACCTTTCGCTGATCAATATCAAATGCGGCAACGATTTTGATATCATAGGGTTTGTATCCCCCAATGTCCCAGTGCATCAACCCGATAGCATCGCTGCTGTTCTTTCCTCTATAATATTCTATTCCTTGGAGAAGAGAGCTTGCACAGTTACCAATACCTACTATAGCGATTTTGATTGTGTTCATAGTAGTTATCCCCTTTTTGTTATTATACTAAATGCGAACATTTTATTTCCAAAGTAAGGTCGCATATATACATCCTTGCAGAACCTTTTTACTGTAACCTTCTGAGAAATAATTCATATCTCATGCGAGATGTATCGAGATAGGTGAGAGCAGTCGTAATCAAAAAAAACAAGAAGCAGCATTTATGTTGCTACATTTTGAAGGGTTCGCCAACAGGGTAATCTTTGGATAAGGTTAACCGATGGTATTCCCTTACCGCAAAACAAAATACTCCCTTGAATGTACAAGATCAAGGAAAAACCTCTCATTGCATGATTATAGCCCATTCACCTTTAATTGCTGTATATTATGGCGTCTAACACTTAATTTCTTGATTTATATATTTGGTGGTGCAACTTCATTTCTTCATCCGGCCCACGCGCTTCGGTTTTGAACTCACTGCCGAAAAAGTTAGTGTTCAAGACAATAGAAAAGATTATACTCATTGGAATACATAACAGGATTTGTGAATCGAAACACTTAGCGGCTGGACTTTTTAGAGGATTAATCGGCTAGAAAGGGGGTACTAACGCAATTGATACGGTTTTTTATGAAATTTTACCAGAATACCCTGTGCTGTGCGCGGGGATGAATGTTTCTGGGGGTTTGGGGGATAAGTCCCCCCAATATAAGTTAGTGTTTCTTTTAAGATGCCCCGCCCTGTGGGAGGGAAGCTTCACGTGCGCCTGGCATGAGGCAGACGCCGATCTTCTGGCCGAGAGGTTGGAAGTAAAATCATCCGCCGTTACCGGACGGAAAGGCAACGCCGACAAGGCAAGGGCGGATTCCAGACATGGGCCGTCTGGAGGAAGCATGAGGCAGAACCCGTGTACGTAGCGAATCCCGCCCGAAGGGGGGACTATATGGCAGCGTGAAGGAGGTCGAGCAGGCGTGAAAGAGCGAGACCTAATATTCGGTGAACCGAACCGAAGTTGGACGGTATACGGGGAGGTGGCGCGTCTTACCCAGGGAAGCCCTCCTGGCCTGAAATTGAATGTCGCAATGGATTTTATAAAACCGATTCCGATTAGGAGATCCCGAAACGGGAAGGGGCCAAAGGGTGGTAGATTCAGGGATAGTACTTATGACTCAGGGCCTCTGAAGTCCGGTAACGGAGTGGCGAATAAAACTCTGATGACCAGGAGAGGAAGCCTGGATGCCTTAGTAGCGTCGCTGGGGCATGGAAAGCCGTGAACGAGAGGCGATAGTGACCGCGAGGAGGAACTGACATAAAGTTGCAAGGTGAGGGATGGAACTATAGAAGCCAAGGGGAGATACCCGAATCCCATTAGGGGTGCCGGAGGCTAAACACGTCCCTTTTTTGGGGTTCCAAATTCTCCGGGGTAAGATCCGGGTGAGCAATAAGTCACGGCTTAAGTTCAAGGCGAAAATCTGAGAGCTCACCCGGAGGAACAATCCTCTATCCATGTACCAGATCACCCAAGACCTCAACCGATATCTCCAGGGTTGGGTGGGCTATTCCGGGATTCAGGAGTCTAAGAAACTGTTCGGGGCTCTCGACGGTTGGATCAGGAATCGGTTACGGTCCAGGCAGTTGAAGAAGTGGAAGAATCTCCACAAGGTTCAGCGGATCATGATTACATCCGGCTTTAAACGGCAGGAAGCCCACAAGGTCTGGATCAGAATGAACAAATGGCAGTCGGTTCACCGCAGGGCGGTCCGTTTCGTCATGGACCTCAAATGGTTTAGAAAGCAGGGCCTTATATTTTTGAATGATTTCACCAAGCGATTTCTTGAACAATCTTTGTTCAGTTGCTAATCGAGGAGCGGATTACCTGGCCGGCACGAGCCGTTCTGTCGGGAGGGGGTGGCCATCAAGGCCACTTCCTACCCGGATTCGTAATTTCCAGAGTATGGTGCCTCCTTACCGTGTGGATGTAAGCATTGATACAGACAGAAGCATAGCACCATTGAACGTAGTTTTTTGCCGGATACCGTAATTACGATTCAAAAAATGCCTTGTAGCCCTTATATGTCATATAAATATCTCCTTTATGGACGACTTCGAACGGGGAATGCATGGATAAAACTGGAGGACCGCAGTCAATAATCTGCATACCATATGTGGCAAGAAATTTTGCTACTGTGCCACCACCACCTTCATCTATTCTTCCAAGTTCTCCTGTCTGCCATACTACCTTCTTTTTGTTAAATAAGTTTCGAAGCCAGCCGACATACTCAGCATTTGCATCACTGGCACCATATTTGCCTCCTGACCCTGTAAATTTTGTCATACATATTCCATAACCGAGCCGGGCGGCATTTCTTTTTTCATGAACATCCTGATAATCTGGATCAAGGGCTCCATTTACATCTGCTGAAAGGGCCTTTGAATTCATTAAAATTTTGTGTATTTCATGGTAAAGGGGTTCCTTGCCATGAGCAATCATGAGATCAGCCAGGACACTCTCTAAAAACCTGGATTTCGCCCCTGTTGCACCGTCACTTCCAATCTCTTCTTTATCAACGAATAAAACCAGGGCTGTTTTCTGCGGCTTCTCAATATCAATTATTGCCTTGAGACTGGTAAAAACACAGGAGCGATCATCATGACCATAGGCTCCGGTCAGGCCCCTGTCCCATCCAATATCTCGTGCCACTCCAGCAGGGACAACCTCAAGTTCAGCGCTTATCAAATCCTCTTCAACAAGGCCGAATCGTTCGTTTAAGAGGTTTAGGATTGCCAACTTAAACCTATCTTTTGTGGCTTTATCTCCAAAAGGGATGGAGCCGACCATTAGATTAAGCTTTTCTCCAACAAACGCGTCAGAAACCTTTTTATCAGTCTGCACATTTTTTGCTAAGTGGGGAAGGATATCAGATACTGTAAATACCGGATCAGAATCATCCTCACCAACAACGATGTCTAACGAACTACCATCGGAACGGATTACCGTTCCATGAATTGCAAGGGGCCTGGTGAGCCATTGAAATTTTTTTATACCACCATAGTAATGAGTTTTCATAAATGCCAGATCAACTTCCTCATAAAGGGGATTTTGTTTCAGATCAAGTCGAGGAGAATCAAGATGGCTGACAATTATATTAATGCCTTCATTTATGGGTTTCTTTCCAGATATGGAAAGAGCGATTAATTTTTTCTGAAATGCCTTCATCAGTTTTATAGGATATCTTTTTGAAGGATTTGGGGAGAAACTATTCTTACTTGCTATCTCAGATATTATGGTAACTGCCTCCCTTTCTGTTTTTGCCTTGTTTAAGAAGCTTTGATACTCCTTATCAAAAGCGAAAAGCTGCTCTTTCTCCTTTTTATTTGCTGCATCCCAAACAAGCTTGGGTTGCGCGGTTAGTCTTTCACTTATTTTTTTTATCTCTGCTTTTTTCATAATTTTTTCCATTTGTTTTGAGGCTCCCTATAATTTGATTGATATCACTGATCTTTTCTTTTACACAGTAATCACTCAAGCCACGCACTATTTCAATAGCTGCCTTTGGATTAACGAAGTTTGCTGTGCCCACTTGGACGGCGCTTGCTCCGATAATAATAAATTCGAGGGCATCCAAATAGTCCATAATACCCCCTACACCAATTACAGGAATGTTTACAGTGGCAACCACCTTATGAAGGAGATAGAGGGCTATTGGTTTAATGGCAGGACCGGAAAGGCCTCCTATTATATTTTTTAGTTTGGGTTGTTTAGTGGCTACATCTACAGCCATACCCAGAAATGTGTTTGTGACGGATATGGCCTGTGCACCGGCAGATTCTACTGCCTTAGCTATACTGGCTATATCTGTTACATTGGGTGTTAATTTGACTATGACGGGTTTGGTTGTATTTTTTACTACCTGATCTGTTACCCTTATTGCACTATCTGGATCTATACCAAAGGCCATTCCCCCTGCCTCGACATTAGGGCAGGATATATTTATCTCTATCGCAGCAATCCTGTCAACCCTTTCTATTCTTTTGGCCATTTCAGCATATTCATTAATAGTATGGCCGTATATATTGGTGATGATAGGGGTATTAGTGTCAATAAAAGATGGAAGTTTTTCTTTTATAAAGGCCTCTATCCCAATATTAGCGAGCCCAATTGCATTTAGGAGACCGCACGGAGTTTCTACAATCCTTGGAGCTGGGTTTCCAGGCATTGGTTTTAGGGATAGACCTTTAACAATTATGGCACCTAGAAGTGAAGGATCATAGAAAGAGGTTAATTCGGTACCATAGCCAAAGGTTCCAGAGGCAGTAATAACTGGATTCTTTATGTGTAGGTTACCTATGGTTATTGATAAATCAGGCTGATGAGCCATTTACATAACCCCCCCAGGCAATCATTTCGGATGAAAAGACTGGACCATCCTGACATATATAGTAATATGGTTTGTTTTGGTTATTACCTGCTTTAACAGCACAGCCTTGGCATATCCCGAGGCCACATGCCATGGAGCCTTCCAAGGAAACATAGCACCTTAATTTTGAAATAGCAGCCATGTGGGCAATTTTCTTTAGCATGAGAGGTGGACCGCAGGCATACATTACTGGTTTTTTTGTAAATTTTTGACGAAGGTATTCATCTAAGAGGTCAGTGACAAGTCCTGGAACACCCAATGATCCGTCCTCTGTGGTAAGAGAAAGATCGATGTTCAGATCTTTTAGCTCATCAATAAGAATAACCTCCTGAGATGTTGTAAAACCAAGAAACATCTTAGTTTTCTGGTTTTGAACTTTATGTAACCTCTGTGCAAAGAAAAATAAGGGAGCTACACCCATACCACCAGATATAAGCAAGGGTTTTTCATCTGGCTTACACATTGTAAAACCATTTCCCAGTGGTCCGATAACCGAAACAGGATCATTTTCTCTTAAAGATGAGAGAAGTAACGTTCCCTTTCCAACAACTTTATATAAAATCATCAGCTGATTTTCTTCCTGAATTCTGTGGATTGAAAAGGGTCTCCGTAATAAGGGATCATTTGTAGTTCTGTGTAAATGAACCATCAGAAATTGCCCGGGATTGGCAATTGAGGCAAGATTTACGGACTGGAACCCCATAATCCAGATATCTTTTCCTACTTGACGATTACACGTTATTAGTGCGGTTTCTTCAAACATCTCGTTACCAATAAGCTTAACTGGTTGTAATGAATCCTGATTTGAGAGAGATTGGGAAAATGTATTGAATCATACCATGTTTGCAGTGGTTTTGTTAGATCTGTATTTTTCAGAATGCGGGAAACAACGAATCGGGGAATGGACCAGGGGAAAGTACCTTGGTCGTGCATCCTTCTTTGAACAAAAAACGTGGTAATCTTAGGGTAAGAAGAGGTACTTAGGCCAGATTGCTTCGTGATGCAGATTAAATTATTTACCGCTGCTTCCTCCCGGACCTGACGGGGTTCATAACAATCTGTCACACGAGGTCCGACCTCCTCTCTTACGAAAAGCATTGACCACCATTCTTGTTTCTCAGAAAGGATCTTTGACCCCGCATAAGCGGATTTCGGGATGCAGGGCACCGCTAACTCCCCGTCTAGCACGACCAAGGGATAGTTATAGTGTGAAGATATCAGGTGTAGTCGACTTTTTCCTTTAAATCTCTACCAACCTTAAAAAATGGGAGCTTTTTGCTCTCAACATTGATAATTTTGCCTGTCTTCGGGTTTCTTCCATTATAACCGTCATATTGTTTGATCTTAAAGCTTCCCAATCCTCGAATTTCTATTCTACTATTCTGCACAAGTGACTTTTCCATTTCTTTGAAAACAGTATTTACTATATCCTCTGCTGTTTTGATGGTGAGATCTTCTGCTTTTGCCAATTTCTCTACCAACTGGGATTTGTTCATGATGCCCTCCACTACAACGCATAACAATCAAAAGAATAAAGCCTTTATTTATGGTATCTTCTATACTTAATATATATAATCAAGTCAAGATAAAATACCTTGTTCATATTTTTTTAGGGGAAATTTTAAATTGCAGGCTCTTTAGCAATTCATCCCCTGGATCAAACACATGTCCATGTTAGTCTCCAATCCCATGCCTTTGAATTGCTTTGAACTATCGGTATGCCAGTTCAAGGCCTCTGTTGCCAGATTTATAAATGCCCTTTCATCTCTCATTAGGGATGGTAGCAATGGAGACGGCTCATGAATTGTTTCCTTTGTTTACCCAGCGCGGAAGGATAGAATCATTGACCTTAACCCTAGTCCGCCTGCTCCATCCTCAGTCGGAAATGAGGCCGGATGCATGGTGGATTTGAGGTGCCAATCCGAAATTTTGAACATGAATAATTACAACGAATGACCATTTTTTATTATTAAAAAAGAGACCATTTCAAGCACGAGGTATTATGGAGAAAGCAGTACTTAACTGCCAAAGCCCCAGATAGAGCTAAGGAACGTACTTCTACTGCTTCCTTACCAAGAGGTCTCTAATGCCAACTCATCTTCAACAGCCATCAGGCTCTCTCCTCTTCATTCTTGAATGGATTCGTTATATAAAGCTTGCTTTTTTAGGGGGTCAAAGGCCGAAGGTCCTGCTATTACGTTTAGGCCATTATTCAGTTTTAGGATATATAATTCAAATCGAGATTTGGTTCTTTCAGTAACTACACCTTTTGTTTCTTTATAACCCTTAGTCATTTTAATGTAGGTTCCCGGTTTTAGCATTCCCATTTTCTCCTTACAGTAAGGTGTATCCATGTATCCTGCCACATTTTGTGGTCAGGGTTATGATTGTGCCTGCCCGCCATCGCTCTTGCTCAGGCGATGCGGGCGGGATATCGTGCTGCTAAGTCCCGCTGTTCACGAAGTGGATTGGCGGAACTATGCGATGCTGCGGGTTTATTCGCCTCAAGTGTGGCTTGCCCATGGAACTCCACAGAAGATTTTGAGCTCCTTTATGTATTAAAATGACGGAGCAAGTCTACCACCCACCGAGAGCTTTGCAGAACTCATATTTTCCGAAAGAGGGTCGACTTTTCTTCAGTTCCAGGGCCCCCGGGTTGGTCTTTTCATCAACGTATCCAGGGGGGAGTTTTGCCTCATCCGCGTTGCCCCGATGAATCGGGGTCCGCGGTTTCCCCCACTGATATGTTGCGAAAAGACAGCATCCTTTCACCAGTCACCTCAGAAAAGTCTACCCTCTCTATTCGAAGTAAAAAAAATGGTCAGGTTGTGTAAAGCTCTACTACTATATATCATCAAAGAAAGCAGATGATGATACGGTTTTTTCCTCAATCATTTCGTTTCAAATTTTTCATAACATTGATTGATGATGGTTTCAGCCTTTTTTTTCAGATCCAATGCAAAACTCTCACCATTCCTAAGTGCATTCTCGATTGCCGAAAGCGTATCATAGTATAGATTCCAGCCAATGCGTTCTTTTTCATAGTGGTGTTTTAGCGTACTGTTTTTACCATTAACAAAAGCAAGACCATTCGTAATGCGTTTTGCGCCTATTGTAATGAAATTAAGACCGTGCTCTTCTTCTTTAGCAGCAAAGAAGGATGCCGCCTTTAACCCAAAGCGTAAATAGGTAACAGATGCCGGAATTTTAGATATGAAACAGCCTGTGAATGGGTCAATGCTATCCTTTAAGGTTGGGATATCATTGGTAAGTACTTTGGCATATGCAGAAAAGTAAAGTATGCGGATGTAGTCACCAATCATTTTGTTTATGTAAGATCCTTGAATTGTTTTCTGAGCACATGACTGCTTGTCATGACGCATAATGAGTCCGTCTTTATGTACATATCCCAGTTTTGTTCCCGGATTAGTTAAGACAGAGAGGATATAGGCCTGGTCTTCTGCACGGCCAATAAACGATGGGGTAAAGGGTCGATAGCGTCGTAGGCTACTAATAAGAATGCCATTTGTTCCACCAGTTACATGAATACGCTGAATGCATATTCTTTTACCGTTTAAGGTATTTTTGGTATACTGTGTCATCATTTCTGCCTCAGTCGAAAGAGCTTGCGGTAATGTGCTAAAGAAAATATATTCGTCTGGTGAAAGGGTATAGTTTGGAAATAAAACATCAGGAGTGAATAAGGATTTTCCAATATCCTGCTCGTTAACGAGGGCTCCAGCTATCATCCCAAGCTCTAAAGGTTGTCCATTGCAATCCAAACCCTGTGCTCCCCAAAGCGGTGTTCTGAAATGTTCAAAAATAGAGCTGCCTGTCTGTTCCACCAGCTCCTTTTGTGGAAAGACTTGGTCAAGATCGATTTTGAATGTCGCCTTAATTTTTGGCTGGATAAAGATGCTCCAAAATGCGGCAATTGACTTTAAGAAGCTGTAGTGTCTCCCATATTCGCCGTCCACACCAAAAACGCTGAGGACTTCTTTTGCATCTTTATTCTGTAGATAATGTATGGCTGCGGGTACAAGAATTTCCTCAATTATTCGTTGTGTATCAATTTCTGTGAATATATAGACATCAATATCCTCCAGTTTTTTTAAGTGAAGGAAAACTTCTTTGAGATACGTTTTGGCGATGTTCCGGAGCCCGCCATGGGTAACAGAGACGGATAATAGACAGATAGGTTTTTCATCATATGACAGATTCCCACGATTATGCTCAAAATCAAAAGCTGCCTTTAAGCCTCGAAGGCCATAAATGAGTTCACTTTTCTCTGGATGGATTCCAAAACTGATAGGATGATCATAGCTAAATAACTGGTGTTCGCCCATAATCTTCCCAAGCTTTTTTTTGAGTTGATTGTTTACAGGAAGATCATTGAGAGATTTCAATTCTGAAGGTATAGTAAGGAGCACATTTGAGGTAAAGAGTATCTCTTGGGCTGGATTGCTGATTGGTTCTGCATTAGGTTTTGTAATAGTAACAGTCCGTTTTGCTCGTAAATCATTTACACATTTTTCTTTATGTTTAAGGATCCCATGTGCTTCAGGAAAAAATACAGACCATATCCTTTCTACCACCTCTTCACTGTTGTGCAGATTTTCTTTGTTTGACATCCACTCCGAAAGGCTTTTTAGACGGTCCGAAAAATTAAGGTCATTCTTGCATACATGTTCAATTTCACGATGAACCAGGCTTATCCCGTTGAGGTAAAAGGTAGCTATGTTTGCCCATTCAGATGAGTCTCTCATGGCAATCAGAAAGCGTTTTGCCTGTTTTGATTGCGGATGTTTATGGTTAGTGAGAGCGATGAGAAAAGCAGCGTTCAATGCCTGAGCAATACCAGCTTTGTCAGTACGCTTTTCGTCAAATTGCTGGGCAGGGTCTAAGATGGAAAAGGTCTCTTCGTCCCTTTTTGGGTGCATGAGTGTGTAAATAATGGATGTAAACTGATCTTTCATGGTTTCGTGTAATAGCACTAAAGATCTTTCCCTTTTCTCTCGGTTACACAATATATGCCTTGTCCGGTCATGGCTGGAGAGAAGCACTTATTAACGGAAATACATGCTGCCTTCCGTAAGTCACCTGTTTTCCAGCGATTGATCAAATCAGGTTCCCTAATAAAAGGACGGCTCATAGAGATATAATCGGCTACTCCCTGGTTGATAATTTGTTCAGCTACGTAGTATGATCTTATTCCGCCCACGAGAATTAAAGGCACATGTATTTCCTCCTTAAAGGATGCTGCCTCATTGCGAAAATATGCCTCCTGGTTTTTTGAGGTAATCCCTCTTCTGCTGGGACCAAGCTTAGGGGAAGTCAAGAGCCCTCCGCTTAACTCTATACCATCGATCCCTTCCTCTGAAAGCATGATGGCTACTCTGATTGAATCTTCCAATGTAAGTCCACCATCAATGAAATCCTGGCAATTGAGTTTTACGAGAATTGGATAATCTCCGCCTACGATAATTCTTATAGCATGAAGTGCTTCAAGAAGGGCTCTAGACCGATTTTCAATCGTGCCACCATATTCATCGATGCGATGGTTAAAAAACGGAGAGAGAAATTGGCTAAGAAGGTATCCGTGGGCCGAATGGATTTGAACACCGTCAAATCCTGCATTTTTTGCACGCCTGGCTGCTTCCCCAAAGGATTTGACAACATCATTGATGTCCAGAATGCTCATCTCTTTGGGGGGGGATTTTGAAAGTCCATGCACCCTTGAAGGAGCTAGGGGTGGTTGCCGTGTAAGGGCAGATTTGGCGTAGAAACCGGCATGTGCAAGTTGTAAGATGATTTTTCCGCCATTTTCGTGCACTGCCTGGACAATGCTTTGAAGGCCCGGGACAAGGTCATCCTTATAAATCCCAAGCTGCCACGGGCCTGCCTGACCATCTTGGCGAACATAGGTATGACCGGTAATAATGAGGCCGACACCCCCTTTTGCAAGGTTGACCATCAAATCGACTAACTGAGGAGTGCCTTCACCATCATCAGTTGCCATTCCCGACCAGGTAGCAGATCGTACAAAACGGTTCGAAAGTGTCATGCTGTTAATTTTACTTGGTGTAAATAGTGTGGTCATTATG
>JAWOBA010000034.1:0-7968 GCA_046498285.1 Desulfatiglandales bacterium | reverse complement strand
CCACCACAAAAAAACAGCCAATAAAGGCCAACAAAATTGAAAGTACCTTCCAGCGATCCATTCTCTCTCTAAAAAAGAGGTAACTATAGATGGCCACGAAAAATGGAGCTAAATACTGCAGCAAGATAGCCATCGCAACCTTGATTTTAGAGATGGCAAAAAGATACGTCACCTGCACCCCGCCCATACCGAGTACGCCCAGTATGGCAAGGCTCCATAAATCCTTGCTATTAATTTTTAGTGACTGTCTCTTAAAGAAAAAGAGATATCCAAATAGAACAAGGGAGGAAAAGCTTACCCTGTACTGAACCAGAACATATGGGCTTATACCCGCGTTGAACAGATATTTCGAAGCGGTTCCGCCAGATGCCCATAAAACCGCCGCACACATGATGAAAAGATACGGTCTTATCTGGCCTTGTTCACCCTTATTGGTAGCCATCTAATCGTTCCACCTCATCACACTCCTCCCTTTTTTCTACCTGATTCAATCTTTTCCTTTACCCTCACACTAATATAGTACTTGATCAATCTTGAAAAAAAGAAAAACTAGAGAATATATGCAGAAAAAGCTGAAAACAAGGTATTTCTACAATACATGACTGGCAGTTTACTTTCTTGATGAAGAAAAGAGGGGCATAAGAATAAATGATTCTAACTAAGAATATCGGGGCCTTTAACGGCCCCGATATTGAAAAGCGAGGTGTTTTATTTATAAAAAACCAGCTCCCCGTCTTTATAGACCTTTCTTGTGTAGTAATCTGTGACCTGCATACCGTCTTTATCAAAACTCTTATCTCCTGAAACTCCATTGTATATCTTGCTCACAGGGTATAAGGCATTGGCAATCTTATCAGTATCAGTGCTGCCTGTCATACTTAGGGCTAAGGCAGCAATCCAGGCGGCATCATAAGCATACATTCCAAATGCTGTTTGTTTTGCCTTCTCGCCATATTTCTTCTTGTATGCAGCCTGGTAGTCCTCAAAGCGGGATCCAGAAGTTGAGCCCATTACAAGCCCTTTTATCCCTTCAGCGGTTTCAGGGATCACCTCATTGCTCCACATAGTCATATAATCAGCATACCAACCTTTTGAAGGCTTTAATCCCATCTCAAAGGCCTGCTTTAAAAGCAGTTTGCTCTCTGTTCCATAAGCGGTAAAAAAGACGACATCTGGTTTTTTCGCAAAAAGGCGCTCGAGTTCTGCTCGGTAGTCAGCCTTCTTTTCATTGTACCTGACAGCCTCTAACCATGTTTTACCTGCCTTATCCACTGCTTTCTTTGTCCATATCTCAATTCCTATACCAAAGGGATTGTTCACCACGATAGAGGCAAATGTTTCTGCCCCACTTTCAAAGGCAAATTCAGCCAATTTGGTACCCATAACCTCATCCAAGCCCATCACATTAAAAAAATACGGTCCAATCTCTCTCAACTTTGGTGAGGTAGAGGCCTCAGAGATTTGAATAACTTTTTTTGAATTGGTCCATTGTCCTGTAGGCAAACTAATACCACTTGAATATGCTCCTATGATTAACGGTACCTTATTAATTTCCACAAGTTTGTGTACAGCATCCATTCCACCCTTGGGACTGGATTCAGTATCTTCCCAAATAATCTTTAACGGGCGACCATAAATCCCTCCAGCAGCATTGATTTCGTCCAAAGCAAGACCTTCTCCTTGCTTCATATCAAGACCTTGTACCGCATTTGTTCCGGTTAAAGGACATATAGAGCCGATAATTACTGGCTCAGCCGCCTCGGATGAAAAAGGCATGCCAGCGATTAGTAGAGCTGCCAAGAAAAATACTCCTGCCATAGACAACACTAATTTTCTCATTGTTTTCCCCCTTTTACATAAAACTGTTATTGTTACTGATTATTACTTCCTGCCGGATATAAAATCTTCTTTTTTTCACCTCCTTCCAAATTGAGTTTTCATCCTCCCAGATAGGCCTCCCTGATTTTTTCATTCAATAGTATCTTGTCCGCTCTGTCCTCGAACTCATTCTGCCCCATCACGAGCACATAACCCCGATCAGAGATACTCAAGGATTGATACGCATCCTGCTCTATCATAATAATAGCACTCGCTATTTTGCTATGTATATCAGCGATGATAGAGAATACTTCCTCTGAGACCTTTGGAGAGAGTCCAGCTGAAGGCTCATCTAAAATAAGTAGCTCTGGATCTGTCATTAAGGCCCTGGCCATACCGAGCATCTGTCTCTGGCCTCCACTCAAGGTGCCGGCCTTTTGTTTTAATCTGTCAGCTAGGATAGGAAAAAGCTGAAAGGACTTATCCATTCTTTTTTTAATCATCTCTTTATTTTTAATAAAACCGCCCATTTCTAAGTTTTCTTTGACAGTGAGGGAAGGAAATACATTTCCTAACTGAGGAACATAGCCAAAACCTTTGCCGACTTTTTCATGAGGTTCAAGGCGAGTAATATTTTCTCCTTTCCAGTATATTTCCCCTTTAAAAACAGGTATATAACCCATAATAGCCTTTAGCAATGTTGATTTACCGGCTCCATTGGGCCCAATAATGGTGATTGCCTCTCCTTTTTCAATATAGATAGATATGCCGTGTAAGATCTCCGACTTACCGTATCCTGCAAAAATATTATTTGCCTCAAGATTCTTCATGTATTCCATCAGGTTTTGAACTTCCAGAAAGGTATGCCTCAAGCACTTTCTCGTTCTTTTGAATTTCTTCCGGCGTTCCTTCTGCAATCTTTTTACCGAAATCCAATACAATGACCTTATCGCAAATCTCGCTGATAACCTTCATGTTATGTTCTACCAATAAAATAGTGTCCCCTTTCTTTTCCCTTAGATTTTTTATAGCAATGATAAGATCTTTGATAAGGATAGGGTTCACACCGGCTGTTGGCTCATCTAATAATATAAGTATAGGCTCTAGCATTAATATTCTCCCCAGGGACAGGAGCTTTTTTTGCCCGCCAGAAAGATTTCCAGCATACTCGTTTCTTAAGGTATAAAGTTGAATAAGGTCAAGCACCTCATATGCCTTCTTGAGGTTTCGCTCATTTTCTTGCCTTATTTTCAAAGGATGCAGGAAAATATTGAATATTCCTTCACCGGTTTGCCCTTTGGGTGCCAGAAGAAGGTTTTCCAGTACAGTCATCTTTTCAGTCACTTCGCTTATTTGAAAGGTTCTGCCAATTCCCAGCATAGCTATTTTGTATGGCTCTAACCCTACGATCTTCTTTCCTTGAAAATAGATTTCTCCTCTATCTTTGCGGTAAAAACCGGATATTACATTAAAGAGGGTGCTTTTGCCTGATCCATTTGGACCAATGAGTCCTGTGATAGTGTTAGGTTCTACACTAAAGGTTACACCATTAAGGGCTAAGATGCCTCCAAAGCTTTTATATACATTATCTATCTTAAGCATGATTGCATTACTTTTTGGACCTCTTTTCTGCTGAATCATCGGCGAAAATGCCATAATGATACAAAAATGATTTCAAAAAAAATAGTTTACATAATGTGTTGCATGTTTTTCAATAATCCATTATCCGATAATTCCATCTTTGAAGTAGCAGGGTATAACGCCTGCAACTTCCTCATATATAAATATCGTATAAAATTGTTCCTGTTAATAAATCGTCTTTTTCTCCTTGAGCAATCCTTCCTTCATGAAAAGCATAGCAAATACAATCAATAACCCAATTGCCACCATCCTGAGGCTAGCTAAGGTGACCTCTTCAATAGGAATGTAATCCTTAAGAAATCGTGTTGAATTGTAGAATAGCATTATGATAACTGCTCCTAAAATCGCCCCTTTATTGTTTGCCTTTCCTCCAACAATAACCATAGCCCAAATAATAAATGTCTCTAATGGTAAAAACTGTTCAGGGCTTACAAATCCATGATAATGAGCCCAAAGAGACCCTGCTAACCCCCCAAAGCTCCCTCCTGTAGCCATTACCTTCATACGAAATTTTTTTACATCCTTCCCCAGAGCTAGTGGAAGATTATCTCCCTCCCTGATACTCTTTATTGCTTTCCCAAAAGGGGATCGAGTAAGTGCATTGATGACTATGTATGTTACAGACAGGCAAACAATAACAATTGCTAAATAAAAGAAAGGATACGTATAGGCTGAAAAAAGAGATCGAAGGGGTTGTGGAATACCACCAATACCGAAGGAGCCTCCCTGATAAGGTCCTCCACCCACAACCCAGTCTTCATTCAGAAAGAAGATTCGAACAACTTCTGCAGCGGCAAGTGTGACAATAGCCCAGTAATCTTCTTTGAGGTTGGCTGTAGGGATAGATATCAGATATCCAAAAAGGCCGGCAATAAGTATTGCTCCAAAAAGGCCGAAAATAAATGGCATTTTAAACACTAATACAATGATAGTCGATATATACGCACCCAAGCAAAAAAAAGCTACCTGACCAAAATTGGCTAATCCTGTAAAACCATACTGGAGGTTAAGGCTTAGGCTCAGAATGCCGTATATTCCCATCATTATTGCCAAATATGCTAAAAAATTAATAACGCCCATCAACCCTCCTTTTTTACTCCCAAAATTCCTCTCGGCTTTATAAGCAACACTAAAATGAGGATGATAAAGCTGATAGCAGGCTTATAACCTGTAGGAATAAATAAATCTTGAGAGAAATTTAGAATTCCCCCAAAGTTTATGATTTTCCCAAAATTGATATAGAGGCCAAAGTTTTCAGCAAAACCAAGCACCAGAGCACCAAGCATTGCTCCATAGGGATTTCCTATGCCCCCCATTATAGTGGCGCAAAATACCGGAACAATAATAGCAAAACCCATATAAGGAAGAATGTAGGTTTCCAGGCCTATTAGAATACCTCCGATGGAGGCAAAGGTAATAGCTATGAACCAAACATATGTAATGATTTTTTCAGTCGCAATACCACTTGCTTGAGCTAATTCAGGATTGTCAGAGGAGGCACGCATGGCCTTACCCAATTTGGTATGATGAAGCAATAAATAAAAGACAAACACAGCAGATAATCCAACCAAAATAATCCAAATCTGGAGAGAAGTGATTCGAAAGTAATCAGTAATGATTGGCGTTTGGAGAGGTACTGAGTAATTTTGGGCATCAGCTCCCCATATAGCACGCACAGCATTTCTTAAGGCAATAGCCAATCCCAATGATGTTACCATTATAATGGTACCACTCGAGTTTCTCATTTTTTTGAACACGGCCCTATCAATCAATATGGAAAAGGCGCCGGTTACAAAAGATGCTGCTATTGCAGCAGGTATAATATGCAATCCCAGGGTAACGTTTAAAAAAAAGGCTAGATAAACCCCAACTACCGCAAATTCAGTATGAGCAAAATTCGCAAATTTCAATATATCGTAGACTATGGTCAGTCCCAAGCTTAAAAGGGTCAGCTCAGAGGCCCTGACAATACTATTAATTACTACCTGGGTAATACTCATAAAGGCTTTCTAATAATGGTGTTATTCTAATTATTCCCTCTCAGCCACTCAGTGAGAGCTTTGCATAACTCATATCTACTTTACGAGGATGGGCTTTTCTTCAGTTCTGAGGCTCCCGGGCTGGTCTTTTCAGTAACGTATCCATGGAGAAGTTTTGCTCTATCCGGATTGCCCCGATAAATCGGGATCTCAGGGGCATTGTTGACTTCGTTGACTTATTCCCTTTTTTGAACCACGAAGACGCAAAGAACACAAAGTAAATATTTTATGTCCGGCGGGTTAAACACCGGACATACATAGTTTCGCCTAAGGGGCAGTCCTTACTTTGTGTACCTTGTGGCTTGTGGTTTATTTTAACCCAGATTATGCAGTAGCCACCTACTGCGGCCTGAAAAACCTTGCTACAACGATCGTTTCACGATTTTGCTTCTCAACATATTTACCAATATGCCTTCGGCGCAAAATCGCTCCAACTTCTCGTTTCGCTGAGGTTTTTCAACCCTCGTGACGATGCCTGCTGCATAATCTGGGTTGAAAAAACGTGGAATTCTGAAAATCGCCAGGTTGTTCAGAGATCTCATTTTATCATGATTTTAAAATGGTTTAACCATTATTATGTTTTAGTCATTTTGTCAAGAATATATTTCATATTAGTTTTTCAACTGAACTTCAATTACTCACATGGGATAATGTCCTAACGATAAAATAACACATGGCTTGCCTATGGACACAGGATACCGGCATGATAATTTCTATTGACAGAATAGGTTTTTCCCATATATTTTAAAAAGATAGGGGTTTTTCCTGAAGCGTTAACAATGAATATATTAATAGAGAAAGGCTAAACAGTGAAAACACACAAATTCCTATATTTATCAAAAAAGGATGTTGAAAAAGTCGATCTCTCTATGCACGAAATTATCGAAGTGCTGGATGAGGCCTTCAAGGAAAAAGGCCACGGCAAGATAGAGATGCCTCCCAAACCTGGAATCCACCCCCTACCCAACGCCTTTATCCATGCCATGCCGGCCTATATTCCCTCTCTGGGTTCAGCAGGTATTAAATGGGTCAGTGGATATCCTGAAAATTACAAGCAAAACTTACCCTATATTAATGGACTTCTTATTCTCAATGACCCCCAAACAGGCATTCCCCTATCGGTAATGGACTGTAACTGGATTACAGCCATGAGGACTGGTGCTGCCACTGCAGTTGCGGCCAAATATATGGCAAATATGGACTCTCATATAGTAGGAATCCTTGGGTGCGGAGTGCAGGGAAGAACGAACTTAAAAGCCCTTACGATTACGATACCTGACCTTAGAGATGTTAAGGCCTACGATATTTCAAGTGATGCAGTCAACAGCTATGCAGAAGAAATGAGAGATGAGACAGGACTGAATATACAGATCACAGGAAGTCCCGAAGAGGCAGTAAGAGATTCCGACATTATTGTTACCGCAGGACCTATACTTAAGGATCCTCACCCTGTCATCGAAAATGAATGGGTCAAACCAGGTGTCTTTGCTTCTCCAGTGGACTTTGATGCCTATTGGAAAAAATCGTCATTTGATAATTGCGACAAATTTGTTACCGATGATAAAGATCAGTGCCTTTATTATAAATCCCTTGGATATTTTCAGCATATACCTGAGATTTATGCAGATCTTGGAGAAATTGCCGCAGGTATAAAACCAGGCAGGGAAAAAAAAGAAGAAAAAATTATCTGTGCAAATCTTGGCCTAGCCATGGATGACATGGCAACAGCTATTACCATTTATAAAAAGGCAGTGGACGCAAATATTGGAACATGGCTCGAACTTTGATTAAATAGCATAGGAATTTTTATTTTATATGTGGAGCTGCCTGCCCTCTGTCAGATTAATTCGGGAAATTTGTGTGTTGATTTAATCACAATTCTGAAATATCCTTAAACTGACAGTCAATACACTCTATTTAATAATTTCTCTTCCATCGGATTCCTTTCCAAAAATAGGACACCGCTAATATTTTTGGTAGAGTGCGTACAAAATCTTTCACATTTCATCAATTGATCCTCTAATCTGCTTGGATGTTTATATATGAAAAAACTGAACCATAAGTACGTTGATATCTCTTTTGCACAATGCCCTCAAAATATGAGTCCATACTAGATCTTTTTAAAATTGCATAGCTTCCTCTAAGCCTTTAACCCAGATTATGCAGTAGCCACCTACTGCGGCCTGAAAAACCTTGCTGCAACGATCGTTTCACGATTTTGCTTCTCAACATATTTACAAATATGCCTTCGGCGCAAAATCGCTCCAACTTCTCGTTTCGCTGAGGTTTTTCAACCCTCGTGACGATACCTACTGCAAAATCTGGGTTTAAATCAAGTGCTTTTACCATCTGCGCTATTTGGAGATACCCGCTCTCAAGAAAATATCCTTTACAAAAGAAAAAAAATATTATAATGGTAAAACCATTATAATAAAAGGAATACCATTATGTTCCAAGAAGCAAAACAAAA
>JAWOBA010000018.1:0-5898 GCA_046498285.1 Desulfatiglandales bacterium | reverse complement strand
ACCACCCAAAGATACCTCGGAAAAGTGAGTGATATCGAGGCGATGCGGTGGATTGACAGCATTCATGGATAATTTCAACAGAACCCGGGCTGAAGGCCAAGACGGCTCAGCCCGGAAAAATAATGTTTAGATCTGGCAGGGCTCTGATCCTGGCTGTCTAAAAGGTGATGGCACTGCTTATAGGTAAACTTCCGTTGGCCAAGATCAAGTCATGAGGAAGTCTGAGGATTGTAGCCCTTCGATTTGGTGTAGTCGGTTTATGCCAACTTAGCTGATGAAGTCTTGTGAGGGCCAAATCATAGAATATTATATGGATAGGACTCATTTCGGGGACTTTTTCAATTGGCGGGTGGCCTTTAGACGATCTGTCGGATTCACAATTCAGCGGTATTAGGGTTCTTGAAAAAACTTTTTCCTCTGATTTGAACGGCATATGTCATATTTCAAACCATGCGGCAAGCCGTTGATTTCCATAACGTATCAGCACTCTCGGGGGACCCTTTCAGATGATCGTATCACAACCCCACACTTGTTAAAAACTGTTCGGCATATTCATTCCGATCAAGATGATTTCGGTGACCACCAAAAGCGATTCCAGGTTCTTGAGCCGCCAGTGGACATCGTGGCTATATCCAAAATAACCGAAACTGTGTGTTTACGCCATGGAGCTGGCTCAAAAAGCCAAGGCCTTTCTCCAGAAGGAGGAGGAAAAGCTCGCCGCCGAGAAGGGAAAGGAGCTAAGTAAGGTCCTCAAGGTGGTGGTTACCGGACCTTGGCGGGTCTTCAAGAAGAATATTCTCGGGGAGCCGATCCAGTACACCCTGCCCATTGCCACGGTGGTCCAAAATGAGACCGAGAAGAAGGAGGATCTGACCCGGGTCTACCTGAGCACCATGCTGACCCAGGAAATGAAGGGCGTGAAAAAGGCGCCGCCCTACCTTGGCGCCACTGTCGGGGACAGCTATTACATCCGGCCCTCCGCCGTGAAGTAAAACGTAGAACGCAACTTATTGTCTAAGCGCGGCAAGTATTGCTGCTGCGGCCGCCAGACTCGGGGGTCTCAGATCGTAACCAATCTGGTCCCAGAAGTCGCAGTTTGAAATGGGGTTGACAGCAATATAACGTTCGGGTGTCACCAAAATCATATACTCCATGAGGGATTGTGTGTATGTGGGCCAGGCCAGGCGGCCATTTACGTCTGGGTTCAATCGGGTGCCGAAGGCTGCCCAGTATGCCATTATGGCATTTGATAGTTCATTCTGCTCCTCTGTAAAATGAACTCCGAGTTGCGTGTCCGTATGAAAAGTAAATGGGATGTCGTCTCCATGACAGGCTTTGCCCTCACATTGTACCACGTCAGGCCAGATATTGATGGAATCTTCATCAAATCGATAAGCATATAAATCTGAAACTGCCTGGTTCGCCACAAATCGATTGGCACAACCAAAGAGGTAGTCCGTTACAATATGAACCAGATATTCAGTGTTGTCGCCGGTTGGATTGATTCCGTACAGATCAATTATATCGGATGTGTGATCAGCGCCGAAAATCAGGCTCAGGATTGATTTGTAGGTAGCCGCATTGATTTTATCTCCGAAAGCACTGGTGATTTCATTGACAAACAGCACGCCTTCGTCATGAGTGGTACCGAGAAGTGTCGGAACCCTCATTTTTCCTGCTGCGGCGGAAACTGTTGGGTCCTCTACCAGAAAAGTCCCATCAATAACCGGCGCCCATACCAGGAAGCCCGCTAGGTGAAGTCCCAGAAGACTCACCATCTCAATGGCAGTATCTCCCTGTTCCTTAACGATGTCATCGGCGGACACCCCACGAAGACAGTCGATGCCTTTTCCGCTACACCCAAGCTTTTGTTCCAGGAGTGCGGCTTGTGCGGTGGCCTCTGTGACCGTTTTGTAGGGAATGCCAAAGGGGTTGCTTTGCATGATGGCTGCCCTGAACAGACCGTCACTGGAGGGAATAGACAACGAATGAAGCCCCACGGACATAGCACCGGCACTCTCGCCGAAAAGGGTGACCTGATCCGGATCGCCCCCGAACATGTGGATATTGTCAAGGATCCACTGAAGCGCCAGTTGCTGGTCCTTTAACCCATAATTGCCCTCAAGCCCATGAATACCAGCCAGAAATCCAAGTACACCCAGACGATAATTAAAAGAAACCACCACGACATTTTCCGTGGCGGCCAGCCAGGAACCTTCATAGATGGGCATGGAACTGCCCCCACTTAGGAAACTCCCCCCATAAATCCATACCATCACCGGTCGCTGGGCATTGGCGTCTAAATCGCCCCGGTGCCATATGTTCAAACTAAGGCAGTTTTCACTGGTTTCAGTAGGTGTATAGGGCGGATTTAAAGCCTGGGGGCAACCCGGGCCAAATTCGGTGGCATCGATCACACCTGATACTGGCCCTTTTGGGATCGGGTCATGCCAGCGGTTTTCTCCGGCCGTGCTTTCGGCATAGGGAATTCCGAGAAATGCGTGCACCTCCCGATCGTTAGCCAAGACCACCTTGCCGCATACGATACCGCTGGTGGTCCTCACCAGGCCGGTGGGACAAAATGATGAATCTCCCGAATCGCTCGAACATGAAAAAGTGAGTGTGATTGCAACTATGAGTATCAGGAATGCCAACCAGAAGACGGAATTATAATCACATGTCTGGATCTTCTCAGAATTCATGGTTCCCTCCCTATTTTTAGAAATGTTTTAGGCCATATTCATGAATTTTTCCATGGATTTTTGCAATGCCAACTTGAGCAGCAAATGATAGATTTATTGAGAACAGAAGGGCGGACAGCAGCATCAGACCTCTGAAAAATACTTTCTTATAAAGTTTCATAACACCTCCTTAGATTGCTTTGAGAATTAAAAAAAGTGGGTCTGTCCGAGTTTCTCAAAAGCGAATCCCTATAAATACAGCAGGTTACAGATGACACTTTTGGGATCTCAGCATATTCCCTTTGGTGAGCCCCCTTCAGTGGGCTGTTACAGCGAGTTCAAATGGCCTGTGAAAAGCCACCCCGTTTTTACGAGCTATAAGACGTTGAAAATATTTCAGAACGAGAGATATATTTTTCTTTCTATCGAGTCGATGGTAATCTCACCCTTTGCGGATCCATAATAACTGTTCCCTTTGATCTGACAGTTAAAGTAAACATAATAATCATGCCCGGGAGACGGATCCGGGAAGACGAATTTTCCGCTCACATGATCATTTAGGCTGGCCTTACCGGAATCGGGAGTGGTTGCTTGATTCGTTTTGATTTGATGGACGTTACGATTGGTCGTCGCATCAAAGAGTCCGATTCGATAATAGATTTTGGAATTGGCAAAACCTCCTGCACCTGAGTTGGAGCTGGATTGAGTGGTGCCATAAGCATGCGCAGAGTAGTGCAGGGTAATGGGCGCTGATTCCGTGGATGCGTAAATAAAATGGGCATCCAGTTCGTCTTCTCCATGATATTCATCGTTTTGTGCCCCTCCTGAAAGGCCTGTCCACCTTGCAGAGGCATTTCCGTTGGCGCCCGTGTTTTTGAGGTCGTCTTCCCACCACGACCACGTTGCATTATTGTTAAAAGCATCTTTTGCACCTACCCTCTTATACATCAAAGCATGTCCGTAACTTATCGTGCCTGTCTTATCCTGAACATAATCAGGCGTGTAACTCTGAACCTTGGCATATGCCAGTATGGTTCCTTCTTTTTCGACAATAATTCCGTATGTTCCGTCACCAGGGACATCTCCGGCGTTCCCAAAATCATAGCTTATCGCATAATAATCGGAAACACCCGATACGTGATTTCCCTGCCAGAAATCATAGGTCTTTCCTGAAGCAGTGGAAAGTACCCCTGAACCTTGATAAACAGCACTGTTCTGTATGTTTTTGGCGTTTAGGTCGATGACATCGCTGATCAGGTCTTTTGTTGAGATAAGGGTGCCTCTCAGACCGAAGTGGTCCTGATTGAGGACCTGTATCCTAAAGAAATTAGCCCTCGATAATATCGCCGATGTATCTGCTGGAAGGAAAGAGCTGCTGTCCTCAAGACTCACCTGGCTCAGTATCAGCCTGTAGACGTTATTCATGAAGTTGTCGACCTCGGGCTGGAGCTTTTTCTTTGCAAAGAAATCCATGTACACCTTGGCATCCATGCCGTCGATCTGAGGAAGGCCCGCCTTTGTCCTGAAGACCTTTGTCTCAACAAAAAGGTTAACCCCTTGCATCTGATAATAGAGGAGCTGTGAAAAGTAGGTTTCCAGCCCGAGATACGCATCCGCCAGACTTTTACCACCTTGAATGATACGGTTTATTCCCAGACTGGCGAAATTATTGAGTACAGGTGTTTTTGCAATATCCGGCGGTAAAATAGCATCGTGTATGGTATTGATCTGCTCGTCAATCACGAACGTGTTCTCCACACGCAGGACAAAGTCTTTCAGGGTTTTCTCATCTATGGTTCCCGGGTTTTTCCCCTGGGCAAGTCCTTGAAGCTCCTCATGAGCTGTCTCGATTTGGGTAATAGCCGCCGTAGGGTCATTGGTATTCGCGAGGATCTCTTCTTCAGTTATGTTTAACTGAATAAGGAGCGCTTTCAGGCTATTGATGATTTCTCCAAGAAGATTGACGATCTCTTGTAGTTTTTGAGTCATTGCGTCAAGGTACTCCTGATCACCACCGCTTCCCCATCCCAACAATTCGAGAATTTCCCCCATGGCCTTATAGCCAATTTTTTGTCCTGCGCCTTCAAACAGACCGGAGATAATCTTTTTCAACAATGATCCGTAAAATGGTTGCTCGTCGCCCAATAAAGTGCGGTGATTTTCGACCGGTTCAGAATCGGAATCCCCGCATCCCATGGGGCTTATAAAACTCAAAAGCACGGCGATTGACAAAATGAAGGAGATATTTCTCTTAAGTTTCATGGGTATCCTCTCAGTTTTTACAGATTTTGGAATAACAAGCTGAGACAAAATCACTTTTTTGTGCCAAAAACATAGGTGATTTTAAGTTGTGGGTCAAGTTTAGAGTGCACAATTGATGTCGTTATTACTTAAAGGGGGGTATCCACTTAACGCAAGTGGCCCCAACATATAGTAGACGGAGAGAGTTCTTTTGTCTGATAGGGGCGATACGGCCCACGTAAGCATGCCTGGCGTTCATCGTATTGCCGCTTTG
This sequence comes from Desulfatiglandales bacterium, assembly GCA_046498285.1. GTDB lineage: Bacteria > Desulfobacterota > DSM-4660 > Desulfatiglandales > B25-G16 > B33-G16. Next base: position 702 of record JAWOBA010000018.1, on the reverse strand, counting down.
CTTAAACGCTGGCTGATGAGCACACATCAAGGATCGGTGAGTGGAAAACATCTTATACATTTCGTTTTAACCGCCGGACCTCTCGTTCACGAGGTATGCTATTCTATCGACTTATGCAAAAGGCTGTGATGACGACTCCATTACCGTACCGACAAATCGTTCTAAGTAGCACAACATATAGAGGCTACTTGCGTTAAATAAATGCCCATTTTACTTAATTAGCCTAAAATTCATATCCATATGGGAGAGGATTCACGGGTTGGAAGAGATAGATTCGAGACCATATCTTCGGAAAAGAGATCAGAGCCGTTTCAAGCCTGCCACTTCAACCCTTGAAAATCTATGCATTGAAGACTACCCAAATCAGGGTTCACCATCCCATGACATTACCAAAAGCGACAATACGTGCAAAGTGTGCGGGATACCCATTGAAATACCGGCATCATTGGCTCTCACCACCCATCAAACTTCAATTTCGCACACAGCAGCTCACCCTCTTTTTGGGTTCAAATACTCACCTCATAGAGGCCATATTCACCGGATTTGCCTTTGAGCCTCGCGTCCCCTGCTTTACGGGTTTGCACCAGCCCTTGAATTTTCTCCCGGGCCGGTTGGGAAATGAGCAGTTGGGTGTTGTACTTCTTGTTGGCCTGTTCTATTCTGCTGGCCATGTTCACCGCGTCTCCGATGGCGGCGATCTTG
>JAWOBA010000010.1:0-14073 GCA_046498285.1 Desulfatiglandales bacterium | reverse complement strand
CAACATGAAGACCCCTTGTCTCAGCTCTTTAAGATACCATTAAATGAGGATGGTTTCTTTGTGGAGGCCCATGTAAAACTCAGGCCCGTTGATTTTGCAACAGATGGTGTGTTTTTCTGTGGCCTTGCCCATTCACCAAAGCCTATTGATGAATCTATTGCCCAGGCACAGGCAGCAGTGTCAAGGGCGGTGACCTTGCTTGCTCAGAAGACTATACACAGCAGTGGAACAGTGGCAGTTGTCAATCCATTCTATTGCAGCAGTTGTGGAGTATGTGTTGCTGTATGTCCGTACTCTGCACCTGAATTGAATGAAAAGACAGGGATAGCAGAGATAAATCCTGTGCTTTGCAAAGGGTGCGGCCTCTGTGTTGCTTCCTGCAGATCAGGCGCCATACATCTGAATGGATTTGATGAGGGCCAGATTATGACCATGATTAATCATGTGAGTGCCTAAGTAACAGTGCTCCGCTTTTAAAGGAAGAGGAAAACGATATGGATCATTGGGAACCAAAAATTACAGCATTTCTTTGTGCATGGTGTAGCTATGCCGCTGCTGATTTAGCCGGCATAAATAGGATTCAGTATCCCCCGAACATTAGAGCTATCAGAGTACCATGCTCTGCACGGGTCAGCCCAAAGTTTATTTTATCAGCTTTTATGCACGGCTCTGATGGTGTATGGGTTTCGGGGTGACACCCGGGAGAATGCCATTACCTGGAAGGTAATTATTATGCCAGACGGAAATTTGCCCTATTACATTATTTTTTTGATTACATAGGCATAGAGCCCGAAAGATTACAATTTTCATGGGTATCATCTTCAGAGGCACCAAAGTTTGCAGAGGTAGCTACGGAGGTAATTGAAAAGGTAAAAGAAGTTGGCCCCATTAAAAAACTAGTCAAGGGAAGGGCCGAGGTAATCTCATGATAGAATATATTGACAAAATAAGAGAGGTCGCAAAGAAAATCCTAGAGGAAAAAACGGTGGATCTGGTCATTGGTTTTAAAAAAGGGACACTTCCCTTAATAACAGAGCCTGTCTTGATAAGTGATCCAGAAAAAATAGACGAATTGCACTGGGATAGTTTCTGCGCCATGAATCTTGCCAATTACCTCCCCAAAAGGAAAGAAAAAATCGGCATAATAGCTAAGGGTTGTGATTCAAGAAATATTGCGGTACACATTGTAGAAAACCAGATCAAAAGGGAGCAGCTTTATATTATTGGGGTTCCCTGCAAAGGAATGATTGATAGAAGAAAAATAATCTCTTCCGTGGGGGACAAAGAAATACGAGCAGTCACTGAGTCGGATGACGATATCAAGATCAAGGGAGAGGGCTTTGAGCAGACCCTGAAAAAAAAGGATTACTTGCAAGATAATTGTAGAACATGTATGCACAGAAACCCGGTAATCTATGATGCTATAGTAGGCGATTTGGTCGAGGAAAGAAAAGATCCTGATCCATATGATGATGTGAAGAAAATAGAAGAAATGGGATCAGATAAAAAATGGGAATTCTTTTCAAACCTTATTACGAACTGCATTCGCTGTTACGCTTGCAGAAATGCCTGTCCCCTGTGTTACTGCCCTACCTGTTTTGTGGATGAGTCTGAACCACAATGGGTCGGTAAAAGTATTGATCCCACTGACACCATGACCTTTCATATGCTGAGGGCATATCACTGTGCAGGTCGGTGTACAGACTGTGGTGCATGCCAACAGGCATGCCCGATGGACATAAATGTTCGATATTTTACCAGGAAATTAAACAAAGATGTTCTTGATCTATATGGCTGTGAGGCCGGATTAAGCATAGAAGAGAGGCCACCCCTTGATACCTACAAACCAGACGATTATGATAAATTTATCAGATAAGGTAAAGAATGAGTGATAAAATAATTCAAAAAGAGGATTTATCTAACTTTGTAAAGTCATTGCGAGAGAGCTATGAGGTCTTTGCACCTGTTAAGGAAAATGGTTTTTATAGCTTTAAGGCCTTAAATGGTGAGCAAAATATAGATCTAAATTTCCCAAACACACGCCTTTCTCCAAAATCATTACTCCTTCCTCAATCAGAGAGGATGTTTGAATTTACACTCGATGAGGAAAAGAGTGATGCCCATGTTGTAAAAGAGTCACCAAAAGAGTACCCCGCAACAGTGATATTTGGCTTGAGACCATGTGATGCAAAGGCCCTGAGGATAATGAATGTGAACTTTGACAATCCCGAATTTAAAGATCCATGGTGGGTGAAGCGCTTGGAATCAATCGCACTAATAGGTCTTGGGTGTAATGAACCGTTGAGTACCTGTTTTTGCACATCTGTCGGCTCTGGACCTTTCAATGAAGAGGGCCTGGATGTTCTCCTTTTTGATTTTGGAGATCGTTTTCTGGCAAGGGCACTCACAGATAAGGGTGAAAAAATCCTTGAGAAGGGTGGAGCAACTACAGATGCGGACGACGATATAACAAAAAAAGCTCAGATTCTAAAAGAAGAAGCCGAGAATAAGATAAGCAGTAGAGTGCCTACGGATAAGCTAAAGGAAAAGGAAGTTAACGATCTTTTTAACGCCCCATTCTGGGATGATGTTGCATTTGCCTGCATAAATTGTGGCACGTGTACCTTTGTATGCCCTACCTGCTGGTGTTTTGATATCCAGGATGAAGTTACGAAAACGCAAGGTGACAGAATCAGAAACTGGGATAGCTGCATGTTCCCACTATTTACCCTCCATGCATCAGGACATAATCCACGATCTGAAAAGGTGCAAAGGGTTAGGCAGCGATTTATGCATAAATTAAAATACTATGTAGATAAATATAACAATGGGGTCGCCTGTGTTGGTTGTGGAAGATGTGTGAAATATTGTCCTGTAAATATAGACATACGAGAGGTCTTCAAACGTATGAATGAGTTATAGATAGTAAGGAGTATCCAGTAAGCAGAAAGCATAAAGATAGTACATGCTTTCTGCTGTTTACTGAATACTCTAAACAATAAGGAGGTTGTTTTGTTAGATAATCCATATCTCCCTCGTCCTGTAAGGATTGAAGAGGTTATTATAGAAACCGAGGATAAAAATTTGCGAACCTTTAAGTTCGTTTTCCTTAACAAGGAAGATGAGGAGCAATTTTCATATACCCCGGGACAATTCTGTGAGCTCTCTGTAGCAGGGCAAGGTGAAATACCAATTGGCATAGCTTCATCCCCAACAGAGAAGGGCTTTCTGCTGTTTACCATTAATAGGACCGGGGTGGTAACCAAATTCATTCATAATATGAAAGAAAAGGATACTATGGGTATTCGGGGCCCGTTAGGCAATTGGTTTCCTTGGGAGGTCATGGAGGGGAAAAACGTGGTAGTGATTGGTGGGGGGTTCGCATTCACTACCCTGAGATCTAGTATTGTCTACATGCTACACCCAGAAAATAGAAATAGGTTTAAGGATATTACGATTGTGTATGGAGCGCGATCTCCAGGGCTGCTTCTCTATAAAAAAGAACTTACTGAATGGGAAAAGAGGGATGATATAAACGTCCATATCACTGTTGATAGTACTGATGACCCGGAATGGAAGTATAATGTAGGTTTTGTACCCACTATTACGGAACAAAAGATCACTACGAGTGAGGATTCATATGCCTTGGTCTGTGGACCCCCTATAATGATCAAATTTACTCAGCCGGTACTCGAGAAGGTAGGATTTACCCCTGAACAGATAATCATGTCTTTAGAGATGAGAATGAAATGTGGCATAGGGATCTGCGGTAGGTGCAATATTGGTGATAAATATGTTTGCAAGGATGGCCCGGTGTTTTCATTAGCTCAGCTCAATGAATTGCCAAATGAGTATTGATACTTGGAATTTTACCTTTAACATGTCCTTTCCGCTACAGGCCTAAAGCGTTAAGGTCTTCTAAGAGTGCTTTCTGTTTTTTGTTTAATTTTTTTGGTACCGCGACATTAATCTTTACATATTCATCTCCTCTTCCCCCTCCATTCATCCTTGGCATTCCCTGCCCCTTTAATCTCATCTTTGAGCCGCTTTGGGTCCCCTGTGGTATCTTAAGGCCAAGTCTTTTCCCTTCAATGGTCGGCACCTCGATCGTCGTCCCCAATGCAGCCTCTGAGAATTTTATATCTCTATTCGTATAGAGATCATCGCCTTCTCTCTGAAAAACAGGGTGATCTAAGATCTTTACCTTGATGTAAAGATCACCTGGGGGACCCCCATTCGGACCAGATTGACCCTTGGCTGCAAGCCGCAACTTTTTACCGTCGGCTATCCCGGCGGGTATCTTAACCCTTATTTGTTGGCTCATTCCGCCCAATGTGTAAGAAATGGTCCTTTGTTCAGACGTGACAATATCTTGTAGGTGTAAGGGGAGTTCATAGATTACATCCTGGCCTTTAAAACCGCCAGTACGCTCTCCAAAGTTAGAAAAAATAGATCTATAGGAATCATCCTGTGTCTTGTAACCAGGCCTTCGGTTTACTCCGGAGAAAATGTGATTGAATATACCTGAGCCCCCACCCCTTTTCCAGCCGCTACCATTTCCAAAACCAAATTCCTTAAATATAGTACCGAAATCAAAGTTACTGAATATATCATCCTGGCTGTATCTTTGCTGGAATCCTTCAGCACCAAACATATCATACTGTTTCTTTTTTTCTGGATCGCTCAATACAGCATAGGCCTCGCTTATCTCTTTAAATTTCTCTTCGGATATTTTGTTGCTATCATTCCTGTCTGGATGATATTTCATAGCCATTTTCCTGTAAGCCTTTTTAATCTCTTCAGTGCTGGCGGATTTCTCTACTTCGAGTATTTTATAGTAATCTTTATTAGCCATCTTGTCGTCTCGCTATACCCTCCTCACCTAAAAATAAACAAATCTATTCACTATCCGGTCCATGGTTCTAAGTTTCCCCAGGGAATCGAAATTGGTGTCTTGATATTCTTCTTACCCGCTTTTCACGATATAATCCAAACAGGCAGGCGTGAATCATGGAAGTTTGAAACTCATAAGGTACCATTTAATATCTAAAAGATAAGCAGGAATTCTTATAAAGTCAAGAAGGCTGGGCACCCCTTTTTGATGTAGTTTTTGCCATTATCCCCCCCCTTGCAGACCAATTGATGATCACAGTCAACCAATCAGGCTCACAGGTGTTATACAAGAAATCAGCAATTTCCTCAGTAATGTATTCTTGCCAGTTTCTTTTGTTTCTCCACATCATAAGATAATCTCTGACCGATTTGCTTTCGAGGATTTTCTCTTTTGGTTTATATTGAATGGTGATAACACCTTGATCATGTCTTTCAGAGACAGGGCAAAGGGATTGAAATTCCGGATATTCCCATTCAATCAATGGTGAATGCTTTCGTGCAGGAAACGTAATTAATGTAACTCCTTCAGGGGTTTCAACTTTTGCACGTGATGAGGTTGAATAGTCTGTCATGATATGCTCTTCCTCCATCCTGTAAAATAATAATTAAAGGCGGGGTTCATGATTACTTTTAAAAAAAGATTTAAAAATGTCAATATCAAAAGCACCTAAAGCTTAGGCTACGAGAAACCCTCTCTCCTCGATTATATTGGGGGAGGCGGATTATTACACCAGGGTTAAAAGCCATAACAGATGTTTTGGCTTGCATATAACAATCAGTTTTTGATCGAAATATATCTATATATAATATTAGCACGGTTTAGTCAGTTCTTTTTATTTGATTTTCATTACAATGCATAAGATACTAAGAACTATGGAAATAGGTAAATTGATCTGTTGCCGAAAATATGTCATATTTTTTGCCTTATTTTTCCTTTTACTTCCTTTAATAAACTGTGGCTCCGAAGGGGAGGAAAACGGAAAGAAAGATATTGTTAACGTAATCAGGATGGATAAATCAGCCATTCGTCCTGATGATGGTGATAGTTTTTATTACAAAGATCTTACCATAAGAGTTTTAGGCATAGATACACCTGAAATTATCCATAAAAAACACGGCATATTCGAGGATCAGCCTTATGGTCGAGAGGCAGCGGCAATGACAAAAGATATCTTGAGAAAGGCCAAGATTGTTGAATATGTTCCATTTCAAAATGATAAGTATGGTCGCCTTTTGGCACATGTGTTTGTAAATGGGGAGCTTCTATCTGTCCATCTGATTAAAGCTGGGTTAGCGTATGAAACTGTATCATATTATGGAGATAATGGATTTTCAGAGATTGCAGAAAAGATATTAGAGGCTGCTCACGAATCTCCACGTCCACCATTTGAGCAGCCATACAAATGGCGCCAGAGGCATCAGATAAGATAATGGAAGTAATAACCACCCATATAAATGCTGACTTTGATGCATTAGCTTCTATGCTGGCCGCGAAAAAGCTTTACCCTGAGGCAAAAATGGTATTTCCTGGTGCTCAGGAAAAGAATTTACGAAACTTTTTTTTGCATACAAGCTCGTATCTTTTTGATTTTTTACGCATAAAAGATGTTGATTTTTCTAAAATCAGAAAACTTATTCTCGTTGACACACGTCAGAAAAAGAGGATCGGCAAATTTAAAAAATTATTAGACAGGAATGATCTGGAGATACATATCTATGATCATCATCCCCCTTCTGATGATGACATTAAGGGTGATTTTGAGTGTTTCAAAGAACTTGGGGCGGGCACATCCCTTTTGACAGAAATAATTAGAGAAAAGGGGATCAAAATTACCCCTGATGAGGCAACCCTCCTGTCACTTGGCATCTATGAAGATACCGGATCTTTTACCTACTCTTCTACCAAGGCAGAAGATCATAAGTCTGCTGCCTGGTTATTAGAGCAAGGGGCATCTCTTAACACAATCTCTGATATGTTAACGAGAGAGTTAACCGCCGAACAGGTATGGCTTTTGAATGACTTAATGGGATCTGCTACAAAGGATACAATAAATGGTACAGAAGTAGTTATCGCCAAGACAAAAAGTGATAAGTATATCGGTGATTTTGCTGTTCTTGTTCAAAAGTTTATGGAGATGGAAAACCTTAATGTAATATTTGCCCTGGCACAGATGGAAAACAGGACCTATCTCGTAGCCAGGAGCAGGGTTCCGGAGGTAAATGCCGCTGAAATTGCCTTTGAATTCGGTGGTGGCGGGCATCCTCAGGCCGCATCAGCCACTATAACAGGTAAACCGCTAATCCAGATCGAGGAAGATCTAAAAGCTACCCTCGTAAGTCGGATAAACTTTGAACGATTAGCTAAAGACATAATGACCTCCCCCGTAATCCATATACCCCCCGATGCTACCATCAGAGAAGCAGGCGATATATTAACCAGTTACAATATTAATGTCGTAATGGTGATTGATGAAAATCAAACGCTTAAAGGATATATATCCAGACCTATGGTAGATAGAGCAATATTTTTGGGCCTGGAAAAAAGGGCCGTAAAAGAATATATGAATGTAGAATTTGCTCATGTAAAACCCGAAACAACTTTGAATAAAATACAAGATTTGATTATCAATAACAAAGTCAGAATCCTTCCAGTATTACAGGATAGCAAGCTGCTGGGAGTTATAACAAGAACAGATTTATTAACTACCTTAATAGAAAAACCCACTATCCCTCAATTTCTTTACGATTCAGAGGAAATTCCAAGGTTTGTTCGGGAAAAAAATATAGGGAACTTACTAAGAGAAAGATTACCCAATAATATAATAGACTTACTACAGAATCTTGGCGAAATAGCTGATAAGCTTGATTTTAATGCCTATCTTGTAGGGGGTCTTGTGAGAGATGTTGTCTTAAAGAGAAAAAATCTTGATGTGGATATCGTTATTGAGGGAGATGGCATACAGTTCGCTCAAACCTTTGCCCATCATTATGGCGCCAAAGTGAGGAGTTATCCCAAATTCGGGACTGCAGTACTCGTCATGCCAGATAATTTCAAGATTGATGTTGCTACTGCCAGGATAGAGCATTATAAATCACCTGCCGCTCTTCCTATTGTTAAGTTAAGCTCTTTAAAAAGAGATCTTTTCAGGAGAGATTTTACTATCAATACCCTGGCCGTTTGGCTTAATAAAGGACACTATGGTACCCTAATAGATCATTTTGGAGCCATGAGGGATATTAAAGAGCGTGTTTTAAGGGTACTTCACAATCTGAGTTTTATTGAAGACCCCACAAGGATTTTTAGGGCGATTAGATTTGAACAGCGGTTTGGATTTAAAATAGGAAAACTTACTGAAAGTCTGATTCAAAATGCTGTCACTATAAATTGCTTTGGGAATCTTTCTAACCAAAGATTCTTTATAGAGTTAAAATTAATATTGCAGGAGGAAAATCCCATAGGGGCAATAGAGCGGCTAGATAACTATAATCTTTTAAAGCTGGTCGCACCCGACCTAAGGCTCACTGAGGAGGTAAAAAATGTCCTCGAAGAAACGCAAGGAATTTTGGTATGGTTTAATCTTCTTTACCTAAACGTTATCTATAAGCCATGGAAGGTGTACTTTTTTGGTTTAACCTCTTCTTTAAGTGATGATACTTTGAATGAGTTGGCCATGAGAATGCAGGTTCATAATAAAGAAATTTTAACCATGCTCTCTGAGCGCCAAGAGGCACGAAAGGTTTTAAAGGAACTTTCTCGCCTAAAGGCTACATCTAATTATTCACTGTATCGAATTCTGTCACCTCTTTCTACTGAGGTTTTACTTTATGGTATGGCAAAAACGAAAAACGAAAAAATAAAAAGATTCATATCAACCTTTTTCACAAAGCTTAAAGGAACAAAGATCTCTATAAAGGGCAAAGATCTTATCGATATGGGTTATACTCCTGGGCGGCTATTCAAGGATATTTTTGAAAGTATTTTGACGGCCAAGTTGGATGGTGATGTAAGCACGAAGGAGGATGAAGTTAAATTTGTAAAGGATAGGTTTGGAAATTTAATTGATAGGTAAACATTCTTGGATTACTGGAATAATTCAATGTTGGAAGATTGGAACGATTTTTTATTTAGCTCCCTTTTCCCTTATTCTCTCATTCCAAGACTCACTTACTCCAAAAAATAGCCTTTTTAAATAAGAAAACCGTGAATATATATAACTTGATGCTTAATCTACATACCAAGAGGTTAAAATAATGAATAAAAAACGAATCGTCAGCGGCATGAGACCAACCGGGCGACTTCATCTTGGTCACCTTCATGGGGCATTGAATAACTGGCGCTCACTTCAAAACGAATATAACTGTTTTTATTTTATTGCTGATTGGCATGCCTTAACAAGTGAATATGAACACACTGAGATTATTAAAGTAAGCACGAGAAGTATAATTATTGACTGGATCGCTATCGGTCTTGACCCAAAAAAATCAGTCTTCTTTGTCCAGTCGAGCATAAAAGAACACGCGGAGTTACATCTAATTTTTTCAATGGTAACACCACTTTCATGGCTGGAGAGAAACCCGACATATAAAGAGCAGCTTACGGAAATATCTCAAAAAAACCTCTATACCTATGGATTTTTGGGCTATCCAGTATTACAGGCAGCGGATATTCTAATGTACAAAGCAAATGGTGTTCCCGTAGGAGAGGATCAGAGCCCACATGTCGAATTGACAAGAGAGATAGCCCGTCGGTTCAATTATTTCTATTCAAATATTTTTCCCTTGCCAGATACTTTGCTGACAACAGAGGCAAAAATACTTGGCATAGACAGAAGAAAAATGAGCAAAGGTTATGCAAATGCCATATTTATATCCGATGAAAAGGACATGGTGAGTCAAAAAGTAGCGAACATGATTACCGATCCTCAGCGGGCCAGAAAATCTGACCCTGGTAGACCTGATTTCTGCAATGTTTTCACATTTCATGAGTTATATTCTGATGAAGAAACAGTTAAAGAGATAGCGGAAAAATGCCAAAAAGCATCCATAGGCTGTGTAGAGTGCAAGAAGAAGATGGCAGCTAATTTAAATGAAGCCTTGGACCCGATAAGAGAGAAGATAAGGGCATTAGAATCCAATCCTAAGATCATAGACAATATTATCGATGAAGGTAATGCTAAGGCACGTAAAATTGCCAAAAATACTATGCAAGAGGTAAGAGAGGTTGTTAAAATTTAATTATGACCTTTACTGCAAAACTCGAGGTATTTGAAGGCCCACTTGACTTACTCATACACCTGATAAAAATCAATGAGGTAGAAATCTCAGATATACCGATATCTACTATTACCGATCAATATTTAGAATACCTCGATCTTATGAGGGCCTTAGACATTAATATTGCCGGCGATTTTTTGGTTATGGCATCTACCTTGATGCATATCAAATCCAAAATGCTCCTCCCAAAACAGGAGGATGAGTTAGAAGAAATAGAAGACCCACTGGAGGAAATTACCCGTTCTCTCTCTGAATATATGCAACTCAAAGAAGCAGCTGATGAATTGGAATCCAGGGATATTCTTGAAAGGGATGTTTTCAAAAGAGGTATTGAAATAAAAAGAGATACAGAAGATCTCACAATATCAAATGTTACTCTCTATGATTTGATGGATGCCTTTAAAAAAGTTGTAAGAAAAAAACATCCTCATGTAGTTCTTAGATTTAGTGCTGAATCATGGTCTGTTAAAAAAAAGATGATTGAGGTGATAAAAATCGTAAAAAAGAAAAACAATATTTATCTCGGTGACCTATTTTCCACAACGGGATCTGTTCCAGAAATGATTGCCACCTTTTTGGCCTTACTCGAATTAGTAAGAACAGGTTTTGTCAACATTTTTCAAAACAAAGACAGTAGTGATATAATGCTTGAAGCAATACCTGAAAAAACATAGGAAGCATGAACGATAAAAGAAAAAAAGTATCATGCAGTATAAAGCTAAGGGTTTTAGCAATAAAGACATATTTACTTACATATTGCAAGAGGGGTACATAACTCGCATTTCTTTAGAGAGGTTGGGTTTTTCTTCAGTTCTCACCGGGGTGTGGGCTCTACCCTCCGGGCTGGAAACGGGTCCGGAGGCCAGTGCTTTCGGGTTAGTCTTTCATTATTATGGCAGGTATTTTCGGAGTTTGCAAAGGTCCAATTGCATATGATTCGCGGCCTATAATGGATGTTATCTAGGACCTGTATCCTTAGTCTGGATTCGATTTTTCAAGATGTGGTGCAACATAGAAAAGCAATGAAATATTATACTATCAACAACGTATACAAAAGAAGATACACCTCTCGATCCCGCCTCGGTCTCTGGGTGGGAAGGGGCATCACTCTTTATGTTATTTAGGAACCTATTATGGATAATCACTTAAAACTAATCGTAGAATCTCTTCTCTTTGCCTCCAGTGAACCACTAACCCCTCACCAGATTCGTAATTTGATTCCAGGAAAAGATATCAAAGAGATAAAGGATGTACTTAAAAAGCTCAAAGATGAATACGAAACAATGAAAAGGAGCTTCCTTATCAAAGAGGTTGCTGAAGGTTACCAGTTCCGCTCTCTTCCTAAGTTTAGGCCATACATTTCCAACATGCTCATGTCAACACAAACGAGATTGAGCAAGGCAGCTATGGAGACACTAACCATTATTGCATATAAACAACCGATTATTCGTCAGGAAATTGAAAGGTTACGGGGTGTAGACGTAGGCGGTATATTAAAGATGTTGCTCAAAAGAGGATTGATTAGGATTGTGGGTCGAAAGGCCTTACCCGGTAGACCAATAATCTATGGTACAACAAAAAAATTTCTTGAAGTCTTTGATCTAAAGGATCTATCCTCACTTCCCACTCTAAAGGAGATAGAAGAACTTGGTAATGGAGAAGAAGGATGACAGAAAAAAGGAGCGGTTAAACAAAATAATTGCCGAGTCAGGTATTGCCTCCAGAAGGGGGGCCGATAAACTTATATCTTCAGGTCTTGTAATGGTAAACGGGCTCGTAGAGAAGAGAGCCGGGTCAAAGGCATCCTGGGGAATAGACTCAATAAAGGTTGATGGCCATCCTATTCCTGACCCTCCCAAAAAAATCTATTTGCTCTTACATAAACCATTTGGTTATGTCAGCACTTTGTACGACCCGCAAAGGAGACCTATCATCCGGGACCTCGTAACAGATATCAGGGATAGAGTGTATCCTGTGGGACGGCTCGATTTTGACTCCTCTGGCCTATTAATTCTTACAAATGATGGTGAGCTTGCATTCAGGCTTATGCACCCAAGATTTCATATCCCAAGAACATATAATGTAGTTGTTGAAGGTTTGATATCAAATAAATCAGTTGATAGTCTAAAGGGGGGTATTATTCTTGACGATGGACCAACTCATCCAGCTCGGGTTAAAATAATAGAGAGAACTAAGAGAAGAAGTATTCTTAGGATTACGATGTTTGAGGGTAGATCCAGAGAAATACGAAGGATGTGTGAAGCTATGGGGCATAAAACTCTAAGGCTTATCCGGCTACGATATGGTAACCTTGATTTAGGTGATCTAATGAGTGGATCATACCGGCACCTTACCAATGTGGAAGTTAAGGGCTTACGCCTATCAGTTGGGCTCGATTAATTTTGCTGGTTTTAGGAAAAGCTTGTTTATGCTGCAAGCTTCATCCTTGCTTCGCTCCTCCCAATGGCCAGTGGAAAAGCTTTCTACGAATTTATCAATTTTATTTGCAAATAATTTTTTTCTGTAGTATCAATTTAACTATATATGGGCGGTTAACTCAGCGGGAGAGTGCCATCCTCACACGGTGGAAGTCGCGGGTTCAAACCCCGCACCGCCCACCATGTTTACTTAAGGCCAGACCCTTAACACCACGTAGTTTCGTTGCCTCGCTTCGTGAACATCGGGATTTAGCAGCACAACATACTATCCAGACAGCAAAGCGGCGGGATTAAAGCCATGGCTTTCCGCGATCTTGGTAAAACAGGGACTTACCGGCTTAAGTTATATGTCCTGAGTCCTTTACAAAACCCGACAATTTGTGCCCTCCTAAAAAAACAATAGACTTTTTTTAGTTCCTAGTGGCCTCCAGCTCACATATGAGAAAGTCAATCAAGAAAAAACACTGCCCCATTAAAAAAACATCGCTTTTTTCCTTGCTTGCAATCTCCTGTCTCCTGAATTGGAGAGCTTTATTGCAGAACTCATATTTTCTTAGAGAGGGTCGACTTTTCTTCAGTTCCCACCGGGGGGTAGGCCCTCCGCATTGCCCCGATAAATCGGGCCCTGTGGTTTCTCCCACGGATACATCGCGAAAAGACATCGCCCTTCTCTCCGAGCAGGAGGCTCTACGAGCCGGAGGCCGCCAGTCACTTCAAAAAAGTCTCCCCTCTTCATGCACAGAGACAAAAATGGTCCGGTTGTGCAAAGCTCTCGTATTAAGCCAATCATAGCACATCTAAAATCAGATTACCGATTGATGCGGGATTACTCTGGAGCATGGGTGATAGCATCAATCTGATGCTAGCAGGGGCAGCATGCAACTTCAAGAAGCTGATAAGACAGCTTCAAGTGCTTTTACGCTTTTTATTGTGCTCTGTTTTAAAAGACCCTGTGGGGTAGATAACCCCGCCATGAAGCGGAAATCCAGAATATTGGGGTTTTCAGAATAGTTAGAATCTAAGCGACATACACGTCAGCCCACCATCCATTTTGCGGACTTCACTTATATCCAATTCAATTATATCAAACCCTGTAGATTCAAGCTTTTTTATCGTGTCCGGAAATCCCTCAGGAGCGATAAGGCTATTGTTTATCAAAAGTGTATTCGCTGCATATTCTTCTTCTTTGTTTACAATGATTTTATCATAACCTTTGAATTCATCGCGGTCTGCGAATTGCTCTGTGATAAGTAATGTATTGTTGCCAATGTAATTGATGCTGGATTTCAAGTGTAAGCCTGCTTCCACATAAACTTGCACCCAGGTATATCCATATTCCTCCAAGATGCAGCCTAGTTGCTTAGAACCTTCTCTGTTTGTACGCTCAGAGATTCCAATAAAACAATGCGAATCCATCAGAAGTACATCCCCGGAAGCCGGTCAACGCGTCCACGGTCAGCCTCAGTAG
>JAWOBA010000239.1:0-7712 GCA_046498285.1 Desulfatiglandales bacterium | reverse complement strand
CCCCACAATCTCCCCATTAACTATAACCTTGGCTGTCTTTACTCGCTGCACAACTGCCCTCATAACCCTCCCCCTATAAGTTCTTATAGTGAGACCTTTGCATAACCCCTCTTGATCTAAAGACGATGGGTTTTTTTTCAGTTCCCTCCGGGTCGTAGGCCCTCCGGGCCGGAGGCCGAGGCTCCCGGGTTGGTCTTTTCAGCACCTTTCTCTCCGAGCGGGAGGCTCTACGAGCCGGAAGCCACCAGTCAATTCAAAAAAGTCCATTGTCTTTTTGGGGATGGTGAAAATCGCCGGGTTTTTCAAAGGTCTCATAGTGTATATTGGTTTATGACATTGTTTGAGTTTGCTGTGTTTATTGTGTTTGCTCTCCCTGCAGGATGCATATTTTACCTTGCAGGCTAGAAATTGAGAATCTATTATGCTTAAAATGTTTAGCTCGGGTAGATTTTTTACCTTACACTGTGTCTCTGCTGAAGTCCCCACTTCATCAGAAATGACCTTTAGGCTATTGAACACGTGGCATAGTAAACCCAATAAACTCTATTATGAAACCACCGATAATTCTCATTAATCCCTGGATATACGATTTTGCAGCCTATGACCTCTGGGCAAAACCACTCGGCTTATTATATATAGCTGGCTATCTAAGGCAACAAGGCTTTTCAGTGCACCTTATAGATTGTCTTGATGTGCACAATACATCCATGGAAAAAACAGCTCATATCTGGAAACCTATACGGCGTAAATATGGAACGGGAAAATTCTGGAAACAAACCGTACCAAAGCCTCCTCAACTATCCGATATTCCTAGATCTTACAGCCGCTATGGCATAACTCCCCAGATATTTATCAAAGAATTAAAAAAGGTACAAAGTCCGGTAGCGATACTTGTTACCTCCCTCATGACCTACTGGTATCCAGGTGTATTTGAAGCCATCAATCTTGCGAAAGATATTCATCCGAATACCCCAGTATTACTCGGTGGAATATATCCCACATTATGCCCCGAGCATGCCACAGAGTATTCTCATGCCGATTTGATTATCTCATCACCCAGGCAATTCTGGACATTAGCGTTTAGCCAATTCTTTGAGGAAAATATAGCAAATTTTCCTTCTAAAGAAAAGGCTGAACCTTATTATCCTTACCCAGCTTTTGATCTACTTACCGAGATAGATTATATCTGCCTGTTGAGTAGCTCCGGTTGCCCCTTTAGGTGTCGGTACTGTGCCTCACATTACCTGAATCCCTCTTTTATCAAGAGAAAACCACAGGATTTATTTGAAGAAGTTCTCTTTTGGAATACAAAATACCACATACAAAATTTTGCCTTTTATGATGACGCTCTTCTTGTTGATGCCGAAAATCATATCTGCATCTTTTTAGAGGAAGTGCTAAAACATGACCTTGATCTACAATTTCATTGTCCAAATGGGCTTCATATTACTTATATCGATACAATGGTAGCAGACCTTCTTTATAGTGCAGGGTTTAAAACAATTAGACTGGGATTGGAGACATCCGACACAAGGCTCCATAGAAACTTGGGGAAAAAGTACTCTGAAGGTGAATTTGAACTGGCTGTCACCCAGCTTAAAAGGGCAGGATTCACCACTCATCAGATAGGCGCCTATATCCTGATGGGTCTTCCAGGACAAAGCTATGATCAGGTATCTGAAACAATCACATATGTGGAAAAAGTAGGTGCCATGCCCTATTTAAGCGAATACTCTCCTATACCGCATACTGAGATGTGGAAAGAGGCAGTCGAGGCATCACAATTTGATTTAAGAAATGAGCCCCTTTTCCATAATAACACTATTTTCCCCTGCTGGAATGGAAAATCACTTGAGAAGGTCAGCACATTGAAAAACATGGCTAATGAAATAAGAAAGAAGATCCGTGATACGTAAGATATACATTATGATTATAAATATCACCAATGTACCACCTGGATTGCAACTGGGTTTTCCATCCTTTATCTGCAACTATATTTTTAAGCGGAGCGCAAAAAGCAGCGATCGCTAAAAAGGCTGCTGTGATTATCGATTAGGCATATAAACGTATTCTGCTTAGAATCTACCTGAAAATCTCACAATACAATCACAAGCCTATATTTTTTTCTCCTGGAAAACATTGTAGAGTCAAAATAAATCATTGCATCAACTCACCTCTAGCAGTGCATTGACTTATGGTTATTTGGCCCAGACCTCATGCAAACGATGATAATTGACATACAGGCGTTTTTTTTCTATACTTTTTAATAAAAAAATGATTTTCCCATTTTATCTAATCACATAATATAAATACCGACCAATTTAGCGAGATCTTTGAAAAAGCTGGCGATTTTCAGAATTCCACGTTGTTTAAAATAAACTACAAAGCCACAAGGTACACAAAGAAAGGACGGCCCCTTAGGCGAAACTATGTCCCTAAGATCCCGATTTATCGGGGCAATGCGGAGAACCGCATAGCAGGACATGGATAAGTTGCTAAAAAGACCAACGCGAGAGCCTTGGCCGCCGGCCCGGAAGGAACTGAAGAAAAACCCATCGTCACTAAAGAAAAAGGAGTTATAAAGCTCTTACAAGGAGGAAGTATGCACGAGGATTATAAAGCAGTCGGAAGCCAATATGGCATAACACGCCGTGATTTTTTGTGGATCACATCCCTGTCAGCTGCAGGTTTTGTAACAGGGTGTGCAACGAGCGCAGTCACTGGTAAACCTCTATTAATGCTTGTATCCGAAGATCAGGAAATTAAAATTGATAAGGAAAATTCGCCGCATCAGTTTTCCACTGATTATGGCATTATACAGGATACAAACCTGAATGATTACATCAAACAAACCGGGCAAAAGTTAGCGGTCCGAACCCATCGCACGCACATGCCCTACTCTTTTCGTGTCGTGAATGCAAACTATGTTAATGCATATGCATTTCCAGGAGGGAGCATAGCCTGTACACGTGGTATTTTGCTCTCACTCGAAAACGAAGCAGAGCTTGCTGCATTGCTAGGACACGAACTGGGCCATGTGAATGCCCGCCATACCGCACAACAAATGTCAAAAGGAATATTAACCCAGGCCGCTGTTGGCGGGCTTTCTGCCTTAGCTGGAACACAGGGTGCCGCATATGGGCAGTTAGCCTCCCAATTAGGTATGATTGGCGTTGGAGCATTGTTAGCTTCTTATAGTAGGGATAACGAACGGGAAGCAGATTCCCTGGGCATGGAGTACATGGTTCGAGCAGGATATACCCCAAAGGGAATGATTGGATTGATGGATGTGCTCAGAGGCTTATCCAGGAGTAAGCCGAATATTATCGAGTTAATGTTTGCCACTCACCCTATGAGTGAAGAACGCTACCAGACTGCAGTAAATACCTCTCAGTCAAAATATAAATCAAACGAAGTTCTTTCCTTGTACCGGGAACGCTATATGGATCACACCGCAAAATTACGGGTGTTAAAGCCCGCCATCGAGGAGATGCAAAAAGGCGAAAAGGAAATGATGCAGAAAAAATTTAGCGAGGCCGAGGCCTATTTTGAGAAAGCCCTGAAATCAGCTCCAAATGATTACACCGGGCTTGTCATGATGTCGACCTGTAAGCTATTCCAGGAAAAATATACTGAAGGGATCACCTTTGCCGAAAAGGCAAAGCAAGTTTATCCGCAGCAAGCCCATGCTTATCATCTAAGCGGATTTGCCAAAATCAAAACCAAGAACTTTGAAGGAGCTTACCAAGAATTTATTACCTATGAAAAAATCTTACCTGGTAATCCGAATACGATTTTCTTCAAAGGATATTCTCAGGAAGGGATGCAACACATCGAAAAGGCCGCCAGTGAATATAAGCGCTATTTGCAGTTCGTTCAGGGAGGGGAAAAAGCTAAACATGCCTATACGTACCTAAAAAAATGGGGCTACTACAAATAGATATCTTTCAGTTTCACCATAAATTTCCTCCCGCCCAATCGCCCCTTCAATTTGATATCTCCAAACTCCCTTACATATGTAAGCCGAGAGTGATTATTGATTTTGATACATATAGTGAAGCATGGGGCGAGGAGTGCTCAGCACAGAATAGTGAAACTCTTTCAATTTGTCCTCGAATTGTCTATTGTCAATTTTGATTGACCCCATTGAACTTTTCAACTATAGTTTTGATGAACTTGTATAAAGCCAAAATTCGGACGGCAAAGTAAAGTGCTCCAAATATAAGGCTTGCGAATCTTCAGGAATGAAGCATACTTATCGGTACACTGCAATGATTCACCCTGTTAAATCGGCTCCACCGCCTCGCAAAGCGAGAATTTAACAGGGCGAGGAGGAAATGTAACCCAGAAGCTGGACTTCCAACGAAGTCCTTTTATCTGCATGTAGCGTTTGTATTATGATTTATTGATATCAGTGATTATTTTTACTTTTCTTCACTTCATCGACTTCGTTGCTCATAGGATGCCGCTTGTGGCATAAATTAGCTTTTTACGAAGACGTCAGTTTTTAAATAGAATATTATTTCTCTCTAGCCCTTTGTGGAATTATAGATTGACTTGCATGTGAGAAACCTCAAAAAACAACACTCACCAGCGGCTCATAAAATTCTCTGACACGATAATTCCCTCATAAAAAAGGAGAAATATAGCTATATTGGAGGATATTAGAAAAACAGGAAACCCTAAGGAAACTAAACAAAACCAAGAAGGGAAATAGATGTATGAAAATGCAGCGATATTGCGCCCTTTCTGTATGTCTTGCTTTGGTCACTTTTCTGCTTTCAGGGTGCACGTCTGCTATTTCTCATAAAGCATTACATGAGGTTGATCAAACGGTTATATTTGAGGAGCTGTTAGAGAATCCTGAGGATCATAAGGGAAAAATTGTACTTCTAGGGGGTAACATCATCGAGACAAACAATTTTTTTGACAGAACTATGGTTGTTGTCCTTCAACGCCCTCTCGGCTTTGGGAACAAACCAGAAACGAATGGTGTTTCAAAAGGCAGGTTTATTGTTTGTACTCCCGACTTTCTCGATCCAGCCATTTACCACCATAAGAGGAAAATCACCATTATGGGTACAGTTATAGGAAGAGAGTTGCATCCCTTAGGGAAGACAATGTATAATTATCCTGTTATTAAAGAAAAAGAGCACTATCTATGGCCCTTAAAAGAACAGTCTATACAAGGACCCAGGGTGCATTTTGGTGTGGGGATAGGTATTTGGCATTAGAAAACGATGGTGGCACACGATGGGAAGAGTTTCTTTTTTACTGACAATAGTTTTCTTTGTGACCGGCTGTGGCCATGCTATTCAAAAAGACATCCTACGAGAGGTAAACACGGAGATTACCTTTATTGAATTGCATAAGGATCCCATGGCCTATCAGGGGAAAAAGATCCTTTTGGGTGGTGTGATTGTTAAAACGGTGAATAAGGAGAATGGAACACTCCTGGAAATTTACCAAACCGAGATAAATGGGATGGGAAGACCTGTACGTCTGGACATATCTGGAGGTCGCTTCTTGGCTCTTTATAAGGGTTTTCTGGATAAAGAGATTTACCAAAAGGGGAGAAAGGTCACCATGGTTGGGATTGTAAAGGGTAAAAAAATGATACGGGTGGGCGAGATGGACTACACATGTCCCTATCTCATTGTCAAAGATATTCATCTCTGGGAAAAAGAGCAGCCATCGCAATATGTGCCATATCCCTATGTTCCATGGTATATCTGGTGGCATGATCCATGGCGCCCCTATCATCGAACACACCCAAGATAAGATCAATAATAACCTTCCCTTTAAGATGACGCATGGATAACGAATGACAAAATAAACTGAGGAGCCTCACAGGCAATCCTTTAACACCACGTAATTTCTTAGAGGCGCGACATTCCGCCCGCCTCGCCTGAGCGAGAGTGATGAGAGACAGGCCCGATCATCATACCGACCACAAAAAATCGAGATTAGGGTAAAAGAAAAAATTTTTAGAAAGGAGGAAAATATATTGAAAGAAGAGGCGAAAAAATTAATTGAGCTGGTTAAGAGAGGTGTGCCTGATAAGAAAATAATGAAGGAGTTAGGTGTCCAAACAAAGGCTTCCTTAAAGCGTATGTATTATGATGCATTGGTCGAAGCTGGAAAGATTAAGGATATTCTGGCAGAGAAAGAACTTGAAAAGAAAAAAACTGTTCACATCACTCAGAAAGGAACTATTTTTCTCGGCAAAACACTATTGATAGATAAATATGGTTTTCAGAAAGGAGATACATTTACAATTTCACAAAAGAAAGACAGCATCATTCTGAGAAAAGAAAAGGAAGAAGTTGTTTCTGAACCCCCTGGATAGGTCATCTCGACAGCAAGCTGATGTAAAGGCCTATAGGCCTCCTATTGACCGTTTGCTGAAACCAATTTCGTCACTCCTATTATAATTATGAATTGGTAACAGAGCATACAATCACCTTTTTTGCCCTGCTAATGGATTACTATTTAAGACAATGAAAATTGCCAGCTTTAACACCAATGGAATAAGAGCCCGCCTTTCTCTTATCAAGCAATGGATGGAAAAAGAGGAGCCAGATGTATTATGCATTCAGGAGACAAAGGTACAGGATAAGGATTTTCCCAGGAAGACCTTTGAAGATTTAGCCTACAATTGCTCTTTCTGGGGACAAAAGGCTTATAATGGGATTGCCATACTGAGCAAAAGTCCACCAGTAAGGGTATCCTTTGGATTTGGCGATGCAGATGAATCAGAAGAGCCAAGAATGATAACTGTCTATATTAAGGATATACCCATTATCAATACCTATGTTCCTCAGGGGACTGCACCTGATTCAGAGAAATTTGTGTACAAATTAAAGTGGTTTCAACATCTTCATGCCTATTTATCAACTCATTTTCAACCAAGTCAGCCTCTTTTATGGGTGGGGGATTTTAACGTTGCTCCAGAACCGATCGATGTATATGACCCCAAAGGCCTTTTAGGAAGTATCGGATTTCATCCTGATGAACACAAGGCCCTTGAACGTGTGAAGGCATGGGGATTTGTTGATGTCTTTCGCTTGCACCATCCTAATGAAAAGGCCTATACATTCTGGGACTACAGAATTCCTTATGCCATGGAGCGCGGCCTTGGATGGAGGGTTGATCATATCTGGGCCACACCAGAACTGGCTAAAAAATCAAAAAGGATATGGATTGATCTTGCTGCAAGAAAAATGGAGCGGCCGTCGGATCATACCTTTATTGTTGCAGAATTTGATATATAGAATACTGGTTCATCCTTGTCCCATCACAGGCTAATATATTACCAAAGGATAATGATTAATTATGGTTATGTAAAGGTCTCGGTATCATTGAATAGGACAATAAATATTTACATGTGGTAAATGTGCCTTGTGAATATGAAATATTTATTTGAGCCGAATTTCTTTCAGCCCGGTTAAACAGCTAAAGTTGATGGTTTCGTAAAAAGTCATTTTACTCGCTCATGACGCCCTTTTTGGGATTCATCAAATGCTTCGCTAAATTCCAAAAACTCGGCCTAAAGGCCTCAAACCTGCCCGCCATCGCACCCGCTCAGGCGAGGCGGGCGGGCAATTTGTCCCGCTTGCAGCGGGATTAACGCTCAGCATTTCCTGAATCTATTTCCAAACGTGGCCAAAATCGCTCGCAAAAGACTTTTTACGAGTTTGTCAAAGTTACCT
>JAWOBA010000185.1:0-2620 GCA_046498285.1 Desulfatiglandales bacterium | reverse complement strand
TTCCTTTCGTTAATCCCGATACTATTACAGACGGAATGCCAAGCTCTCTTGGCAGTCTCGCCTTTCCTATGGTCAAATACTACGCCAATGATATCGGTACCGTGGCAGAAGAAGTAATAATACATGTCGTGCGTACCATCCGGGAGAGCTACAATAATAGTAGAATCTTCAGCTAGAGTACCGCTGGGGGCGCGATTTGACCCATCCCATACCGTTCTCAGGAAAGAGAACAGGGATTATCCTCTCAGGTGGAAATGTGGAGTCGGCGAATCGTACATGGAATGATTGAGCGGACACATGGTGAATAGGGCATCTTGCCTCATAATACAATACATGGCATGTATTTTATTAGCCGGTACCGTACCTCATAAGCAGTATACTGCACCAAGAGGAAAGATATTTCAGTTCAAAAGATTGCTATGATTGAAGCAGATAATGGGTGGTAAGTCATAGACATTCTTCTCCAGCGAGGTGTAAAGCACAAACGTAATGCTGTTGTATGCTTCAAGTATTGCATTTGTTGTTCATAAAGTGTTATTAATAAAATTATGAGAATAAAAATCTTTGTTACAGGTGGTACTTTTGATAAAGAGTACAATGAGCTTAAAGGTGAGCTCTTTTTCAAAGACACTCATCTATCTGAAATGCTACGCTTGGGGCGTTGTAAGCTAAGAGTTGATATCAGCACTTTGATGATGGTAGATAGTTTATATATGACAGAGGCTGATAGAAGATGTATCCTTGAAAACTGCAAAAAAATCGAAGAGGATAAAATACTCATTACCCATGGGACTGATACCATGGTAGAAACTGCCAAAGTTCTCGGCAATGCTATACGAGACAAAACAATTATTCTAACAGGTGCAATGGTACCATACAAATTTGGAAGTTCTGATGGATTATTTAATCTAGGAAGTTCCTTGGCGTTTATTCAAGCCTTACCGGCTGGTGTCTATGTCTCTATGAACGGTAAGTATTTTCATTGGAATAACGTGAGAAAAAACAAACAAACAGGTGAATTTGAAGAAATCAATCAAAAGAACATCTGATGCCCTTATAATAAGCCACCCCAAAGGATCTATACTATATTCATGAGGCGCATGGTGCACTCAGTCAATAGACTTCTTCAGATTTTTCAACAAGGATTATGTGGGAATTTTATCTATGAATGACTTAACCAACATTGCAGCTTAATACAGGCGTGATGTTTTAGCCATTGTTTCTCTGATAGCCTGTTGCATGACTTACATTCAGCATTGCTCATGACAGGTGAGTATGTTCGTAAGACAGAACCGAAAAGGCAAAATATATACATGAAATTCATTAAATATCAGGCACTTGGCAACGATTATATCGTGTTAGATCCTGCAGATGTTGGTGATGAGCTAACTCCCCAACAGATTCAATCGATTTGCCATCGGAATTATGGGGTTGGCTCTGATGGCATTCTTTTTGGACCATTTATATCGCCACAAGGTGATTTTATCTTACGCATATTTAATCCTGATGGCAGCGAGGCGGAAAAAAGCGGAAACGGCTTGCGAATCTTTTCCCGATATCTCTGGGATAAAGGATTGGTTCAAGAAAGATCATTTATAATAGTGACTGCGGGAGGCAAGGTTATATCCCGCGTGCACAAAGGCGGTAAAAATGTCACTGTTGACATGGGTAGAGTCAGCTTTGACAGCCAAAAGATACCAGTTGACGGACCTCCTCGGGAGGTTCTCAACGAAAAAATTATCGTAAATGGTCAGGAGTTTATTTTTTGTGCAGCCACTATTGGGAATCCTCACTGCGTTATTCTGCGTGATGAGATAAGTGCAGAAGAAGCCAAGAAATGGGGCCCTCTTATCGAAAAAGATCCTCGCTTTCCAAATCGCACGAACGTCCAGTTCATGAAAATTATTAATCGGAAAAATATCAAAATCGAGATCTGGGAGAGAGGAGCAGGGTATACCCTAGCCTCAGGCAGTAGTAGCAGTGCATCAGCAGCCGTTGCCTATAAGCTAGGCTTCTGTGATTCTCAGTTGGCTGTTAACATGCCTGGAGGCACAATTGAAATCACCATCTCTGATGATTTCTCTATTTCAATGATTGGGCCAGTTAGTAAGGTGGCAGATGGGACAATCTCGGATGATATATTCAATTAAAGAAACTCACCAAATTTGATAAACTCGTAAAAAGCTACTTTATTCCGCTTATGGCATCCTGCGAACAATGAAATCAATCAAATGTAAAAAATTAAAACCTCCATACCCTATATTGCCCAAGGTTTCAATCCTTGTTGTAGTGGATTCTCTTTTCTAATCTGGACGGAGCGGCTCAAAGGAGCCGCTCATTGGAAGTTTCAATCCTTGTTTTAGTGGATTCTCTTTTCTAATTTCCGCAGCCTTCCATTTTTCCTTGATATATTCTGTGTTTCAATCCTTGTTTTAGTGGATTCTCTTTTCTAATGCTTTATCGTAAAAGCTGACATAGTGTCATACAGCAGGTTTCAATCCTTGTTTTAGTGGATTCTCTTTTCTAATCTTATTTTTGCTATATTTCCTTCAAAAACAAGCAATTACAGGTTTTTTCACCTCCTTTAAAAAGTGCTAGAAATGGGTTATTTAGGCCTAAA
>JAWOBA010000150.1:0-21448 GCA_046498285.1 Desulfatiglandales bacterium | reverse complement strand
GGTAAAAGTACCAGATACAATACAAACATGGCAGATGGTTCAACCTACCTCAAAGGATAAGGAAACAGGAGAGGTCACGCCGGGAAGATTGGAAAAGACCGAGATACCCGTGCCCGAGCTCAAAGAGGGCGAGGTGCTGGTGGAAATCGCGGGATGCGGGGTGTGTCACACTGACCTGGGATACTTTTATGATGGTGTGCCCACTATAGCAAAGCCTCCTTTAACACTGGGACATGAGATTTCGGGAATCGTAGTATCCGGTGATGAGGACTGGATCGGGAAAGAGGTCATTATCCCTGCAGTGATGCCCTGCCGAAAGTGCTATCTTTGTAAGACCGGAAGGGGCAACAGGTGCCTTAATCAGAAAATGCCGGGCAATAGTATGGGAATATATGGAGGATTTTCCAGCCACATTCCAGTACCGAGCATTGATCTGTGTGAGGTAAAAGAGAGGGGTGATATACCCCTGTCTCATCTGGCTGTGGTTGCTGATGCTACTACCACACCCTATCAGGCGACGAAGAGGGCTGGAATTGAAAATGGTGATAATGTAATTGTGATAGGTGTTGGAGGAGTTGGTCAATACCTGGTTCAGGAAGTGAAGGCCTTGGGAGCCAGTACAGTCATTGCCATCGATATTGTTGAGGAACGCCTCAAAAAGATGCTTTCTTACGGCGCTGATTTTTATATCAACTCATCTGGAAAGAGCCCGAAGGATATATCTCAGGAATGGAATGCCATACGGAAACAACAGGATCTCCCGAGGTACGGATGGAAAATATTTGAAGTCTCGGGCACCAAACCCGGCCAGGAAATTGCGGTAAACCTCCTCAGCTTTACTGGAAAGTTAATTGTTGTCGGTTTTGGTTTGCAGAAGATAGAATACTCCATTAGCAGACTCATGGCCTTCGATGCCGAGATGATAGGGACCTGGGCATGTTTGCCGGAGTATTATCCGCAGATATTGGAAATGGTCCTCTCTAAACAAGTTCAGCTGGAACCCTTTGTCCAGGTTCGGTCGATGAATACGATCGCGGAGAGTTTTGAGGAGGCTCATAAGGCATCGCCGGACAAAAGAATAGTGTTAACGCCTGATTTTTAAGGCGCCAATGAACAATATAAAAAACGAAGGGAGGAATGAATTATGTCATTGGATTGGATACCACGGGCACCGAAGGATGAAAAACTTGATCACCGAATGTATGATGAAACATATTTTCAAAAATCTGAACCGCCAAGGACTACCTTACAGAAGAGACCCCTGCTGGACAATCAAGGCAATGAGGTTCCTGATCTTTATGTGGCATGGGTCACCCTTGACAATGAGAAGCAGTATAATTCATATACGCTTGAAATGCTCAAAGGTGCTGCAGCTGCCTTTGATAAGGCCTCTCATGACCCAAGCGTCGTGTGTGTAGTGCTGACCGGGGCAGGGACGAAGGCATTCTGCACAGGGGGAAATGTGCCTGAGTATAGTGAGTACTATGTCATGAGGCCTTCAGATTGCCAGGAATACATGTCTGTGTACTGGCGGGCCTATGATGCCGTGTGGACCTCACCAAAACCTTTTATCCGGTGTTGCAATGGTATGAGCATTGGCGGGGGTGAGGAACTTGGCGGTGTCTGTGACCTTACCGTGGCCTCGGATTGTGCTACATTCGGGCAGGTAGGGCCTTTGCACGGCTCGACGGCTATGGGGGGAGCGGTCCAGTTCAAACCTATTGAGATGAGTATGCAAGATGCCATGTGGAATGCGATTTCCTGTGAACAATGGAGCGCTTACAAGATGTTGCGGAAAAACTATTTGCATAAGGTAGTGCCTGTTCTCAAAAAGGATGGAGAGTTTATCAGGAATCCAGCGGTAATTACTGATCAATGGGTGGAGGATGGTGAGATCGTCTATGGTGAGTTCAAGACAGGTGAAGTCGCAAAAGAAGCAAAGGCGATGCTCAAAGAATTGCCAAGGGATAGATCACTTTTGGATAAGACATGTATGGATATGGCCTGGACCTTTGCTAACCTGTTTCCACAACAGGTTGCCATGTCTTTTCAGATGATCCGGGCCACAAAGAAGGTTGCGTGGGAGAGAACAAAGGCCGAATCTATTATGTGGTGGGCGGGGAATGCTCAGGCGTACGGTGAATTTGACATGGGCATGAGTGCCTTCAACACCAAGAAGATTACCGGAACATCCGATGTGGACATTATCAAACTAAGGCAAATGATTGCTAAAGGTCATCCCTATGATGAAGAGATGTTTGAGGCTGTCCTTGGAAAACCGCAAAAATAAATCAAACGGTAAAAAATACGATAAAAGAGATAGAAAAATCCAGGAGGAGACTTCTGGATTTTTCTCTTTTTGGATGGTGAGTTGATTTTTCGTGAATACTGTATGGATTTGTTGCTATTTCGTTTAGAGAGGAGAATAACATGAAACATATTAACGTACGGATTGAAGATGGACTTGGCGTTATTACCCTGAATCACCCTCCCGTCAATATTCTCAATATCGAGATGATGAATGAAATAAATGAGGTACTCAAGGGATGGGTGGAAAAAGGCGATTTAAAGTTGGTCCTCTTTCAGGCAGAGGGAAAGTGCTTTTCAGCAGGGGTTGATGTGGGAGAACATGTAGGTGATCTGGCGCCAAAAATGATTGAAAGCTTCCACGGCATGTTTCGATTAATGGATAGATTAGGTGCGGTAACAGTTGCCTCTGTCTATGGATCTTGCTTAGGCGGGGGGTGTGAGCTGGCGATTTTCTGTGATCTCGTGATCGCGGATGAAACCGCAAAGTTTGGCCAGCCGGAGATTCAAGTGGGTGTTCTTCCACCTATTGCTGCCCAGCTCATGCCGCGGATTATTGGAAGAAAGGCTGCCATGGATTTGATTCTTTCAGGTCGGCTTGTTTCTGCGCAGGAGTCAATGGGCATGGGACTGATAAACAAGGTAGTTGCAACTGGTGATTTATCTAAGAGTACTGATGAATTTATAAGGCCTTATTTATCTCTCAGCGCTGAGGTTATACGGGTCACAAAAAAAACTATCAAGGCTGGCCTGATGGATGATTTTGAATCTTCACTAAAGGTCATTGAAGAGATATATTTAAATGAATTGATGCGAACAGCTGATGCTCAGGAAGGACTCAAGGCATTTTTAGAAAAGAGGAAACCTGAGTGGAAAAACTGTTGAGCGTTTGAAATCCGAACCTTTTGCCAGATCCCTGGCCCAGACCAGGCAAACAAGGATTGGGTTTAGAGACAACGATACCAATATATTTACGAGACCTTTGAAAAACCAGGCGATTTTCATTATCCCAAGAAAGACCATGGACTTTTTTTCAGTTCCAAGGCTCCCGGGTTGGTTTTTTCAGCAACGTATCCACGGGGGAATTTTGCCCTCTCCGAGCGGGAGGCTCTCCGAGCCGGAAGCCCTCCGCATTCCCCTCGACAAACTCGGGGCTGCGGGTTCCCCCACTGATACGTTACGAAAAGACAGCACCCTTCTCTCCGAGCGGGAGGCTCTACCTTCCGGGGCGGAGTCCCCTCCAGGACGGAGTCGAGCCGGAAGCCGCCAGTCACTTCAAAAAAGCCCATCGTCTTTAGATCAAGAAGGGTTATGCAAAGATCTCATTTACGAACCAGGTTCATATGTCTATGTCGTCGCCCCAGGGCAGACTAGTTTTGAAAGAGTGAGATTATATCTGCAGATGCCATATAGTTACAAGGCATGATAATTTTCGTGCTATATTGCGCCAGGGGCTAGCATGCAAGGATTAGTTATAGTCTCCAAGTTCTGAAAATAGCTGAGAAACAGGATCACTTGCCCATGACGTTGCGTCTCCCGATGCTATTCAGGCCTCGGGATGAGGAGGGCAGGCTTGAAACTTCTAATTCCGATTTATGCGGGCATCAAACATCAGTAAATCATGAAAAGATCTATTTATGTCCTTCTTATTATTGGTATTTTTGGCTGTGCTTGCAGTAAAGGACAGATACGTGTTAGCAGTTATAAAAAACCGGCTATAGTATTACCAAAAAAAACGGATGGCAGTTTCCCCAAATCATATTCGGTAAATGGGGTAACATATTATCCCCTTGTTACTGAAGAGGGGTTTATTCAGGAAGGAATGGCTTCATGGTATGGTAACAAGTTTCATGGGAGGAAAACTTCCAGTGGTGAAGTTTACGATATGCATGATACGACTGCCGCCCATAAAACCTTACCCTTTGGAACATACGTAAAAGTAGAAAATTTATCGAATTTTAAAGAGGTTATCGTAAGGATCAACGATAGAGGTCCTTTTGTGATGGGGAGGATTATTGATTTATCTTATGTAGCTGCGAAGCGGATAGGGTTGATTGGTCCTGGAGTA
This sequence comes from Desulfatiglandales bacterium, assembly GCA_046498285.1. Lineage (GTDB taxonomy): Bacteria > Desulfobacterota > DSM-4660 > Desulfatiglandales > B25-G16 > B33-G16. The sequence goes on along the minus strand of JAWOBA010000150.1, from coordinate 17,073 downwards.
GCAAAAGTACGTGTGGTTGCCTTATCAAGGAAGATTGGACGCATTAAATCAGGCAATGGTTATGTGCCGCTTGTAGAGACAGAGGATTTTAAGAAAGGGAAATTTACCATACAGGTTGGTGCCTTTGAAGATAAAGATAATGCGTTAAGATTAGCAGAGCGCCTTAAAGTCATCTTTAATCATGTAACTATAACAACGTATGTATCGCCTCAAGAAAACATTCTCTACAGGGTCAGAGTATCCGTTTCTAAAGATTTAACCGCGGCCAATAAAATGGTCGATAAGTTGAACTATCTTGGATTTTCAGAGACGTTTATTGTAGCGCTTTAGCCCTTATGATTGATTTTTTTTCGAAGAACACCAGAGGTCCTAAACACAACAACTTTTCTTGCTCGTAATTTTAGATCTTCTCTGGTTTGAGGGTTTCTTCCTTTTCGAGCTGCTTTATCTTTGATAATAAATTTCCCAAATCCGCTGATGAGAAGATTTTCTCCCTTTCCGAGTGTTTGTTTGACTATTTCTAACAAACTTTCTACCACTCTTCTCGATTGGTTTTTGCTTAGACCTACCTGATTGTAAACAGTATCTATAATCTTGTCTTTGGTTAAGGTCATGCAGTAGTCCTCCTTAATTTCTTGGTTTGTATTACCGTGTGTGTATGACCATGTCCTTTGGATATGGATTCTTTATGATTGAAAGCCAAACTTTTCTTTTAGTTTTTGACAGACAACGTCAGGGACAAGACCCGCAACAGTCCCTCCATAGCTGGCTGCCTCTTTTATTATTGTGGAACTAGTATAGAGCCATTTGTAGTCAGTCATCATGAAGATTGTTTGTATATTTTTGTTTAATTTCCTGTTCATTAGTGACATCTGAAATTCATATTCAAAGTCTGAGAGGGCTCTCATTCCTCTTAGAACTACATTGGTTTTTTTGCCATCCACATAATCAACAAGTAACCCATCAAAGGAGTCAATAAAAATCCTGTCATTATTTTTAATTGATTTTTGTATAAGATCTCTCCTCTCATCCAATGTAAAAAGCGTTTTTTTCATAGGTTTGGATGCAATAGCAATGGTAATCGAATCAAACATGGAAAGGGCCCTTCTCACAATACTAAGATGACCGTTTGTGATAGGATCAAAAGATCCTGGATATATTGCCATTTTGCCCATTCTATCTTTCCTCATAATTAGAGTAAAAAGCTATTACTGTAGAGCCATAAAATTTCGTTTGTTTTAGGTGAAGGCTGTCAAAATTTGTAGGGAATGGATCGTTGGCATATTTTGATGATTCGACAACTATCCTGCTATCTTCTGCCAATAGTTTGTTATTTATTAATGTATGCATCGTGGGTTTAATATACCCTTTTCCGTAGGGAGGATCAATAAAAACCACATCGAATTGACTGCACCCAAGATCCTGAATATGGGTCAACCCATTCGGCAAATTTTTTCTTACAATCATTGAAAGACTATCAAAACCGCATATTGAGAGATTCTTTTTTATCATAGCAAGTGCCCTGCTTGAGTTGTCTACAAATACAGCAATTTTACCGCCTCTACTCAAGGATTCTATTCCCAAACTACCTGTGCCAGCAAAAAGATCAAGTATTCTACAATTAGGTAATGTTTGACCCAATATGTCAAATATAGACTCTCGCACCATATCTGATGTGGGCCGTATAGTAAGTCCTGTAATTTTTCCTAGCCGGCGGCCTTTGGTTATACCGCCAGTTATTCTCATGATATATTAAAGGTGTCAATACCCGCTTTGTACCAAAAAACTGGACAAGGAGGCCTATCTCGCCTGAGTAGCAGCAATGGCGGGCAGGTCATAAATGAGTTAACGTAATCTTGAAGATACCAATGCACTGACAATGTCAAAATTTTCATAATTCATTTTTTATACTTTTTTTACTCTTCTCAAGAGAGGAATCAATCATAGAGTGAGCAGGCTTTGTAGATCTATGGATCATGTGATAAAGTGTTATTGAAGGACCGGAAATAATATACATGGCAGAAAAAAAGAACAACATTAAGGCTGGCTTATATGCCACAACAATAAAGAGAAGGATGATGGCTACCAGAACATTAAAGGGTTTTTTCTTAAAGAGTTCCAGTTCCTTAAAACTAAGATAGTCTATTGTACTGACCATGAGAAATGATAGGAGATAAAAACAAGTTATAATAATAATATGTCTGTTTTCAGCAAGGCCATCTAAAGAATTTATAAAAAGTACAAGGGTGGCAATAAAGATAGCTGCTCCAGGAATAGGTAGTCCTTTGAAGTGGTGAGATTCGAGACTTTTTATTTGAATATTGAATCTGGCAAGCCTCAAGGCGCCGCATATAACATACAGAAACACAGCCAGCCAGCCAAATCTCCCAAATGATTGCAGCGACCACTGAAATGCCAGTAAACCAGGGGCAACACCAAAGGCAACCAGATCTGATAGAGAATCATACTCTGTACCAAATTGAGTGGTTGTCTTGGTATAGCGAGCTATTTTTCCATCCAATCCATCAAATATGGAAGATATAAGAATAGCAATGGCTGCAGCATCATATCTGCCTTGGATTGCAGAAATAATGGCATAGAATCCGCTAAATAAGCTAAAGGAAGTAAATAGGTTAGGAAGGAGATATATACCCTTTTTATTCCTATTTTTTGATTTTCTTTTTCTTTTCAGTTTCACTAATGTATCCTATAATTGTTTTTCCTGCCTTAACTTTTTCACCTTTGGTAACATTGATTTCACAATCGGGCGGAAGATAGACTTCAAGCCGTGATCCGAACCTGATGAGGCCAAATCTTTGTGCTGTTTCTACATAATCTCCTTTTTTAATCCAACAGGCGATCCTTCTGGCAATAAAACCAGCAATTTGAACAAAAACGATCTTTTCTTTATTGTCTGTTTCCAAAGTGATAATATTATGTTCATTAAAGAGTGACGCTTTATCTCTATTAGCTGAAAAAAATTTCCCGGGATGGTAGGATAATTGCAAGATTTTTCCTTTAATGGGGATTCTGTTAACGTGGGCATTGAAGATAGACATGAATATACTTATCTTTATTGCCTTATCTTTCAAACGAGAATCTCCATTATGCAGATTTTCTATTGATATTATTGTTCCATCAGCAGGTGTAAAAACTGCCCTTTCGTTATCTATATGTGTTCTCTTTGGATCTCGAAAGAAATAGACAGTGAATAGGGTTACTATGGCCAGAAGTATGGCTAAGGATTCCCAATGAAGAATGAAAAATATACATGTCAATCCTATTCCTGTAATGATAAAGGGAATTCCTTCCCAGGCAACTGGCAGATTATTATTTATTTTTTTGTAGTTCAATTAATTTTATATCTCCTAAGAAACTTGGCAGAGAAAAGAGTATGGGCATGTCTTTCATGTATAACGCTGAAGTGAGACCTTTGCATAACCCCTCTTGATCTAAAGACGATGGGCTTTTTTTCAGTTCCCTCCGGGGCGTAGGCCCTACGGGCCGGAGGCCGAGGCTCCCGGGTTGGTCTTTTCAGCAACGTATCCATGGGGGAGTTTTGCCCTCTCCGAGCGGGAGGCTCTCCGAGCCGGAGGGCCTCCACTGATACGTTACGAAAAGACAGCACCCTTCTCTCCGAGCGGGAGGCTCTACCTTCCGGGACGGAGGCCCCTCCAGGACGGAGTCGAGCCGGAAGCCACCAGTCACTTCAAAAAAGTCCATCGTCTTTTTGAGGATGGTGAAAATCGCCAAGTTTTTCAAAGGTCTCGAAGTAAAGCGTCGGGATGATTTGCCGTAAAATAGAATAATTTCTACATACTTTCATTATGTAGTATAAATTTAAGTGTTTGTCAATATTAGATTTATTAGATTTTACTCTGCTGCCTTCAAGAAATGGCTAAAGCTGATAACAAGTAAAAATATGTATTCAAATAAACAAATATTTTCCCTTTCACTCAAATTTTTTTGGAATGCGAATATCTGGTTCTCTGAAATAGATGGGAACCAGTTCATCTGCATTGTCTGAGCCCCCTTTTTTCAGTTTTTTTAACCCCATAATGCCTAAAGATGAGGCCTTGACATTCCATAAATTCGCAGGTGCTACTATGCCTTTCTCACCAAATTGTTGTTTTATGATTGGAACTTGATTATTAAAATCATTTCCAATAAAAATTGTTTTGTTTTCAATTATGGAACTAAGGTCATTAAGTTTTATACATGTGTCTTCTTCACGCCTCATTAAATAGCCATTGGCATTCCACCGAAATAGGGTGGTAAACACCTCTCCTTTACGAGAACTTACCAAAGGACAGATATCTTCAATTACGTAAGGAAGTTGGCTTGCCAGGGCTTCTAAAGTAGGAACGCCAATGATAGGGATATCAAGGCATTGAGAAAGTCCTTTTGCAACAGCAAGGCCTATCCTAATTCCGGTAAAGCTCCCTGGCCCCAAAGCGACCATTAATCCCTCTATCTTTTGAGGCTCAATTCCTACATTAATAAGGAGGCCATCAATGGAGGACATTAGATTGCTAAAGTGATGCGGACCAGAAGGGAGAATGTATTCACCTAAAACAACTTGATCCTCCATTACTGCTAAACTATACTGTTTGGTGGAGGTATTGATGGCAAGTATGTTCAATTTTCAATTGTAACTATTCATTCTTCAATTGTGATTGGTGATTATTCTTATGAGATCATTGTAAAAGACCATGATCATCAAGAGGATGAGCAGAAAAAATCCGATTTTCTGGGCCATCTCCCTTTTTTTGATACTTACTGGCTTCCTTATTACAATTTCTATCAAAAATAAAAATATCAGACCGCCATCGAGAACTGGTACTGGAAGAAGGTTGAGTATAGCGAGATTGATACTTATAACGGCCATAAAAGGCAAAAGATAGCTTACATTTTCTCTAGCTATATCTCCTGTTAATTGTCCGATCATGATAGGCCCACCAAGTGTTTTAAGGGGAATCACTCCTTGAAATAATTTTACAACTGTCAGTACTGTAAGAGCTGTTAATTCCCATGTCTTTTTACCACCTTCCGCAAGTGCCATAAAGGGACCTAATTGTAATTCTTTGATGTTTCCACTGGCTACAATTCCTATCAGCGGTGATTCAATCTCTTCACCAAAGATGTTTTTAACAATTTCCTTCTTTGGGAAAACGGTTGTGGAGATACTTTTATTACCTCTTGTAATTACCATGTGTAAACCCTCTTTAGGGCTGCTCTTTTCTATATATTTCTTTACATCATTCCATCCATCTATTTTTTTGCCGTCTACATATTCTATAACATCACCTTTTACTATTTTGGCCTTATCAGCAGGGGAATTAGGTCTTACTTGGCCTACTTCAGCGATCATGACAGGGTAACCTGATATGAGGTAGATGCCACTAAAAAGGATGAAGGCCAGGAGAAAGTTAAAGAAAGGGCCAGCCGCTGCAATAGCAATTCTAATAAGCACAGGCTTTTTAGAAAAGGATCTATCAGCCTCTTCCGGGATTATTTCTTCATCATTCTCTTCACCTAACATTTTAACATAACCACCAAGAGGAAAGGCTGAGATTACATATTCGGTTTCACCCATTTTCTTTCCAACGACTTTGGGGCCAAAACCAAGTGAAAATTTAAGGACCTTGACATTGCATACTTTGGCAATCAAAAAGTGTCCGAACTCATGGAAAAAGATCAAGACACCAAGTACAATGATGAATGGGATTATGTAATATAGCACTGTGGTCATAATGTAAACGTCATAATATTTTGCTCTGCATTGGAAATGATTGAGCCTTGGGCCAAAAGGCATTTTTTACAACATTCCATTATTTTCTGGCCCAAACCTGAATCCTAGAGACCTTTGCATAGCCCTATTAATCTAAAGATAATGGACTTTTCTTCACTTCCCTCCGGGGCGTAGGCCCTCCCTTCCGGGGCGGAGTCCCCTCCAGGACGGAGTCGGGCCGGAGGCCGAGGCTCCCGGGTTGGTCTTTTCAGCACCCTTCTCTCCGAGCGGGAGGCTCTGCGAGCCGGAAGCCACCAGTCACTTCAAAAAAGTCCATCGCCTTTTTGGTGATGGTGAAAATCGCCGGGTTTTTCAAAGGTCTCAATATGTGGTCAGACCGATCAGGAATTCAGATCAGCCTCTATTGAATACTGTCATCAAGAACTGTTATAATGAAAAACCCCTTTCAGGGAGGCCATAAAAAGGCTGAGGTAAACGCACGCTATAAGGCCACGATTAATTCACAACTGATAGTCCTTATTTTCCCTTGACATTTTCCATAGCTAAGAGATATATATATATTGTTTGTCACCTGTTAAAATCTTGAGTTCCGCAAGGAGCCTTATCACACAGCCTTTTATGCCAGTCAAAAAAGCAAATAAGCGAAAGTAATTCTAAAATTGCAATGAATGGGAGTTGTGAGATGGAAATAGCCATATGCCCACATTGTAAAAAGCAAATACCAGAAGATGCAAAATTTTGTCCCCATTGCTCAAGCGCTGTTACCTCAGTAAGCCATGCAACCATCTTTAGCTGGCAATGGGCCGACAAAATCTTTCTTTTTGCGTCTATTCTTGTCTTTATCGGCTTTTTTCAACCCTGGTTTCCCGGCAGTATCCTTTATCAGGAAAATCCTCTCTCCGCCTTTCAAATGTTACTCGACGTAAATAATCTTGAGATCGATTTTCTAGAAAGTTTTAATATCCTGCGGATGGCTTTAATAGTGCCCATCTTTGCCGTGTTACTTTTTCTGCTGGCATATCTTCGAATAACCATGGAAAAATCTGAATTTCTTCCACTATTTCTGTTAATCATTGTGTGTATTTCTTTATTCCCCTTCTTTTTTAGCTCGGCAGGTCTTTTTTTCGGGATCATACTCAGCGTGATCTTTCTTGCTGGAATACTTTTTTATTTTAAAAGCGCATCTCGTAAAGGTCGCCTTGGTTCTGCAAGCTATTTTTTAATTCTATTTTTTATATGTCTCTCTGGCTTTTTATATCAACTCGATCTGGCGCAAGCATTCTACCTTAAACTTGAAGAGCTCAATCTTAGCGAAACCTATAGCTTTTGGATAACATGGCTTATTTTTGCGATACTGATCTTGATCATTGTGTTAAATTTCATGAGAACTATCGAAGATTTTTGGTTAATGTTAAGTGGTGTCATTTTTTCAATTGTTGGTTATCATACCTTTATCAATCCTTTATTTCTCTCAGGTCCATTTGCCTTTTTTGCAGATAATTTGTGGAAGGTTGGTATTGAAACAGCAACGCATATCGAGATTGTAGCAATTGCTCTGGCTATAGCTATATTTACGGGTGTGCCACTCGGTATTTATATTACCCGCAATAAGACCGCGGCGGACATCGTGTTATACTTAGCAAGCATTATGATTACAATTCCAAGTATTGCACTTTTCGGTTTTATGATGCCTATTCTATCTTCTATTGACAGAGTCTTCGATGCAGTGAGCGGCATAGGAATTGGTACCGTGCCCGCAGTTATAGCGCTGGCTCTTTATTCCCAATTGCCCATCATCCGTAATACGTATATTGCCATTAGAAATGTTGACCCTGCTACTATTGAAGCAGGCCGTGGCATGGGCATGACCAGTTTTCAACTACTCAAGCAATTACAACTTCCCCTTGCTGCACCCGTTATTATGGCGGGCGTGAGGACTGCGGTCGTTATGAGCATTGCTATCGCAGCAATCGCCGCTTACATTGGTGCCGGTGGATTGGGTCTTTTCGTAAGTGAGGGATTGCAAATGGCGACGAATGACTCTGTTATTGCAGGCGCTATCAGCATGGGTTTGCTGGCTATCCTCGCAGACATCTTTTTAGGGGAGGTTGAAGGCTGGATAACTCCAACTGGCCTAAAGATTAAGAGGTAATACATCACCAACGGTGAGGAATGAATTATGGGAATTATGTTAAGCCTACAGGAAGTAACAAAGGTCTATCCAGGTGCTGAACACATTAAAGCAGTGGATAGCCTCTCATTCGATCTGGAAGAGGGAGAAATATGCACCCTGGTTGGGCCCTCCGGCTGTGGAAAGACTACAGCCATGAAAATGATAAACAGGTTGATTCCAATAACAAGCGGTAAGATCTTGATTGACAATCAAAATATCAACCGGATGGATACCATTGAATTACGGCGTAATATCGGTTATGTGATTCAAAATATCGGCCTATTCCCCAATATGACAATAGCAGAGAATATCGCAACAATCCCCAAGCTTAAGGGCTGGGATCATAGCAGGATTGCCGAGAAAGTAGAAAATCTATTGGAAATTGTGAACTTACCTGCAAAGGAATTCATGAACCGCTATCCAAGGGAACTCTCTGGTGGGCAACAACAGCGTATAGGCGTTGCACGCGGTATGGCAGTTGACCCTCCAATAATGTTAATGGACGAGCCATTCGGGGCCATTGACCCAATCAACAGAGAACATCTCCAGGATGAATTTTTAAAAATTCAAGCAAAGTTACAAAAGACAATTGTATTTGTTACCCATGACATTAATGAGGCCATAAAGATGGGTGACAAAATATGCCTTCTGAGAAACGGAAAGCTTGTGCAGTTTGCCTCTCCCGAGAAATTACTCACCGAACCTGTCAATGAATTTGCCAAAGATTTTGTTGGGGGTGATCGTACCCTTAAGCGCCTTAATCTTCTCAAGATTAAAACGGCAATGAAGCCGGACCCTCCTGTGATCATACAAAATGAGTCAATTGAAAAGGCGAAATCAATGCTCGCCGAGCTTAAGCTGGATCATCTTATAGTGGTAGACAACGATAAGCGCCTGATAGGTTTGGTAGACAAGGAACAATTAACAAAAAAGGCGGATAAGGTGGGAGATATCACACAACCCACAGAAGCCGTTTCACAAGTCTCTTCCAGCCTTAAAGATGGCCTCTCCGAGATATTCACCCATGAACTGGGCTATATTATAGTGGTCGACGAAGATAAGAAGGTCCTTGGCACACTGACTGAAGAGGGAATAAAGAATGTTTTGAGGAGATAGGATTATGCAAGTCAGGGTATTCTACCCATTTATCAAAAAGTCCGTAGCTGTTGCAGCGACTGCCATAATCGTGCTCTGGCTTTACAAATACTACGGAGCTCTAAAATACACCTCCGACAATCTTGCTGAGTTTTTCCGGCTGAACTATGAGCACTTTTTCTTGGTTATTGTAAGTATGGCTGCTGCTGGAACTGTCGGTGTGGGCATTGGAATAATTATGACCAGGAAAGGCTTTGAGCGTTTTGGATCCATCATTATGGCAATAGTGAATGTATGGCAGAGCATCCCTTCTCTTGGGGTTATTGCTTTGGCCTATGGTTTTTTGCCACTCCTGGGGCTTTCTGGAATTGGTGTTGTTCCGGCCCTTATCGCACTCTTTTTTCACGCGGTAGCCCCTATTGTCCGAAATACCTATACCGGCATACAATCCGTAAGCAGCGATGTAATTGAATCGGCAACTGGTATGGGCATGACACCCAATCAAATTTTATTCAAAATTGAAATCCCTAATGCCCTGCCTGTTATCATGGGTGGAATCAGGACGGCAACGGCCATTATCGTAGGCTCTGCCCCACTCGCTTTTCTTATAGGCGGAGGAGGACTTGGTTTTTGGATTTTTACGGGTATTGCCCTGATGGATATGGGGATTATGATTTCAGGCGCAGTCCCCGTGGCATTAATTGCCATGTTATTTGATGCATTACTTAGCAAGATGGAGAAAATAGTCGTCAGTAAAGGCATCCAAATCAAGGAGTTTCAGGCAGCCTGACGTGACAATAGCATTGTTATCGTATAAATACATTTTAGACCAAAGACACAGAAATGCCTTTGTGGGGCCTCTCGTAATTTCACATTTTAAAATCAAAATTTCGAATCAACATCAAATATCATGTTGACTAAAGGTCTGCGCTCCTATGAGTGCTGCATCAGAAGATCTAATATAGTGTGTACTTTTTTTGTATTTCATTCAGCACATGAACTTTGACATTTGGCCAGTTCCGGCCAGCTTTTATCAGGCATACGCTATTTGTTCTTAATTAACTATTAACCATAAGAAACATTAAATGAAAGGAGAAGTTTTATGAAAAAATTAGTTGCTTTATTAATTGTTTTAGGTTTTTTGGCTATACCCTTGCATGCCTTTTCTGGTGACCCTGTCAATGTCGCATCCAAAGATTTTACTGAGCAGGTTATCCTTGGACAAATTATGGTCAATCTTCTAAAAGATAATGGAATACCGGTAAAAGACCGCACTTCTCTTGGGGGGACAAATGTCAACCGAGAAGCCCTTGAACAGGGCCAGATCGATGTATACATGGAATATACGGGAACTGCATGGATGACTTTTTTCAAGAAAGATGAAGTAGTGCGTGATTCCATGGGACTTTATGAAAAGGTCAAGGCCATTGACGCAAAGAAAGGCCTGGTATGGCTGACGCCTGCCAAGTTTAACAATACCTACGCTATTGTGATGTCGGCAAAAAAAGCGGATGAGTATGGGATTAAGAGCCTTTCTGACTGGGCTGCCTGGGTAAAAAAGAATCCCGGAAAAATGACTGTGGCGGTAAATGCCGAATTTTATTCAAGAGCGGATGGTTTCAAGGGAATGATGGAATTTTACGGGCTTACATTTGGTGAAGATATCCCGGACTCCGATGTTAAAAAGATGGAAACTCCTCTTTGCAAAAAGGCCGTAAGGGATGGGCAGGCCCTATGCGGCATGGCATTTGCCACTGATGGAGAAATCAAGGACTATAATCAGCTTGTATTAGTAGATGATAAAAACTATTTCCCTATCTACAACCCAGCGCCTGTGATTCGGAAGGCTGTTTTGGATCAGTATCCGGAGATTAAATTTATCTTAAGCGATATAGGGGAATCACTTGATACCGCCACCATGACCAGGCTTAATTACAGGGTAAATGTTAATGGAGAAAAACCCGCTTCGGTTGCAAATAGCTGGTTAGAGGGCGTAGGACTTATCATTAAAAAGAAAAAATAGAGCATCAAAGAAGTATATAAGCGCCTAGAGTAAGCAAAAGGAATTACTTTAGGCGCTTTTAATCAATATCGAACCAGCCGAAAAAATCGCCTGAAGACCCCTAAAATCTTTCGAGATAATCCGCCGTATTTCCTGGTATAAGCCTCTACTATGATTTCAGGTTCTAGTTTCCACTCCTGATCATCGATTAATTGGCGCCTATGCTGAATCATCCACAGATAAAAATCTGTCTCTGTCCTGTGCGGAAATTGTTTCATAATTCGGCTTTTTCGAATGACTGCCACCAAGGGCATGTACACATTATCGTACCATGAACAACTAGCTTCAGGAATGGATATATCTTCACCCTTTTCTTTTTCCAGGTAGTATTTATGGACCTGAATATGCTCCATCAGGATGGGATAGCCGCCCAAAAGGGTTAACTGGAGGCTCAAAAGGGAACGATTTTTACTTAGTTGAGTGTCCTTAAGAAACTGATGATATGTCTCCTGAATGGCAAGCTTTTCTATATTTATTCCATCACCAAGAGGAACATCACATTCATATTCATAGACACGGGCCTCGATATCTTTAATTCCTTTTGCCCTAGCTACTGAAATCCTGTGATGGCCGTCCCTAACAAAATAAATATCCTGAACCTTGTACAATTCCACAGGTGGCAAATCCCGCCTGTAATAATGTGCCTCGGCCACCTTTTTCCATCGCTCTCGTAAATCTTCCCTGAGAGGCAGGAAATACTTAGAAAAATTTTGATATCTCCCTTCACTTCCCACAATACTATCAATGCTAATAGATTGGAGCCCTAAATCTCGAACAAACCAAATTTCCAGCCTATCCTTTACCTCTTCAAAGGGGAGAAGTCTGGTAGACCTTCGCAGAATAAAACCTTTAAGTTCTCCCAAAAAGGCTTTTTGCATTGCCTGACTGAAATCAACATCAAATCGATGTTCCTTTCTTGCCTGTCTAATTGTGGTGTCGTCGAAGATTGGCATCATCTATTTCCAAAACTCTGTATGGATTGGTATTTATAACCCATGTAGAATGATATGAACTGATTTTTTCCCCCTCTCCACCATGACGGTTAGTATGACCATGAATGAGATAGGCAGGACTATATTTTTTCATAAACGCTAAAAATTCTTTAAATCCCAGATGAGCTAAATCTTTCTCATCATTTATACCCAAAGGGGGTGCGTGTGTTATCAAAATATCAATAGCACGTTTGTATTTGATCTTTTTAACCAAAAGGTGAGGAGCCATACTTAAAACCTTGCGATGCATCTGTGCTTCAGTATATACATATTTTCCTTTCTTATACTGAAAAGCCCCGGCTAGCCCCCCAATGATTAAATCATTAAAAGTTATTAGCTTTTGGTCAATATTTTTACAACCCTTAACAGAAAGATCATTTGCCGAGGGGGATTGAAGATATATATCATCATGATTTCCCGGCACATAATAAAGAGGAACATTAAGACTATTTACCAGGTATTCAAGGTAATAAGGTGGGAGATCACCGCACGCCAGAATTAAGTTTATTCCCTGACATTTTTTTCTGAGGAAGTTTTCCTTGAGAAAAGATTGTTCTACCTTATCGCTCACTGTGAGAATTTTCATAAATGAGTGTATGGTTATTCAGATTTCTTAAGTTCCCTGATGAGTATTGGCAGGATCTCCATGGCATTTCCCACAATACCAAGGTCAGCAACCTTGAATATGGGTGCATCTGGATCCTTATTGATTGCAATGACAGTTTTTGCTGAACTCATTCCAACAAGGTGCTGAATAGCGCCACTGATTCCAATAGCTATGTATAGTTGGGGCCCCACAGTGAAGCCTGATTGTCCTACCTGCTTGGTGTGAGGTATCCAGTCAAGTTCAACAATAGCCCTGGAGCCGGCCATTACACCTCCAAGGACACGCGCCAAATCTTGTACAAGTTTCAGGTTTTCTTTACTCTGACATCCTCTTCCTGCTGACACAATAATGTCAGCATCCTCGATGCTGCCTTCCTCTTCATCCCTGATTCTTTCAATAGCTACTACCTTTGTTTTATTCGCAGCTGGAGAAAGCACTACATTACTATTTATGATTTCACCCTTTCTTGAGTTGTCAGGATCTCCAAAAGAAAAAACATGTGGCCTTACCGTTGCCATTTGAGGTCTTGTGTAAGGGGAAATAATCGATGCCATGATGTTTCCACCAAAGGCTGGTCTTGTCTGGATAAGTTCTCTTTTTTCATTTATTTCCAGACCCGTGCAATCCGCCGTAAGCCCAAGGTGCAATCTCGCAGCAACACTCGGTGCAAGCTCCCTTCCATGTGGTGTTGCGCCAAAAAGAAAGACAGAGGGCTTCTCTTTAGAAATAATGGCAGATATTACAGTGGTAAAGCTGCCGGTTGTGAACGTGCCAAGAAGTTTATGTTCACATCTCATTACCTTGTCTGCGCCATAGGTAATGAGAAACGCAAGCCCTGTTAGCCTGCTGTCACCTAAAACTACAACTGTTAACTCTTGATCAAGTTTATCAGCAAGCTTTCGCCCCTGAGCAAGGAGCTCTCTCACGACTTTTTTTGGTACAAGTGCTGTATTATTTTCTTCACATTCTCCCCATATAAAGATACCTGAAAATGTATCCAGCTCTTCCTTTGGGACTGTTTTTCTTTCAATTGAAAGAGCCCCTTCCGGGCAACTATTTACACATGCACCGCAAAGGGTGCAATTGTCTTGCACCTGGGCTTTACGATTTATAACAATAATAGCACCAAATGGGCATACTTTCTCGCATACTTTACACCCGGTACATTTTTCAGTATTGATAGTAAGCATGAAATTTTAAACAAACTTCCTTTTTTTAAGGAATTCAATCAATTTTTTTGTTGCCTTCTGTGGTTCACTACCATCGATACGTAGCCCTTTCTTTTTTACCGGGGGTGGAAATATCTTTATAACCTGAGTTAATGAGCCTTTGAGACCAAGATCATTCTCGTCTATAGTAAGCTCAGATGCGGTAACAACCCGGAGCTCTTTTTTCCGTGCATCAAGAATGTCTTTAAAAGATGATATGCTCCGTATCATGGGGCCTTTACTCATAGAAATAAGGCCTGGAAGTTTTATATCTACAATTTCATTACCTGATTCCATCTCTCTTTTTACTCTGACCTTTTTGTTGGTATCAATAAGGTCAGCTCCTACTGCATACATTATTTGAGGTATACTAAGAATTTCTGAAAGTTCAGGACCTACCTGAGCTGTGTCACCATCTATTGCCTGCTTCCCAACAAGAATCAAGTCAAAGTCATTTTCCAAAGTCCTTATGGTCTCGGCAAGAGTGAATGCTGTAGCCCATGTATCAGAACCAGCAAATTTCGTATCTGCCAAGAGAATTGCCCTGTCAACACCCATTTCTAGACACTTCATCAATGCTGACTTTGCCTGTGCAGGCCCCATGGAGATAGCTACTGTCTCTATACCACTATAACGTCTTTTAAGGTCTAAGCTCATCTCTACAGCATATTCACAGAATGGGTTTAATATTGAGTCTACCCCTTCTCTCATAAGGGTCCCTGTTTTTGGATCTATTGAGACATCCGTAATTTCTGGTACTTGCTTTACACAAATAAGTATCTTCATCTTTACCAACTACTTAGCCGCAGATTTACACTGATTATGGCTGCTATTTTTTCTCTTATTGAGACCTTTGAAAAACCTGGTGATTTTCACCATCCTCAAAAAGACGATGGACTTTTTTGAAGTGACTGGTGGAAGGGTGCTGTCTTTTCGTGACGTATCATTGGGGGAACCCGCAGGCCCCGATTTATCGGGGCAATGCGGAGGGGGCAAAACTCCCCCATGGATACGTTGCTGAAAAGACCAACCCGGGAGCCTTGGAACTGAAAAAAAGCCCATCGTCTTTAGATCAATAGGGGTTATACAAAGGTTTCGATACGCTGCTGAAAAGACCAGCCCGAGAGCCCTGGCGGCCGGCGCGGAGGGAACTGAAAAAAGCCCATCCTTGTAAAGTAAATATGAGTTCTGTAAAGCTCTCACCTCAGGCATAGGAGCTTAAGATAATTTTTTTTATTCATTATCGGATCCCCTTATTGAGGATTTCCACAAATCTTTGCAAAATTTCAGAGCCATAAGGGGTATCAAAACATCTTTCGATAATATGATCAGGATTTTTATGTTCACAAAGTAATATTTCTCTGTTCCGATTAATCCCAGATTATGCAGTTAAAAATAGCTCTCCCTTTTCCCTTTATATTTCAAAGAGTTTGGGCATTGCCTCTATTGTAAAGTAGTCTTGGTGTTGTTTTTGAGCGTCTCAGTTTACCTCCGTTTGTCTTCAATTTAGCCCTTTTTTGCCCTTCACTGATCAATTGCAATGCAGTTCAAACGATGAGTAATTATAGAAATCCGCCTCATGACAGAAATTATCTTCGCCCGAATTTTCCTCTCCTGAACAGACAAACGCAGCACATAGTTTCTTCCACCACTTCCCAGTTGCCCTGGAAGAGTAAAGTACTTATGCCGCAAGGTCTTGAGCTGTTCTTGAGATCCGTTATGGTTGAGGATAGTTCGGTTAAGGTAGACTATCAGGTTGTGAAATACCAGGGCAATCATGGTGAGCAATGCCTCAGTGGCCCAGAAGTTATTCACATTAAAGCTCTCAAAGGCATAGCCCTCTTTGAGATCCTTGATTACATTCTCATCGTTGGCGCGGGGGCGATAGCGTCTCCAGATATCTTCTGGTGGTGAGAGTAAATCATTGGTGATCATAACGCTTATCCGGTATTGACTCCAGTCGATGAGATCTTTAAAGAGGCTTGGCTGTCTTCCCAACGACTTGGGGCGTTTTGAGATTGATTGCCGTACCACCACGTACCGCCTCGGTTTTTTCCACTTGGGATCATAGTGTTGAAAGACAAACTCACCTACTTCAACCCCCTTTGATACTGTATGCCACTGCTTTACTTGGAGGATTTCACGCTGGATCGTCTGGGAGATCGGTACAGAAATAATGTAGGCTAACTTATTCAATTCCAAATGCTCGATAAACTCAATTGTATAAAACCCACTATCACACAGGACACGGTTGGTACGGAAGCTGGCCCCAAGTGCCATACGTGTTTGATGAAAAAAACTCACTACACCCTTGCCCGTGCCGGTATCACCAGAGCGATTCCATACATTGACGACATATCCACAGCTTAGAAATGCAAGCAGAGGATGATGAGAGGGTCTTCCTCTCTTCTTTGGGTTGTATCCCCTTCTTGCCCCTTGTTGATTCCCGTAGCGAATCAGGACAGAAGAGTCAAGATTAAGGGTGTCCTCTCCGATTCCTTGCCATCCTATGATGGTAATTGCCAGTTGTCGGGCTGCTATAGCCAGTTTTTCAGATACCTGCTGGCTGCTGACCTTACCCCAAAACCTGGTGAGGGTGCTTGAGGCCTTGGGGAGCCATGTAACTGCGAAGGTCTTTTTTATCGCCTCACTGCCATGACTCCACCAGGACAGGTGGCTAAAACGTTCTCCTCCAGACAGTACCGTGAGAAAGGTGGCCAGTACTTTCTCATAAACCCCTTTGGCATTATGAGACCTTTCTTCAATAGGAATCGCAGATTCAACCCATGAGCGAAAGTGTAACACCTCAAGCAATTTTGCCACCATTGTTGCTAAGCCTCCCCAGGCAGTTATAGGTTTAGTGGTAAATTGAATTTTAACTTGATTAACCCTCAATGATCTGCTATTTCCATGCGTAGAGTGTTTCACTTTTTTGTGCTCCTTTCTTTGTTGGTTTGCTGACCTCATTAAAGGAGCACAATCAACTACTTACATTTCTTTGTCAAGGCCTTCCTCGCTTCAAATGCATAATGTGGGTTTAATAACCCTGGATGGGTGTTTTCTTATCTCTGGATGCCCTCTTTTTGTCTTTGGACATACTTCATTATGGTCAGGTATGTGCCAATAACTTAGAACTTTTGAATATATTGAATGCCACCCTGGTTAAATACGCCCCAGTTAAATG
>JAWOBA010000103.1:0-10597 GCA_046498285.1 Desulfatiglandales bacterium | reverse complement strand
ATCTTGAGTTTCTCGACGATGGTCTCCGCGTTATCCTCTTCTTCCACCTGCTCGTCCAGTTTTCGAAGCTCCGGAGGCCACCCAAGCCTTGTGCGAGGACGACGAGCTGAGCCTCGGGGCGGTGCCCTGCGTGCCCAAACCTCTGACTCGCGACCGCGTTCGGAAATAGAGCTTATGGCTAAGGGGTTAATGGTATATGAGTTGAGATCCACATAAGGCAATTTATGTCTCAACGCTAAGGCTATTGCCAGCATTTCCTCATTAATAAGTCCCATATCAATGAGGATTTGGCCTAATCGTTTGTTGCGGTTTTTCCTTTGCTGAGAAAGCGCCGCATCGAGGTGTTCGGGAGTTATTGCATCAGCGGCGACAAGTATCTCTCCAATTTTTTTGCTGGGATCAGCCTGTTGGGCTTTTAGGGCCTTTGGGAGCTCTGAACGTTTTACTATCCCCTGCTCAACGAATATATCACCGATATGCTTTTTTTGCAGTGTTTTCTGCCTATCAAGGCTTTGGATAAGTTCCTTGCTTGAAATCATTCCTTCTTTAACCAAGGTCTCTCCCAGCATTTTATCTCCTGGAAGCTCATTTTTAGAGGCAAAGGGAACAAAGATTTGGATAATATTGTCCTTAATGTCATATGGCTTCAGGAATAATCCATGATATGTCTCTGAATCTTTAAAGAAAGTTTCATCCCCCTTACCATTTTCTCGACTTATAGAAACTTTCTCATTGGGCTTTCCATCACTTTGAGACTGCCATTCTTTGAGATCGATCATTGAAAAAGGGACTGGGATATTATACTCTTTGATAAAAAAGATGGAATTAGTGTCTTGATAGCTAATCTCCATAGAATCAGCAGGTGTTTTTTCTTGCCGGGGGTTCGACAATGAGATTCGAAAACTCCTTCTCTTAGGGTCAAGAGAGTCTATGAATCCCTTATAGAGCCTCTTATCATTGAGGAATACTACTACCTTGTTATGTGGGGGGTGAAATACTTTTTTGTCCATAGCCAACTCATGATTGATAAAGCCTCTTTCGTTAAAAGAAGAGGTAGAGAAAAAATATTATTCATTAAATAAAACATATGTTGTTGTAGCGTAAACATCTTGAGGGTAGGTTTTTAAGCTGGAATGAGTACAGAGCTTCATATTTTCTGGATGTATTCCATAATCGTTTTCTTTTATTACGCCCTTCTCAAGGAAAAAAGTCAATAACATCAGTGAGATACAAAAAAGAACAGTTATTGATAGTCTCACATATAATTCCTCTTTAATGCAAACAGATTACACAGTATTCCTGTAACGTATCAATTATATCATGTCAAGGAAAACGGTATAAATTAGAAATCGAGAGATGGGATAGTCAGCAAAGCCATATCCTCAACTCCTACCTTCCACAATATCCTATTTGACTTTTTGAGTAAATAGTGGTTGTAAGACAGATGTTGTATTTTCTGCTGTAAAAAATAACCGATAATCCCTAATCGGGGGTACTATGTTTTATAGTCAAACCCCATTTCTCAGGTAGAGAGCTGGGGTTTTTTGTTTTATAGAATCATTAAATAGAATAAATAAAAATAATAAGAATATTAAAGAAAACAAATATAAATGTTTCTGGCTAATAGGGATTATTTTAGCTAGTACAGGAAATCCAAGGCAAGACATTCAAAGAAGAGGACGGATTCTGCGGCGGCACCCCGGAAAGGATTTTGCTAGTATTTATGACTCAATAATGTTTCCATCATTGTATAATAAATTAAAAATAAGGATTATAACAGTAGGTAATAATGCAATTGTAAAATACGGATAAAATGACTTCGTGGGAAGTGATTTATACAATAGTGAGCGTTACGACTCCAGATTGCCCGCCCCCTCACCTGGGCAAGGTTGGGATCGTGAACAGTCTGTCTGACAAGAGAGAGCGTTGAGATTAGGTGCAGGGAAGGTTTGTGAGCTCGGCACATAACGATTCTGAACCACTCATGTTTCCCGTGTTGCCCGCCAGAACAAGATAAATGTGGCAGCTCCCAAAACCATGTTCGGTACCCACATAGCTATAACAGGGTTTAATGTGCCTGTTTCTCCTAAGCTATCCGCTGCTGATAGCAAAATATAATATACGACAAAAATTCCAATACTTAAGGCAATTCCCCACGATCTTCTTGTTGACCTCATCATTAAACCGAGAGGGAAACCAATAACCCCCAAAAGTAAACATGCAAAGGGAATGGAGAATTTACGCTGCAATTCAATGAGCAAGATATTGTGTCTAACAGTTCCCTGTTTTACTTTGTTAAGGTGACTTCTCAGTTCAGCGATGGACATTTCCTTTTCACTCTTCATCCGTGAAGAGAATTTCCTCATGATATCTTCAAGTTCTATTCGTAAATCATAGGATGTAAATTGTAGTTTTTTAGATGAAGTAAAATCTTTGTTTACCATAAAACTAGACCCGTCAATGAGATGTAAATTGATGGACATTTTTTTTGGATCAGACATGATTATCCCTTTCTGGGCAATAATAGTGTTAGAAATGCTTGGATCCCGCTCATCAAATATAAAAACCCCTTCCATTGAGTGGTCATGTGGAGATATGTTATTGGCATATAGTACTATATTGGGGATGTTGTCATTGAATACTCCTTGCTTGATACCAATACTGGTATTCGATTGGGCTATCTCAAAGAGAAGTTTTGACATAGAATGATTGCCAGCAGGAAAAAGATAGATTGCTGTAAAGGAGGCTAAAATATAGCTGATGACAGAAAAAGTGGCGACTGGAGGAAGTATTTGATAGAGACTGATTCCTGATGACTTTAATGCAAGTATCTCATTGTCCTCATTGAGCCTCGAGAATGCGATGAGAGAAGCCAAAAGGGTAGCCATGGGTAATGTAAAAAAAAGAACATAGGGAATGGTGTATACGATTATGAGCAGAACTTGTGAAATGTCTGTTCCATGATTCACCATCCATTCGGTCAGCTGTAATACTCTGCCTGCAAGTACAATAAAGGTAAATAAAATGAGACCGGTTATAAAGGTGGGAACCATTTCCTTAAATATGTATAGATTGATAATTTTTTTCATATGGTTATCAGCAACGGCTCATCTTATCTCGTAGGTAATGGTTACGTTATGTCGACAGGATTGAATGATGGATAAAGAAACAATGGTTAAACGGTAAAGAAAAAAGAGCGTAATGTCAATGAATGCTTTAATGAACAATAATCAGAGAACATCATTTTAAAAAAACCACATGATAATGCCATCCTGTTGTTATCATCCAAAAACGAGCTTTTTTATATCATATATTGTCTTATTATTGGATTTATATATCAAATTTCTGATATATTATAGTGTATTTATGAAATCTTACAGTTCTCATATTTCAATAAACATAGTTAACAATTTCAGTGAAAAATGGGGGATAACATGTATCTCGATCCTAAAAAGACAGTTGAAAAATTATCCAGAGAAATAGGAAAGAGTAAAAAAAATGCTCTCTTTAACCTAAACTGGCTTTTAAAGCACATGCATCCCTATTTTTTTATTACATTTGGCCCTGAAAAAGATGCCCTTTTAAATCTTTGCATGAATCTGCACACCCTGGGGGAAAACCACCAACTTGTTTTGAGGGATACCGATGAAAAACTTATCATTGCTATTCTCAACAAACCAGGGACCTTCTTGAAAACCTTGGCTTCCATTGAAGATAAAGTGATCATCTATGCCGAGATGATCCATTCCAATGCATATCTTCCTGGTCAGGAAAGCGAGTTGGAGCTTCAGAAATTCCATTTCTTCACAGAAAAGGAAAAGGGATCTTCTGCTTTATTTTTCCGGGGTAAGGGACTGATCCGTAAAAAGCTTAAAGATCACTACCCCGACTTTAATTTTCGAGAATTTGACTCAATTCTCCACTCCTTCTTAGAGAACAATAGAGACTATGTTGTACTCTCCCCTGCCCTCAGGGTAGCCAGAGCAATGTGGCTTTACCAGTCCGCAATCAATCACGGTGGTATCTTTCTGGATGTTGAGCCAACCAAAAATGAAAAAGGCCGTGAAGAAACAAGGCTCATCTTTTCAGTGATCAACCCGCTTTTTAAGGGATATCTGGGAAAGGTTATTGAAATATTCTATCGGCTTAATATTGCTACCCAAAGAAACTATATTTTAGAGATAAAAGATTCCGAGCAGAATGTAACGATTTTGTCTGCATACATTACTACTCGGGACGGAAAACCTATATGTAAAAACATGCCAATCTTCTCCTCTCTACAATCCGAACTTTATAATACGAAGGTTATTAATATACATGACAGGACATACTATGAACTAGTGACCGGTAATGTATTAACAGGCCCAGAGGGCAGCCTTTTAAGTGCAATCACTACATTCGTTCACACCAATCTGGCCCACAGCTCTCCCTATCGATTCAATTGGGATGAAACGCAAGATGCCTTTATTAGTCATCTTCAATTTACCAGGGAGATACTGCAACTGTTTGATAAAAAATTCAACCCCGATCCTAAAAAGCGTATAGGCACAGATAACCTTGACAAAGAATACCAGAAAATACAGTCCATAATTGATGAATATAATACAGGCCATGTGATATTGGATGAAACCAGAAGGATAATATTTGGTGTGGCACTTCTGTTTATCCGATACACACTTAAGACAAACTTTTTCGTTACATACAAAAAAGCCCTTTCCTTCAGGCTGGACCCACATTATATGGAGCATTTACTGAAGGAGATCAAAACCAGTCTGCCTCCCGACCTTCCCTTTCGCATAACATTCTTCTACCATCGTTTTGGATCAGGTTATCATTTCGGATTTTCAGATATTGCAAGAGGAGGATTTCGGACCGTCATCTCAAAAAACAAAGATGACTTTGTTTCAACCATGAATAGCATTTTCAAAGAAGCAATGGTACTTGCTCACACCCAGCATCTGAAGAATAAGGATATCTATCAAGGGGGATCTAAACTGGCGGTTGTCATGCGGGCCTATGATTTGAAAGAGTACGACAGGGTAGTCAATCGCCTTTACAACCTTCAGAGGGGAATTATAAATGCATTCCTCGATATATTTGTTACTCGCAATGGAAAACCTATAGATCACAAGGTAGTCGACTATTACGGGGAAGATGAGCCTATTGAACTGGGACCCGATGAAAACATGCACGATCCCATGATCGAATATATGGCTGAACGTGCCAAAAACCGGGGATACATTCTCGGGGGCGGCATTATCTCTAGCAAGAAAATCGGAATCAACCACAAAAAATATGGCGTTACCTCTCTCGGTGTATTAAAATTTGTGGAACGGGCACTGAGGGAAGTTGGAATTAATGCCCGCTCAGACCCCTTCAGCGTGAAGCTTACGGGTGGCACTAATGGGGATGTCGCGGGAAACCTGATAAAACTGCTGCTGTCACAATGTCCATCCGTCCAAATTACTTCCATCACTGATGCATCTGGGGTTATTTATGATCCAAGGGGTATCGATAAGGAAGAACTTGGGAGTCTGATTCATAAATATGACATCGAGAAATTTTCACCGGTTCACCTCAAAAAAGCAGGTTTTATCCTTTATTCTCGAGAGCAAAAAAGAGAAGGTCTAGTTGACATTTTTAAAAGGGTTACACGAGACACTGACGGCATAACGGAGGATTGGATACCATCAGATGAGTTTCATGCCCAGTTTGAAAATCTCATATTTTCTCACTTTACGGATGTCTTTATACCATGCGGAGGACGTCCCGAAACTATCCATATCGGTAACTGGGAAAAGCTCTTTGACAATAATCACAAGCCAACGGCCAGAGCAATAATAGAAGGTGCCAACTCCTTTATTTCTCCTGAGGCAAGAGATAGTATACAAAAGAATGGTATTATAATACTCAAAGACGCCTCAGCAAACAAATGTGGTGTAATTTGCTCCTCCTACGAGATCATTGGAGGGCTGTTAATGAACGATAAGGAGTTCTTGGAATATAAAGAAGAATATGTCACAGATGTACTAAAGGTCCTGGAGAAACGAGCAGTAGATGAATCTGAACTGATCTTTCAGCGGTACACTCAATCTCAGAGAAAAAAATTATATACAGACATTAGTAATGAAATCAGCCATGAAATCAATAAGCTTACAGATGCTATTTACAGCTATCTCCTTGTGCATCCGGAAAAAATCGAAAAACCTCCATATACCAAGATGCTTTTTCTCCATTTCCCCAATTTTATCAGAGAGCGAAAAAAATTTCGAAATCGAGTAAAGGGCCTTCCTTATAAATACAAGGTCGCTATGATTTCCACAGAAATTGCTACTCAAAGTGTCTACCATGGTGGATTTGAAGCGCCTTTCGAAGAAAAAGTAGAACAATTCGTAAGGAAAATAGGCATATAAACCACAGGTTGATTTATTCTAGAATACGGGATTGAATATCCACGCTTTCTTCTGCCATCTAGTTTCTATGGTTTGTAGATAATGATAGCCTGTTGGCCTTTTACTCGAGACCTTTGAAAAACCCGGCGATTTTCACCATCCCCAAAAAGACGATGGACTTTTTTGAAGTGACTGGTGGCTTCCGGCTCGTAGAGCCTCCCGCTCGGAGAGAAGGGTGCTGAAAAGACCAGCCCGGGAGCCTCGGCCTCCGGCCCGGAGGGCCTACGCCCCGGAGGGAACTGAAAAAAGCCCATCGTCTTTAGATCAAGAGGGGTTATGCAAAGGTTTCTACTCGGACAGAGCACTGGGGGTAAAGAGCGTTGAAGAAAGAGAGAAAAATGGAGACTTTTGAAACCGAGGAGGGAGTTTATACTTCACTTTTCTGGAATTCTCACCTGACCACCGACAAGCATAGGCAACCAGTTTTCCATTTTAATTGTGGATGGGAATAGCTACCCAGCCATTGAGCAATCCCTGTTAACAATATCCCAGGCAAAACATTTGAATGGTCAATTTGATAAGTCCCCATACAAATACAAAACAATGGGAAAACAACTTTTTTACACAGTGATTCGGTCTTGCTTTTTTGTCAGGCTTTTGGCATGTTGCATAAAAGGAAATCCAGGTAAGTTTTCTATCATACCACGAAATGAGGAGAATTCTCATTACTCAGGATATTCAGGTAATCGGTCTTGGGCAGGCATGTCTTGATTATTTGGGAAGCATCAATATCTATCCCGAGGAAAACAGCAAGTTGGAACTCATAGACCTCCAGATGCAATGTGGAGGGCCTGCTTCTACCGCTCTTGTTACTCTTTCCCGCCTAGGCATTCGAACATCCTTTGTAGGTTCTATATCCAACGATTCACGTGGCAGTGAAATACTAAAGGGTCTAAAAAAGGAAAACGTGGATTTCACCTTTTTAAAGATCACTCCTGGCTATACGTCTCAATTTGCCTTTATTGCAATAACAAAAGGTGGAAATAGAACGATTTTTTGGCATAAGGGAAGTGTTCCCCACCTAAAACCAAGTGATATAAATCTGAGTCCTTTTTCTCATGCGAAAATCCTACACCTTGACAGCCTGATGATTGATGCAGCTGAAGAAGCAGCCCGGCAAGCAAAACATATGGGTCTTACAATAGTCATGGATGCCGGAACGATGAGAGAGGGCTTCCGAGAATTAGCATCAATGGTGGATATCCTTATCGCTTCAGAAAGGTTTGCGGAACCTCTGGTGGGAAATATTATAACTCCTGAAAAAGCACTAAGAGCCCTTCATGACTTGGGTCCAAAAGAAGTAATTATAACACTTGGTTCAAAAGGAAGTATTGGATTAAGTGGGAAAACAACTATTTTTCAAGAGGCCTTTCCTGTTAATTCAGTCGATACTACTGGAGCTGGTGATGTATATCATGGTGCCTATATTTATGGTTTGCTTATGGGGTGGAATATGCAGAATTGCATGCGTTTTGCCTCGGCTGCCTCTGCCATCAAATGTAGGAGTATAGGCGCACGCAAAGGAATTCCGCGCCTTGAGGAAATAAGAGAATTTATGAAAGAAAAATAAAAAATCTCCTTAAAATTTGCTTGACATTTATATTTTGAGCAATTGTATATAGTCTGAAGCAAAGAAGCTTTTTTACCCCGCCCGCAGAGAGACACGTTTTTAGTTCCTATTTTTTGCTGTCGGGATGGTTCACCACTAATGAGCGCTATTCGCAAAGCCAATCGGCGAAACTGAATGGTACTATGGCTTGACCGTGTGGCTCCACTTTTGACCCTCTCTATATGAAAAAAGAAATTGATCCAAAAATGCATTCAGCAGAGCATATTTTGAACCAGACAATGGTAAGAATGTTTTCCTGCGGCCGGTGCTTCAGGAGCCATATTGAAAAGAAAAAATCGAA
Source organism: Desulfatiglandales bacterium (assembly GCA_046498285.1). Classification (GTDB taxonomy): domain Bacteria; phylum Desulfobacterota; class DSM-4660; order Desulfatiglandales; family B25-G16; genus B33-G16. Next base: position 2,235 of record JAWOBA010000103.1, on the reverse strand, counting down.
ATGTGATTATCACCTTGATCACCCGTTAACTGAACAAGAAATTAGCCAAATCGAAAGAACTGTCAATGATATTATTCAAGCTGATATGGCAGTTACACAAGAGTTTATAACAAAAGAAGTATCGCTAAGGCATTATGATATAGAGCGGCTGCCTAAACATGTAGGTGATGACATAAGAATTGTTAAAATTGGAGATTATGACGCCTGCCCCTGCATCGGTCCTCATGTCAATTCAACAAAAGAAATTGGTCAATTTCAAATACTGTCAGTGAGTTTTGACAATGGTGTTTTAAGGATAAGATACAAACTCGCTGACTTAGCTATGTAAGGGAAAGACAGAAATAATAATTTGCAGTGCCTCTCATATGGATGAAAAAGCCCTTTCTAATAATTAGAAAAGTCAAACCAGAGGATATTAACACCATACTTAAAATTGAGAAAGAGGCATTTCCCAAGACAGCCTATTCAAAACAAACCTTTCTCAACTATGAAATCCATTTACCGGATACCTTTCTTGTTATAGAATTAGAAAATACTATTATTGGATACATAATATTTGATAGAGATGGCTATATCCATTCCACTAGTATAAAATACCAATACAGAAAAAAAGGTTTTGGTAAAATGTTATTCATGTATGCTATAAAATCTGTTCAGAAAAGCTTGTGGCTTGAGGTTAGAGCAAAAAACAGTGGAGCAATAGCCTTTTATAAGCGTTTGGGCATGAAAATAACAGGAAGAATTTCCAATTATTATGGGAATGATGATGCCCTGATCATGGTAATGAGCCAGAAAAAATAGGATTAAAACTAAAAATGGATATAACCAAGCTTAAGCGTGTCAAACTCCTGCTTCTTGATGTTGATGGTGTGCTTACTGATGGCTGCATCATCTATAACGATAATGGTTCGGAAACTAAAATATTTAATGTAAAGGATGGCCTGGGTATAAGGATGCTTATGAAAGCGGATATAAAAGTTGGAATTGTTACCGGTAGGGTTTCAAAAGCTCTGTATCACCGCTGTAATAATCTTGGTATCTCTCTTATATTCGATGGTATTCATGAAAAGTCTTCTGTGCTTAATCTCATTTCAGAGCAAACAGGACTACATGCTGAAGAAATTGCATTTATCGGTGATGATGTTGTCGATCTTCCACTTCTGAGAAAAGTTGGTCTCTCCATTGCCGTAGCCGATGCCCATGAAACCGTTATTGATAATGTAAATATGGTTACCTTGAAAAAAGGTGGTCATGGAGCTGTAAGAGAAGTCTGTGATGCTATACTAAAAGCACAGGGACATTGGAACAAAATTTACAAGCAGTATTGGTAATGTTCATATGCGCATCATGCCTATTTTATGATACAGGCGAAAAAATCTTTGCGCTCGTTAATGATCTTTGCATGAGCAATGTTATATTTTTTCGTAACTTCAAGAGTGCTGAAGATTAATCAAATCTATACTGTGAAACAAGTGGTACAGAGAGGTATATTATGAAGGTAATACACTATCCCGCAACAGAGCAGATGAGTATTAATCGGAACATCCATAATCACCTGAAGGGACAAGGAAATGAGCACTTGTCCGCCTTCGCTGGATTAAGAAAATGGATCTTTTTCCTTCTCATCGTTTTTGCTATCCATTTCAACGGCTGCTCTCACCTGAACCGGTTTCAAAAGGATGGACTGCTCCATTTTACCGGGTTAAAGGAACCTGTGACCGTCTTACGCGATAATAAAGGCATGGCATACATCTATGCTCAAAACATTAATGATGCTCTTATGGCGCAGGGTTTTGTTACAGCTCAGGACAGGTTGTTTCAAATGGAGCTCACTCGGCTTTTTGCAACCGGAAGGATCTCTGAGCTGGTTGGAGAGAAAGGAAAGGCAATTGATATCAGGATGAGGACGATCGGTCTTCATAGGCATGCAAAAAAGCATACAGAGATACTGAACAAAGAGACAAGACTTTTTTTTCAGAAATACGTAGACGGAGTTAACGCGTACATCAAGTCCCGCTCAGACACCCATCATCTTGAATTCAGGCTTGCCAGCATTAAAACGAGAGACTGGACAATTGCAGATTCTCTTGCCATTGCCTATTATATGGGCTGGGATTCTGCGGGCAACATTCATGCCGAAGCTATTGTCCAGATGTTGATAGATAAGGTTGGGCTAGAACGTGCCAAAGAGATCTTCCCCCTTAACATTAATCCAGATGATTTTTCTAAGCAAAT
>JAWOBA010000090.1:0-24654 GCA_046498285.1 Desulfatiglandales bacterium | reverse complement strand
ACCATTTTTTTAATCCGAATAGAGAGGATGGAGTTTTCTGGCTGATAGATTCAACGATAGAGCACCTTTGCAATAGGCGGGTTTGCTGCAGGAGTATCTATATTTTCATTTGTCATGGTTCAGGCCTTCTGGGATCTCTTCTTGGCCGATATATTTTTTGGAATCGGCAGTGGAATTGCAATGCCGTCTATTATGACCATGACAGTGATTGCAGGGAACAGAATCTATTTTATGGGCTCTACCATGAGCCTCCTGCCTATGGGGCACAGGCTGGGAATGCTGTTAGGTCCAATTCTGACAGGAGTAATGATGGAGACCTTTCAACTGGAGACTGGCTTTATATTGGGAACAATTATTATATTTCCTGGAGCAATAATTTCCTTTACCGTAACAGCTGATTTTCACATCCTGGCAAAAATTAAGAATAGCAATGCGTATGGTGTGGGATGAACATTGTCAGCTGAAAAGAATGATAAAGAAATAAGGACAAACACAAAACGCAGGATATAGGCCAATGGACAATCAACAAGTATCCAGGTATATCTTACATGCAGGAAGCTATTAGCTCTAATTGCTTCGGAGTTAGGTACCATTTAAGTTGACCAGCGTGTGTATGAATATCTTCGATATCAATCCTGCAACAACCACCCCTTTCAAAAGCTATTGTTGCCTTGGAACCCTTTGTTAATAAAAATGATGCTACCTCAGCTATTGATGGAAGGTGCCCGGCTATCAAGATCTTTTGATCGCCAGAATAGTTCTCTATAATTGCAAGGGTTTCTTCGGGAGAGGTCATGGCCTTTACCTTGTCTGCCTCCACGATCTTATCAGGTGGAAATCCAACCTCCTCGGCTACAATGGAAGCTGTTTGCTTAGACCTTTTCTTAGGGCTGGAAAATATTACATCAAAGCTTACCCCCATTTTTTTGAGGGCTTTTCCACTTGCATGAATCTCTCCTTTACCATCAGGACCCAAACCCTGTTCAGGATCCTGCTCCTTGGGGAGGGCAGATCCATGTTGCATAAGATATATTTCCATATTATTGCCTCCTGTACCTACATATACTTTTTATTTTACCGTTTTATATAACCAATGACAAGCATACATCATAAATTCTCATTGACTTCTCATAAAAAACACATAGATTAAGGATTCTATAAATGTCATATAAAATTTGAATCTTACAATAAAAAAGGATATGCCGGCAAGACTCGAAATACAATTAAAACCAGAGCTGGTTGATGCAGATGGCATGAGCATCTGCCGTAAGGCGTCCGCCTACTTTGGAATTACTGTTGCTAATGTTAGGATAATAAGGGTTTTAACCATTGATGCTGATCTTACGAGTGATCAATTGGAAAGCATCAGGACAGAGCTATTCACTAATCCAGTTACTGAGGAATCATCTTTCACTCCCTTGGCTAATAATTTCGACTGGATAATATGGGTTGGCCTCAGGCCAGGGGTCAGGGACCCTGCAGGCAGCACAGCGATAGAGGCCATAGAAGACCTCTTGGGTATAGGGTTCGAAGATGATGAATCGGTGTATACATCCAAGATATATCAAATAAAGGGAAATGTAACAAAAGATGATGTAGAAACAATAGCACGAGAAATACTGGCAAATGACATCATCCAGCAATGGAAAATATATACCATACCTGCCCATACCGATTATATCGGGATAGACGTGGAAGAATGGGATGATCACACGGGGATCGGCATGAATATCCCTAAGGTTGCCATTGATAATCTGCCCCAGGTAAGAACATTTTCAATTAAGACCGATGAAGAATTACAGTCCTTGTCAAGAGAAAGGAACCTTGCACTTCAAAATAGCGACATACCTGTTATCCGAAACTATTTTTTGCAAGAGGATGTACTTGAAAAACGAAAGGCATTTGGACTGGATCTCCCCACAGATGTAGAACTTGAATATATATCACAGGCGAGAAGCGATCATTGCAATCACAATACATTCAGAGGGCTTTTTCGATACCATGATATGGTTACTCATCATAAAGAGACCGTGGATAATCCTTTTCAAACGTGCATTGAAGCACCCACCTTGCAGATACAGGAAAAAAAGGATTGGGTTATCTCTGTGCTCTGGGATAATGCAGGGGTGGGGAGGTTTGATGAAAATTATTATTATGTTATTACCGGAGAAACACACAACAGCCCATCAAATATAGAGGCTTATGGAGGCGCTATCACAGGGATAGTGGGCATTTACCGTGACCCACTGGGAACGGGAAAAGGTTCAAAATTAGTACTTGGTACCTATGGGTTTTGTGTAGGCCCCAGGGATTATCATGGAGAACTCAAACCTCACCTTCACCCACGGCGGCTTCTGGATGGCGTGATTGAGGGTGTGAGAGATGGTGGAAACAAAAGCGGTATCCCCACTCCATTTGGGCAGATTCTTTTCGATCACTCCTATATGGGAAAATGTCTCGTGTATGTAACCGCTATGGGTATTATGCCTGCTACAGTTGACGGTGCATCTTCGCACCTCAAAAGAACGAATCCAGGGGATTTGATACTCATGTGTGGCGGCAGGGTAGGAAAGGATGGCATTCATGGTGTTACAGCTGCCTCTGAGACCTATAGTGAAACGACCCCTGCAGGTCATGTTCAGATAGGGGATCCATATACCCAGAAGAAAATGCATGATTTTCTGCTCGAAGCAAGAGACGAGGGACTGATAGAATTTATTACAGATAATGGGGGTGGTGGGCTTTCTTCATCAATAGGAGAGTCAGCCAGGTGGTCGAATGGCTGTCATGTAAACTTAGAAAAGGTCCCACGGAAGTATGAAGGACTGGATCCATGGGAAATATGGGTGAGTGAATCTCAGGAGAGGATGACCGTAGCGGTAAGGCCCGACAATATTGACAGGTTCATGGAACTTTCCGCACAACATGCAGTAGAAACGACGGTTATTGGCCAGTATAATGATAGTGGATATCTCCATCTGACCTTTAACAAGACCTCATGCGCCTATATATCAATGGATTTTCTTAAATCCTCATTTCCTCAGTGGACATTTGATGCTGAATGGCTTCCTCCCTCATCAAGAGGCTTGAAAGAGCCTGTCTGGGATGAACCGGAAGACGCGGGTTCTCTGCTTAAAGCAATGTTAAAAAGACCAAATATCTGTTCCAAAAACTGGGTTCAAAGGCAATATGACCACGAGGTTCAGGGTGGGAGCATTATTAAACCGCTGGTAGGGAAAAACCGGGATATGGTGAGCGATGCAGTAGTGGTAAGACCAGTATTGGGCTCCCAAAGAGGTATTGCTCTAACCCAGGCAATAAATCCATTCTATTCTCTCATAGATACCTATCACATGATAGCAGTTACGATTGATGAGGCAGTCAGACGCTGTATTGCTGTTGGTGGTGATTTATCCTGTATCGGGGGTGTCGATAATTTTTGCTGGCCGACTATTATCTATGATCCTGTAAAAAACCCTGACGGAAAATATAAGGCAGCTCAGCTTGTCCGGGCATGCTGGGCGCTACGAGACTATACACGTGCCTTTGAGATACCGCTTCTTTCCGGTAAAGATAGCATGTATACCGATGGTGAGGTAGAGGGATCTTCTGGAAGGATTGAAAAAATATCCGGGCTGCCGACCTTTCAGTTTACCGCTACAACTCTCGTGAAGGATATACGGAAGTGTGTGACAATGGATGTAAAAATGCCCGGTGATATTGTTTATATCATCGGAGAAACACGGGATGAGCTTGGGGCAAGTGAATATTACCTAATGATGGATTGGGTAGGATGCAATGTCCCAACCGTTGATTCTAAAAAGGTGCTCCCCCTTTATCAGGCCATTAATAAGGCGATACAGAATGGACTGATTGCCTCCTGTCATGCCATTGGGAGAGGTGGATTAGGGGTTCATCTTGCACTGTCTGCAATAGGAGGGAATTTGGGTATGGATATAGACCTCGGGTCTGTTCCAGTTGAAAAAACCCTTTCTAACACAGGGCTCCTCTACTCCGAGTCAGCAGGGAGATTTATAGTTACCATTGATCCAACAAAGAAAAAGGCATTTGAAGAGATCATGAATGGATTGAACTATGCCTGTATTGGCAAAGTTGCAGATTCTAATATCATGCACGTATCAGGTATCGATGGTAAAGCTATTGTAAATGAGACACTGGCAGATTTACAAAATGCCTGGAAGGAACCTTTCGGAGATCTAATATGAAAACAGCCAAAGCACTTGTTCTTACTGGATATGGTCTCAACTGCGATTATGAAACAGATTTTTCTTTAAAACTGGCTGGCGCAGATTCTGAAAGGGTTCACATAAATCAGTTAATACCATCCAAAAAGAGTGGTAGAAAGGTATCCCTGGATAATTACCATATCCTGGTATTAGGGGGTGGTTTTAGTTGGGCAGATGATCATGGAGCTGGTGTTATCATGGCTTCGAAATTGAGATACAACATAGGTGAACAAATTAAGGAGTTCATTAGAGATGGTAAACTTATTATCGGTATCTGTAATGGTTTCCAGGCCCTTGTGAACTTAGGTCTTCTTCCAGGATTTGCTGGTGACTATCACTCCAGAGAAGTCGCCCTTACATATAATGACTCAGGAAATTTTATCGACAGATGGGTCATGCTAAGGGCTCAGGAGGATAACGTATGTATTTTTACCAAGGGGATTTCCACCCTTGAACTCCCTGTACGGCATGGTGAAGGGAAATTTTACTCCAAGGCTGAGATTATTGATAGATTAATTGAAAAAAACCAAGTTGTTATCCGATATGCAGACGAAAAAGGACAACCCGCTCATGGCAAGTGGCCTTATAATCCAAATGGATCTCTTTATGATATTGCCGGAATATGCGATTCTACAGGGAGAATATTTGGAATGATGCCCCACCCAGAGGCATACAATCATTACACAAACCATCCAGATTGGACAAGAAAAAGGGAGGAGCTTTCACGGATGGGAAAGGAGATTGAAACCGAAGAGGGTGACGGGATTACCATCTTTCGTAATGCAGTGGAGTATATTCGAAAAAATCTTTGATTATTTTTTTATTTCTCTCGCCCACTCTTCACCGCTTTGCAGGAGATCGCTCGAGCACACAGAGATCAATGAGATACTTTATTTGGCCTGATTTTTTGAGAGGAAAAATCAGGCCAATCAATCAGCCTGCGGCAGAAGGGGTATTGATAATCCTGGTAATGCCATCCTTTAGCATTGCTTCATTGAAATTTATCAACAAACCAAGAGGCTCCGTAGCTAGACGTAAATAGGTTAAAAGCTATTTTTTATGTATATCCTGCACCTTTTCAACGGACTTTAGTTCAACAATAATTATTCTTCAACTAATAGATCTAGCCTAAATCCTTCCTCATGCACTTTCTGCCCTCGATAAAAAAATCGGGAGAGGTACTTCATGTTGAACCTTTCTACCTATATATTGTAACTCAATAACCATGCAAGATTGATAGACAGACTCTAATAATCCTGGGCCCAGTTCTTTATGTACGCTGATAGAGGCCTTGATGATCTGAGACGAGAGTTGATTTAGTTTCACACTATTTTTCTGCGGTAGCAGGATAGTACTTTGATCTGAATTCCCTTCTCAGGAATTCAGATCAAGTCTCCGTGTCCTCCCTGAACTCTGTGAGAGAGCCTTCTAATCAATTACATTCGTTGCTTTGTTTTATGCTAAAAAATCAGATTTTCCAATATTTCCCTTGAATTGATTTTACCTTTTCAAGCACAGGGGCCAAAATCCTTTGATTTTCTTTGCCAGACCAATCTCGACCTTCTATTGTTGATTCACCTCTGAGCTCCTTTAAAACTGACTTCACTGAGTCTCGTAAACCCTGCAAATTATACCCACCCTCAAGGGTTAAGACCAGTTTTCCATCACAGCTGTTATCGGCAATTTCCATAAGGGTTCGTGTCAGGCCAGCAAAGCCATCAGGAGTAACTGACATCCCTCCTAAGGGATCACCCTCAAATATATCGAATCCCACAGAGACAAGCACAAGATCAGGCTTGAACTCTTTTGCTATGGGCTGAAGTATTTGCTGGAAGATGGCGATATATTCAGCATCGCCATAACCCGTGGAAAGAGGAACATTAACGGTATACCCTTCTCCATCGCCTTTTCCTACTTCAATAAAGCTGCCGGTGCCAGGGTAAAAGGGGTATTGATGGGTAGAGAAGTAAAGGATGGAAGAATCATTTTCAAAAGAGTGCTGAGTGCTGTTACCATGGTGAAGGTCCCAGTCGGCAATCAAAACTTTTTTCAAGCCCAGCTCTTTCTGTGCATACACAGCCCCTATTGCTATATTGTTAAAAAGACAAAATCCCATTCCCCTGTTTCTCTCAGCATGATGACCTGGTGGGCGCACCAGGGCAAAGGCATTATCAGGCTCATGGCTATTTACCATTTTAATGGCATTTAAAAGACCTCCTGCAGCAAGAAGGGCGGCCTGATAGGAACCGGGGGAGGTCTGGGTATCTGGATCAAGGTAACCGGCCGGCTTGCCGGCTGTGGATGCAACCAAATCTATATAATCCTTTGAGTGAATGTAGAGCAATTCTGCCTCTGTAGCCTCCCTCACCGGAACATCAATATATTTATCGATCATATCCGAATCGTTCAGCATTTCATAGATAACCTCTAACCTTCGCTCGCTTTCAGGGTGAAAGGCGCCGGTCTTGTGTTCTAAGTATCTTGCATCCTTAACGATTCCTGTCTTAAACATAGCATATCTCCTTTCACTGCCGTCCAAATAAAAAATCGATTTAGGGCAAGGGTGATCTCCTTTATTGATGTAACTTCGTACACCTTTTTAGTTATTAAATACCATATTCTATAATCAATTCAAAATATAATTACTTTTTTACACGAAATAAGTCTACGGGAACAAAAAGACTAAAGCTGGGGCACCGATGATATTTTCATCTATTAAAAAGGTATTTTTGGTGACAAGGAGTCCCATGCTAAAACTGCATTTCGAGACCTTTGAAAAACCCGGTGATTTTCACCATCCTCAATTGAGGCATTCTCATATAAGATCAATGAACTCCCTCACAGCAAGCCACGAAACGTATTACAAACATCATAAAGTTATTTTACCCCATCAGAATAATCCATACTGAAGTGAAGCGTGAAGTTGTCATGGAAAATAGGGTCTATTTTCTTGGAGTAAACAATGATTTCTCTCAAATTCTACATGTGTTTCCTTTAATTGGGCATATTATTCTGGGTATAGCCGATCAATGCAAAAAACCTATAAGATAGCTCCAGAGGCACAGAGTAAGAAGAGATAAAAGCGTAGAAAGCGTTACCGCTGTTGAGGCAAATCTAACATCTCCTTCCATCTCGCTTGACATGACCACAGAAACCGTAGCAGTTGGCGCTCCCAGAAGGGTAGCTGCAACTTCAATGGAAAAAGAATGTACGCCCGCATTGTGGAGTAATACTATTCCTAAGCCAGGAAGAAAGAGAAGTTTGAGAAGTGAGGAGGAAAAAAGCCAGTAAAGATTTTTTGATATTGCAGCCAAGGATAAGGATGCACCGATGATTAAAAGTGCCATGGGTAGGGCCATACCAGCGACAATTTCCAGAAACCTGTATAAAAAAGTGGCCAATTTCAAGCCATAGAATGAAAAGGTTATTCCAACTAATGAGGAAATGATAATGGGGTTTAGAAAGATACTCATTAGTATCTTGATAAATGATGTAATTGTTTTTCTTTTTCTACCCGAATAGATATTAAAGGAAAACACAGACAATATATTTTGGGAAATGATAATAAAAGGCGCCAAAAAACCAGCGATACTCATGCCATTGTTTCCCAAGGAATAGAAGACTACTGCGAGACCAATATAGCCGATGTTTCCATGCATCGAACTTTGAATAAAGCTTGCAGCCGAGGCAGATTGTAGCGGTGAGAATAGTCTGAACCTGACAAACACAAGGGATACAAGCCAGACAATACCTATGGAAAAAGATGAGATGAGAGCAAGGTTCATGTTACATGTTTCATGAAACGGTGCACTCGATAACTTGATAAAGAGAAGTGCAGGGATACCTATATAGAATACGACTCGATTAGCTGCCTTTAAAAAGACATCGGGAAAGAAACCTGCTCTTTTGGCCCCTGCTCCTAAAAATAGTACTAAAAAAACAGGGAGTATGTTTAGAGCTATGTCCATGACTTATACATCCTATACCCTATCACGTTATAAGCCATTTTATGGCAATACGTTTGCGCAATCCATATGGTGTGTTACAAGTATGGGGTCGTTCTTTCCTTTGTGTTGTTTATCCCATGAAAAACAGCCTATTGACCCCAAAACATATTTCCTATAATACATGACCTATTACTTATAGATGAGTTTTTACCGATGAGCTTACAGAATAGCAATGGAAAAAATCATTACTATAACCTTCCTCATGTCTGGACCTTCACCACCTATTTTGCAGAGGGCCTTCCTTATACCATAATTAGAATGGTCTCTTCTGTTTTTTTTAGGGACATGAGGGTTAGCCTTGAGGCAATTGGCCTTACATCCATCTTTGGCGTACCATGGGTGATTAAATTCTTATGGGGTCCATTCATAGACCAGTTTGGAACGAAAAGAAAGTGGATTCTCATAATGCAGTTTCTTTTGGTCCTGGTGTTTATAATCGTTGCCTTTACGAGCCTACTTCCTTATGGGATTAAGCTTATAGCAGGGCTTTTTTTTGTGGGCGCACTGTTATCAGCCACCCACGATATTGCTATTGACGGCTACTACATGGAGGCCCTTGAAAAACAGGACCAGGCTAAGTTTGTAGGATATAGGGTGATGGCCTATCGCCTGGCAATGATGGCAGGAACAGGTATCATTGTTACCATCGGGACCACAGCAGGGTGGCTTTCTGCCTTCTTGGCAGCAGGTGCATTTCTTGGTCTTCTCTTTTCCTACCATGTTTTATTTCTTCCTCGTGTTGAAGAGGAAAAGACAAAAATACATCACTTGTTGACGAGAGTATTAAGGGTAAAGGTTCTAATTATTGCTGTTATCTTGGTTCTCATCCTATTTGCAATGAGATCTCCTTTTTGTAAAAGATTGAGTAACCAAGTAGGTACATCCATTCCTTTTCTACAATCCATAAGTCTCGCGGGGTGGGTTGCAATAGGGCTTCTGATTCTCTTAATTGTGCTGGCCATTTTTAAAAAAAGGATAAAGAAGTTATTCTTCAGAGATAAGGACTCATTCTATTCAAGGGCCTTTTTTGCCTATATGGACAGAGATAAGATGGCAGTGGCCATAGCCTTTATCATCCTCATGAGGACCGGGGAATCAGCACTATCTTCCATGGTTGCACCCTTTATGGTTGATCTGGGGATAAAGGTTCATTATGGTTGGCTTTCGGGTGGGGTGGGATTACCCTTTTCCATTATAGGGGCTATGGCGGGGGGATTTTTTATCTCAAAGTTATCACTAAGAAACATGATCTTACCTTTCCTGTTAGCCCAGAATCTAACCAATTTAGTATATATGGGCCTGGCCCTGAGCCTGACACAATATATTGCCCTAAATACAGGTGCAGATGTTGTCACATTTATCGGTCATTTTAATCTTTTTTTAGTCGCCTGTGTACATGCCTTTGATCAGTTTGCTGGTGGGCTTGGTACTGCGGTTCTCATAACTTTTTTAATGAGAACATGCCTAGAGCAGTTTAAGGCAGCCCATTTTGCTATTGGCACGGGCCTAATGAATATAAGCGGAGTTTTGGCAGGTGTTGCCAGCGGCTTTTTAGCAGAGAGGCTTGGTTATGGAATCTTTTTTGGAATTAGTTTTCTGTTATCCATTCCTGGCATGTGTTTGATATTTTTTATCCCTTTTTTAGATACAGATGATCAAGCCTCGAACAAATAAGGCTAATCCTCTACTTTTATCTTTACATAAAAATCGCCTTTCTTATCGCCAGGTCCCTTTCTTCCCAGCCCGGGGAGCCTGAGCTTGCTCCCTTCTGACACACCCGGGGGGATGTTTAATACAAACATCCTTTTCTTGAAGCCCTCCGGGATATTGACCAGTTTTCGTGCACCAAAGACTGCCTCTCTTTTCGTGATAGATATGTTTCCATGCAGGTCCGGGTCCTGCCCAAAACTCACTGGCCTTATTACTTGGATCCTTTCAGACCGTTTTTTCTTTGTTATTCTTTGCATCGCTTTCCCTGCAGGGCGTTCCTTAAATGATAAAAAGATTTTAAGAAAAATAATTCCAAAGATGAATCCGCCAATATGGGCCCACCAGGCGATACCCCCTTGCCCCGCGGTCGATGCTGCACTAAGGATTTGGAAGAGAAGCCAGATGCCAAGAAAAAAAACAGCAGGTATTTCCACGAACTGGAAGAAAAAAAAGATTGGTATAAGGGTCAATATCCTTGATTTAGGGTATAATATCATATAGGCCCCCATAACACCCGCAATAGCCCCGCTCGCCCCAATGGTCGGTACCTGGGAGTGGTAGTTAATGAGAAGATGGGAAAGCCCGGAAGCAAATCCACAAAGAAGGTAAAAGAAGAGATACCTGAAAGGGCCAAGTCTGTCCTCCACATTGTCGCCAAATATGTAAAGCGACCACATGTTTCCAAGAAGATGAAAAAATCCCCCATGAAGGAACATGAAGGATAGAAAGGAGAGCATTTGCTGGCCAAGGGTAAAGTATGCGGAAATTGCTGGGATTGTGTACTTGGCAGGGACAAGGCCGTAGGTATAGATAAAGCGATTTAATCCTTCACCCTGAGTTAATTCTATAATAAAAAGGATAACGTTAAGGGCAATAATGGCTGTATTAACAACAGGGTAGCTGTTTGAACGTATTGTGTCTCTAATAGGGATCATTATGATAAGTGCCTAAAGTGACCTAAAATTGAAAGTTATTCCATTACAGACCAGACAAAATACAATTCTTTTTTCTCAATAAAGGATTCCTTTATTCGTGCTTGTCAATGTAGAATTCCGACATTTTTCAATTCCTAAATTATAGCTACCCAGCAGCCCATCTGCGCTAATTACAGCGGATTGTCTTATTATCATATATAAATCACTTGAGTTCTGGTTTTCTGCCCGAATTCAATAATAAGCTAACCTTACTATTTGTTGCCTGCCCGCCACCTGCCTTCAAAGTTCTCGCTTGAGAGGCAGACAGGCCTTCAGGTAGAGGCATTTTCATAGACAGATTCTAGAAATTTATTACCAAGTTTATTGTAAAGAGAACTTTGCAGAAATCATATTTTCTTAAAGAGGGTCGACACTTCTTCAGTTCCAAGGCTCCCGGGTTGGTCTTTTCTGCACCCTTCTCTCCGAGCCGAAGGTCACCAGTCACTTTAGAAAGGTCTACCCCCTCTATTCGGAGTAAAGAAAATGGTCAGGTTTTGCAATAAAGCTCGAGACCTTTGCATAACCCCTCTTGATCTAAAGACAATGGGCTTTTTTTCAGTTCCAAGGCTCCCGGGTTGGTCTTTTCAGCACCCTTCTCTCCGAGCGGGAGGCTCTACGAGCCGGAAGCCACCAGTCACTTCAAAAAAGTCCATTGTCTTTTTGGGGATGGTGAAAATCGCCAAGTTTTTCAAAGGTCTCAGCTCTAATAAACTTCATAAAACTTCTACGAATACTGTCTGTTATTTCTTTATATTCACACTTATCTGTGTTTACCCTGTTTAATAGGGTTCCCTGCAGGAAATTCAACAGGGTAAATCTGTGCCTGAATAGTTATCCCAATTTTTAACCGTAGACAACAGGCTCTTTAAGGATCAAGGATATAGACCGAGCAGATGTTAGAGCAATGCCTGGATAAACATCCTTGAGGGATGTCATTTGTCTTAAATTATCAGCAGTTCTTGAAACAAGCATGGCCAGATCACCTTCTGTCATATTGGCTATCATTAAGACCCTATCCCAGTCCAGCCCTTTTGCCCAGGCATATATTGTAGCTGCTGCCCATAATGGAATTGGCCTTACAGGGAATCCATGAATAGTCTTCCTTTCCACAAGAGGGGTAAGCCCGTTTTTCAACGCGCCATATGCATCCATAAGTGCCTTTGGAACACCTGATTGGTCAAATTCAACATCTATGTCCCTGTCGTAGACAAACACAGCGATCAGAGCAGCCAAAAGGCAAGGGTCTGATTCAGGAAAAAGGCCTAATCTCAGGCCTTCAGCAATCATAAGAGGATGGTCAATCCTAAGCTGAGATGCCCATTTGCCATCATCTGACAAGGAACCATTATCTTTTACATACCCCTCTGCCTTTAAAAAGTTCAGATTCCGTATAAAATCAGCCCATAGGGCTTCTCTAACCGCATTGGCAGTATCCCATAGATGAGAAAACTCTCTCAGGGCTGATCGAAATGATCTATTGCCTTTACCATGACAAGTATGGAAATGCTTACATTTGTTGCATATCAGCTGATCACTTTCCTGTTCAAGCAATCTGATTCGGTTCTTCAATGGAGTAATTTTGTTAATCTCTTCCTCTCCTAACGGCAAGGATTTGAGGGGAGACGGGAGGTCATCTGATAACACATCTAAGAAGAGTCTATCCAGTCTGTGCGGGTTATCAGCTGATTGAATGTTTAGAACTCTATCCAGGATAGTTGTTACCTTTTCTGGTGCAAAAAATCTCATTTTTGGTGGTTTTTTTCTTCCCGGTCTATACCTCAGGCGGCAGGCAAGGATACCATTTTTATCCCTCTTTGCATATGATTTTATAACGCAATAGGGTCGAGACCTATCATCCAAAAATAGCCTGCCAGGCACAAGATTGGCAATTTTAGAAAGGTTCAGCTCAAGGCTTTTTTTCACTTCTTCTATCTTTCTGATATCATGTTTTATTGCACCAGCTTGTCTTGATAAAGCAAGGACAGATTCTGGGGACCTGCACAGGGAATGGGGGAGAAACTCCATTAATCTTTGACCAGTTCCCCACAGTCGCTTTTCAAGATCCTTATCTCTATTTACAAGATTCAGATAGTTGGCAAAGGATTTAAGAAGAAGATCCTTAATTTCTTCAGGATTATGAGATAGAAGAAGGTTTAAGACCATGGAAAAATCAATCTTTATCTGGCTTAAAACATCTTCAGGTGGAGATTTCAATAAGGTGGCAATCAGGGGGGTATCTAAAAAACGCCCGGGAATAACTACAGCAAAACCAATATTATCCATTCCCCTTCTCCCTGCTCTTCCTGTCATCTGGTGAAGTTCAGTGGCTGTCAGAGGAACAAATCTATGGCCATTATATCTGTCAGAGTTAAGAAAAACGATACTCCTTGCAGGGACATTTATTCCCGCAGCTACCGTGGAAGTAGCAAACACAGCCTCAAGCAGTCCCTTTGCCATTAAATCCTCAAGCATCAATTTCCACAATGGTAGCTGTCCGCTATGGTGCGATCCAACGCCGAGATTTCTCAAGTGCCATAAATGATTATGTTGAGCAAGGTGGGGGTGCAGGTTTAGTAATTCATCAATCCTGTTGGTGAGGCTTTCTCGGCTATAGTTATCGTGATTTCTGTTTGGGCTACACAGATCTAAGGCAGCATCACAGTCTGCCCTCGATTTTAGAAAAAATATGGCGGGGAGAAGATGATACTTTCTTAGAACAGCTATTATCTCTCCAAACGGGGGAAGCCGTCTTCCTGTGGATATGGTAGGGCTTTTTGGATTGTTACTATAGTCTAGAACCTTTTTATCAAGTCCTTTTTTATTAATCAAGGGAAGGAGCTTGCCTGTTGGATGGAAAAAGATTGGAAATAAGGGGACAGGTCTTCCCTTTTCTTCAATCACCACGCACTGTTTCCCTCTTACGTGCTGAAGCCAGCCTGCAATTTGAGGCGAGTTCTTTATGGTAGCAGAGAGCAAGAGGAGAGGAATCCGAATGGGAAGATATATGATAATTTCTTCCCATACAACACCCCTATCCTGATCTCCAAGAAAATGAGCTTCATCCAAAACAACAAGATCTGCTCCCAAATCCTTACCTGTATGCATTGCATCATAGAGCTGATTCCTGAGGATCTCGGTAGTTCCTACAATGATTGGCGCGTTCGGATTTTCGACTCTATCACCTGTTACGATACCAACATGTTCTTTTCCAAACCGGGCTCCAAACTCTATGAACTTAGAATTTGAAAGGGCCTTGAGAGGTGACGCATACCATGATGTCCCCTCCTTTTTATGTATTTCATCTATGGCTTCTACCGCAATCCATGTCTTGCCGCTCCCGGTTGGTGCTGAAACCAGGCAATCCGTTTTTTTAATAGCAGATAGGGCCTTTATCTGGAATGGATCTGGTTGAAAATGGCCCTGCTCAGGTATGCCGATTTTTGAAAAGACACGTGTTAACCTGCGATCTGCACTCGGTTTGATCCGTGTAAAAGAGTGTTTCGAACGTTGAGCTCCTCTTTGAGAAGGAAGTGTTCTTTTGTATTTCCCTTTAAAGCCTGCCACTATAGATTTCCCTTTCGAACGTAACTCCGTATTGCTCAGGAATGAGAATTATGGAGTATTGGAATTATGGCGTGATAGATCGCCCTGAATCGAATTTAAGGGGGTAAGAGCTACTATCGCTGTACTTTTATGGTACCACTGTCCTTTGAATTTAGCCATGCAAAATTAGCCTGCCCGCCATCTGGAAAGCAGGTTTCAGGGTTATCTTTTTTCTCTGAGATTGCTCATAGGCCAGGAAGCGCGCAATGGAAAAATAACTGCTAGAGTTGATGACTCAAACATAATCATTCAGATCATAAATGGCTATAGCAGTTATGTACAGTTTAACCCACATTATGCAGTTGAAGAAAGGAAAGTATTGACAAAAGGCGTGTAAGGTGTTGATTGTGCTCCTTTAATGAGGTCAGCAAACCAACATAGAAAGGAGCACAAAAAAGTGAAACACAATAAGCGTGAAAATAGCAGACTATTGCGAGTCAATCAAGTCAAAATTCAGTTTCCCAATAAACCTATCACTGCCTGGGGAGGCTTGGCAACAATTGTGGCAAAATTGCTCGAAGTGTTACAGTTTCGCTCATGGGTAGAGTCCGCCCTGCCTATTGAGGAAAAATCCAATAATGCCAAAGGGGTCTATGAGAAGGTTCTCGCTACCTTTCTAACGATACTTTCTGGAGGCGAGCGTTTTAGCCACCTCTGTTGGTGGAGCCATGGAATTGAGGCGATTAAGAAGGCCTTTCACGTAGCGTGGTTACCCAAGGCCTCAAGCACCCTCACCAGGTTCTGGGCCAAGATCAGCACCCAACAGGTATCTGAAAAGCTCGGTGAAGCAACGAGGAGATTCGCCACTACCCTCATAGAGTGGCAAGGAATCGGAGAGGACACCCTTAACCTCGACTCCTCGGTACTGATCCGTTATGGAAACCAGCAAGGGGCAAAAAAAGGCTACAATCCCAAGAAACTCTGCTTGCCTTCTTGGGCTCTGGCTATGTGGTCAACGTATGGAACCGCTCCGGCAATACCAGCGCCGGGCAAGGTGCAATGAGCTTCTTTCATCAAACAAGGATGGTGCTGGGAGATACATTCAAGATCACCCGGGTCCTGTGCGATAGTGGTTTTTATGAGATTGCCTTCATCAGGTATCTGGAATCACAGAACTTCACCTACAGTATCTCCGTGCCGATCTCCCTTACGATTCAGCGTGAGATCCTAAAGGTCAAACAGTGGCACACGCTATCAAAGGGCATTGAGGCAGGTGAGTTTTACTTTCAGCACTACGATGCCACATGGACAAAACCCAGGAGATACGTGGTGGTGCGGCAAGCAATCTCCCGTCGCCCCAAGGCCCTCGGTAAACAGCCAACTCTTTTTAAGGATCTCATCGACTGGAGTCAGTACCGTATCAGTGTCATGATCACCAATGACTTACTATCACCAGAGGAGATCTGGAGAGCCTATCGCCCCCGTGCCAACGATGAGAATGTCATTAAAGATCTCAAAGAGGGCTATTCCTTTGAGACCTTTAATGTGAATAACTTCTGGGCTACTGAGGCGGTGCTCACCATGATCGCCCTGGTATTTCACAACCTGATAGTCTACCTGAACAGAACTATCCTCAACCATAACCAATCTCAAGAACAGCTCAAGACCTTGCGGCATAAGTACTTCACTCTTCCGGGACAGTTGGGAAGTGGTGGAAGAAGATATGTGCTGCGTTTGTCTGTTCAGGGGAGGAAAATTCGGGCCACGGTAATTCGCATTATTAGACGCATCTCTTTACTATCACACAGTTTGAACTGCATTGCAGTTGATCAGTGAAGGGCAAGAGAAGGGCTAAATTGAAGAGAAAAGGAGGTAAACTGAGGCGCTGAAAACGACACCAAAACTACTTGGCAATAGAGGCAATGCACAATCTCCTTGAAATAGAAGGGGAAAGGGGGCAGCTTTATTTAACTGCATAATCTGGGTTAAAAAGAAGATTATACATGTGCATATCGTGGCAAGATATCAAAGATTTTATCGTTGTCTTTTTGCCCAAACTTGCAAAAAATAATTAAATTGCAAAATTATGCAAGCCGACTATTTAAACAAGTAATAAAAATAAATCTTTGCTGAAACTTGTCAAAACGTTTATGCTTGACAAAATAAGCAAGTTAATCTATTTAGTCAAGTATGAAAGGTTCAATTGAGAAACAAGCTATGTTAGAAGTCCCTGGCATTCTCGCAAACTTTCTTGAGCTGCCAGAAAGGAAAGTGAACGTGGTCCCTCACCAGGGTAAAAACGCCCCGGACTTTGTGGTGAAAGCTTCAGGATACAATTTTCTGGTACTGTGCAAGCACACAGCTGCACGAGCGCCATTGCTTTTAGCTTTGGGGCAGATTTTAGAATTTAAAACTTTTCCTCAAAAGAGGGATGCCATTCCTTTGATCGTTGTGCCTTACATGGGTAAATCAGGGATCAATTTTTGCCAGGATCACGACTTGTCTTGGATTGATCTTTCTGGTAATGCGCATATTAAAGCGCAAGGTCTCTTGATTCATGTTGAAGGCCATTCCAACCGCTTTAAAACGGCTGGCCGACCTGCCAATGTTTTTGCGCCTAAAAGCGCTAGGATTGCTCGGCAACTGCTCATTGAGCCGGGAAAAGGATATAACCAGCGGGAGCTTTCGCATATCACCGGTCTGGATGAAGGCCATACCAGCAGGATTGTACGCAGACTTGAGGATCTCAACCTAATCGCGAGAGATGATCAAGGGGCTTTGAGACCTTCGGATCCAAATCAACTTCTCGATGCCTGGTTTGAGGCTTATGATTTTTCCAAGCACCAAATCATCAAGGGACACATTGCCGCCCGTTCGGGTGAGGAACTCCTTAAACGAATATCCCAGAGCCTTGCTGAGCAACAAATCGATTACGCAGTAACAGGATTGGCAGGAGCCTGGCAATACACCAATTTTGCCATGTTCCGATTAGCAACCTTCTTTTTAGCTGATCCGCCCAGAAAGAATCTATTTGATATGCTACATTTCCGGGAGGATGATCGCGGTGCAAATACCTGGCTGGTTGTCCCCAATGATAAAGGTGTTTTCCATGGATCATCAGTTCAGGGTGATATCACATGTGTTCACCCGGTACAGATATACCTTGATCTGAAGGGACACCCGGAAAGATCGAAAGAAGCTGCTTCGATAATTCGCCAAAATAGGCTGAAATGGGAGCGGAATGCCTGAAAAACCTTCTTACGCAGCTGAATATAGACCAGAGCAGTTAATCCTGGTTCACCAAACATGCCTTTATGTTGCAACTAAACTTGGGGATCTCTTAGACGAGCTTGTCGTAGTTGGTGGACTTGTACCATCTCTCCTAATACCGAAAGAATTACTTCCTCATGATGTAGATCCTCATGTGGGTACTATGGATCTGGATCTGGGCCTTACCTTGGCGCTACTTGATGCAAAAAGATATGAGAATTTAACTAAAAGACTTCGGAGAGCGGGTTTTGCACCGGATACTAATGAGGAAGGAAATACAACATTTCAGCGTTGGAAAATAGAGTTATCTAAAGATACAAAAGTAACCATTGATTTCGTGATCCCTCCAAGTCTTTTAAACGATGAAGGAGGAAAACTTCGTAATATCGAAAAGGACTTCGCCGCAGTCATTACCCCTGGGCTTCAACTTGCTTTTAAGGATAGACAGAAGATAAGCATCCAAGGGGAAACGATTTTAAGGGACAAGGCAAGCCGTGAGATATGGGTATGTGGTCCCGGCGCGTTCGTGGTTCTTAAAGTCCTTGCCTTCGGAACAAGGGGTGAGAATAAAGATGCCTATGACCTGTATTACATGATTCGAAATTACGGTAATGGCATTGAAGACGTCTACAAATGTCTGGCTCCTTTATTGGGTGATCAGGATGCTCAAAGAGCACTTGAAATTCTAAAACGTGATTTCTCTGATCTCGATATGATAGGGCCAAAGGCCGTTGCCAAATTCCTCTATCGCGATACAAATTATGATCTTCAGGCCGAAGTTGCAGGTTTTGTTAGCGAGCTACTTGGAGAATGCCAAATCCTCCAAACCTGAGTGATCAGTCTGCACCAAAGGAATAATTGAAACGAAAATATTGACTTTTTCATGCGGCAGAAAAGGTATGTTTGTGCAGAACGGTCCGCATAACCAGCTGACAATGGAGCGCAGTGGAATTGCCAGTTCGAGTTGATGCGGTTGTTAAGCGCGCTTCATCCTGCCCGTGTACCATTTGGTACAAGTGCTTCAGGTACTGCAAGACAAGGCGTAATCTTGTCAGCGTAACGGATATCGAAAAGCATTCCTTGGGAAACTTCTCCGACCATTTTCTTTTCCGGTACATTTATTACATATAGAGCTTGTTTTCCTTGGATTTCCCGAGGGTTTGCTCGCTCCTGCTTTATTCCTGCGATTATTGACCGAGTGTGATCACCAAAGTCTACGATAAGCTTCATTAGTCTATTCGATTTGGCCACTTCTAAGACTGATGTGATGGTACCGATTAGAATGTCAACTTTTTCAAAATCTTCAAAGGAGATTATATTTTTGACCGGAGCAGGTTTCATCTACACATCCTCACTGTTTTTCGCCTAGGATTAGGTATTATAAACGGAAATTTTCTTTCTATCACGATGTTACTTAAATTACCTAATAAACCAACTTCCCTATCAATACAACAAAATCCCATTATCTTTAGTATAATGAGAAGGTCATAAAAAGATTATAAGAATTCTAATATTTGCTATATGTCACCTTCACGCAACCTGCGATTTCAGAATAATCTCAAAACGTGGAAGACCGGTGATACGAGAGTGATCACAAAGAGTTTAGCCGTTGATAAGAGGAGTGAAGTGCAGATCAATCCTGCACCTTTTGAGGACAAGAGCAGCTCTATTTAATTGCGCAACATATATTGTAAATTGCTAATTGCCTATGAACACTCTATAGCATCTTGATATGTCTCCCTGCCTTTACGTACTTCGCATGCCCTCCCTTCATAGCCCTTTAGATTATAAATGAGACTTTTTTCTTGAAAAGCCTAAAACAATTCACTACTTATAGGTAAAAAACATTAAACGACAGGGAATTTTTAAATCCTGTCTAATTATCCGGTTTTTAGAGAAAGGGCATTGTTTGGGAAATATGTCTAATTTTAATAATGGGAGTTTACAGCCGCTTTTCTACCCCGCATCCATTGCGCTCGCCGGAATTACGGTAGGAAATCCTGAGCACTGGACTAGGACATTTTTAGACTCTCTGCTTGAATTTCACTTTGAAAGGCCGCTTTACCTAGTGAATCCAAGGGGCGGCAAGATTAAGGGAATCAAGGTCTACCAAAGGCTTGCTGATATTCCCCAAGACGTCGATTATGTGATCAGCACCGTACCGGCCAAAGCTGCTCCAGGGCTTCTTGAGGAATGTAGTCATAAGGGAGTAAAAGCGGTCCATTTCTGTACGGCAGGGTTTAGTGAGACCGGCGAAGAAGAGGGAGTCAGGCTTGAGGCTCAATTGGCTGAACTTTCTCAAAAGACCGGGATTCGGGTTATGGGTCCTAACTGTATGGGCATTTATTGTCCCGAATCACATATGTCTTTCAACATCGGTTTCCCCAAAAAAAGCGGTCCGGTGGGATTTATTAGCCAGAGCGGCGGGAATACCGGCGCCCTGATTAATCAAGTAATGTCGCGGGGGGTTCGATTCAGCAAAGTTATAAGCTATGGCAATGCCTGTGATCTGAATGAAAGCGATTTTCTAGAATATCTCGCGAGTGATCCCGAAACGAAAATCATTAGTTTATACGTCGAGGGAGTGAAAGACGGTCCACGATTCCGCCAGGCGCTGCACAAAGCGGCAAAAGAAAAAGTCATCGTATTGCTCAAGGGAGGTGTAACTGAAGGGGGCGCCAGAGCCGCTGCTAGTCATACGGGATCCCTCGCCGGCAGTGAAGTGATCTGGGGAGCACTGTGCAGACACTTGGGCATAATTCAGGTCTACTCGCTTGAAGAACTCGCTGATTCCCTGGTCACACTGAGCTTTCTGCCTGCTCCTAAAGGCAGAAGAGCCGCATTGATAGGTGCTGGCGGTGGATCCAGTGTATTGATAACCGATGAATTTGAAAGGGGGGGCTTAGAAGTTCCGCCGCTCCCTCAGGAAATGAGAAATCGGATAAGCGAGTTTACGCCGCTTGCAGGAAATATTTTACGAAATCCCATCGATTATTCACAAAGCATGATGGAACCTGAAAAGCTTCTGAAAACGGTTCACATTATTTCCCGCTGGGAAAAGATTGACTTCTTGATCTGGTTTCAGGACCTCGCATGGATCCCCTTGCATGCAATGGACTACATACATGTCATCCTTGATGGAATTATCAAAGAAAGTCGAGCGGCTTTGAAACCAATAGGTTTTGTAATTCGAACAGATATCTCGCCGGAGCAGACAAAAAAGGTCCATTTGTTTGTGCAAAAATGTGTTTCCGCTAAGCTTCCCGTTTATTACTCGTTTGCTAGTGCTGCCCATGCCATTGATTTGGTATTGAGCTACAATGAGAGACGACTTGGCAAGGCATTATCTGCTGCATAGACCCAGAGCAAAGTCCCCAACCCTCAATGATACAATAAATTCCATAGGAGATGGAATGGGAAAAAAGGACAATAACCTGTTAAGATCTCTTCTTGAATAAAAATTAAGGAGGGACAATGTTAGGGGTAACTATGTATACAACAATTAAAACACTCTGGAATTTTCTTGACCTTTGAGGATAAGATCAGGTATGGTCTCTATATTATTACTGCACACAAGGGTGATGATGTTAATGGCCAGATAGCAAACACGGTGTTTCAAATTACTTCGAAACCGCCTACGGTGGCTGTAAGCATTAATAAGGAGAATTATGCCCATGAGTTTATCCACTGAAATGGTAGTTAGTGGGAAACAATAAATACAATCTATAATCCAGGAGGATTCTATGAAAAAGGTACTAATAGCATACGAAAGCAGAAAAGGCCATACTGAGAATATGGCTAACTACATTGCCGAAGGTGCTCGTATGACAGGTAACAAGGTTGAAGTGAGGGCCTTAGGAACGCTTAAAAGCGAAGATGATATAAAACGGTATGATGCCTATTTGTTTGGCTGCCCTACGTACCATAGGGATATGACCAACAGTATGAAAACATTCCTGTTTCTTGCTGATAGCGCTGGTTTAGAAGGAAAAATAGCTGGCTCGTTTGGTTCGTATACCCACAGCGGAGATGCACCGAAGCTTATATTAGACACCATGGAAAATGTCTTTCATATGAATGCAACAAATCTTGGCTCATTTAATCTGCTGGAAGATAAAGTTGAAACAGATGAGGGTATGCGAGCATGCCAGCAATATGGAAGGGCGGTAACGGAATAATTCGACCATGCATTTAAAAGGAAAGGTTCTAGCTATTCATCCTATTACGGAGGTGAACCCTGTGATGATACAGTGCGTTATTGCACAATTGACTGGCTAGCCCTCTATTTTTCATGCATTCACAAGGTTTTAACCTCATTGAAATCTTGATTGACTATCAAGATAGCATAACCTCTGACCATGAACCCATCAGATTGTTGACTTATCGCAGTGTTGTAAAAACTCTGTAGCGCTGATTTACTCATTAGCGATACATATATACTGCAATTAGAGTTTTGCCTGGATTATTTAGTCCATCTCGTTATCCACCATTTATCTCCTCTTTCCCGATACTCCTCCTTAGAGAAAGCCAGTTCTTATTATCCACCTTCTTTCAACCCGGTTGCTCAATTACTGAAGAGTGTTTTTACGTCAGTTGGAATAAGAAACTGCTACTGCGAACTGAATAGAGAAGAAAACGCCCTCAAGAGTTTTTCAGGAAAAGGAATAGGAGATTTGAGGTCACTCAAGGTCAGAAGTTCAATGAGAAGGCTCACTTGGTCTTTTGTTCCAAAATGTAACTCAAAATTAAAAGCGTCGGTGGCCATAATCCAATAAAAACCCCCCATTCATGCGATCTAGCAAGAAACACAATGAGGGCTAGTGGAATAGAAATAATTCCTAACCAGAAGCAGAGAATAGATAACCTTTTCATAAGCTAACCTTTCTTATGATTCATGGAATTAGAGTTAAATCACAGATAAAATAAACAATCAAAACTTGTAGCAGGAAAGAGGAATTACTCCCTCTTCGCCCCAATAAGCGGTAACAGTCTTTCAACCTTGAAAAATACTATGAATCGAGGCTCTTCCTCTTCACCTTGTTCAGAAGCATAGTTTTTTCGGCGTATCGAGTGAAGGAGCTCGCTGTCTTCTTCCTCCCGGACTTTGGAGAGAAAGAGACGGATGCCCTTGTACCCGGCACTTTGCTCCATGAAGAGATAGGCCGCATGATTGTTGGACTGCACATTATGATGCGTCAAACGGTCAGGCATGATAAATGCGACGGTTTCTCTGTCGGTAACGTGGGGTCGTGCGTAAACGGCCAGGTCCACGCGGCCTTGATCATCTGCGGTTGCCAAGACTCCAGTGCCTTTTTTATTTTCAAAATATTCGGTAAGGTCTATCTCCATCTTTATCCTCCTCTGGATAATCTTCTTTATTATTTATAGTGATCCGTATTAAAAATTTCAATCACTTTTTGCTTTTCTCGATTTGATCCTCTAACCCACCGGATCAGGTTAAGACTTCACCAGGGGGTTTGCGAGACGAGGTTGATCCTTTCGAGACTTCTTCCTGAACTTTCACAGAACGCTTGAGGCAAACCTCGTGGAAGCAGAATAAGGAGCTTGGGGCTTGTTACACAATCGATCATATGTACATTGCCGAAAGCTGCCATTTACACATGGTTTCGCAGCTGAAGCTCTATAGGATGGGGGTGGAGATATGTTTGCTTGCTCAGATAGGGCTGCTCGTACTTGCGCACATAGTGGTTGATGAGGGTAATCGGCACTATAAGAGGGATATAGCCCTCGCGATACTGGCTGATAATTTCAAGAAGTTCTTGCTTTTCATCGGGTTTTAGCTGCTTCTTGAAATATCCCATCATGTGCATGAGCACATTACTATTCTTCTTGGGTGTAGTTTTCAACCGCAGGGCCTCCATGAGCAGGCTTTCGTATTTCGCATACAGCTCTTTGACGGTGATCTCCTTCCCCGCAGCTACCAGTTTTCCCATAGTTCTGTGATGGTTCTCGCTGTAAGAGAGGATCAGAAGCTTATGGCAGGTATGAAATTCCACCGCATCTGCCATGCCCCCTTGTTTGGAAAGGGTCTCGCGCCAACGCTTTAAGGCAAAGATCCGCTCAATGAAGTTCTCCCGTAATCTCGGATCATGGAGACGACCTTCCTCTTCTACAGGAATAAGGGGAAAGTGGTTTATGAATATATGTGCAAAGATTCCCCGCCCTTTCTTCACAGGCATTCCCTGCTCGGTGTAGACCTTTACCCGTTCAAGGCCGCTACTGGGGGAATTGCTCTTGAAAATGAAACCGCAGAGTCCCTCTACTTCGAGCTCCATTACTCGCTTCCTGCCCCACTGCATCATCCGGTCTGTGCAGTCCTGGTGAGTACAGGAGGTTAGAAGACGTGGTGATTCCGGATTGCCCACGAGGCGGAAGGCCTCACGTGGAATTCCGAACCCGCATTCGACCTCAGGACAGACAGGGACATACTGCACGTAGTGTCCCAGGGTATCGGTCAAAAACCGATCCAGCTTGTGTCCGCCGTCGTATCGAACATTTTCTCCCAGCAAGCAGGTACTGATTCCGAGTTTTATACGGTCCTCCATAGATCCTTGCTTCACAAAGAATATAGAAGGAATATAGCAAACGCAGAGATCCCCGGCAACAAAAAAATAGCACCTATAACGTCCCTGTTCCCATGGAGACATCCGGAGGTCCTTGAAAGGAAAGCTGCTTCGATTTTATTTTCTATTGTAAGGTAAATATGGTATAGGAAGTAATGGAGAAGGAATATGAATTCAATGGATTTGTGAGGGCAATGAAGCATACTCAACAACATCAAGGAGCTTGCCAAACAAAAGGATATCTTCTTTCTGGTAATGATCTCGGGTGGCAATCACCATTGCTACCTCATGGCCTAGGCCACCAATGAGAAGTGTCGAG
>JAWOBA010000054.1:0-7665 GCA_046498285.1 Desulfatiglandales bacterium | reverse complement strand
TATTTATATAAAAACCGTTAACAAAGAAAACATCAAAAAAGATTTAACCTCTTTAGATTCTTTAAATTTTCTTGACAATCCCTTGAATCATTATTATCATAACAATAGCGAGTTCGGATTGACAGTCTTTGAGAAGGAAAATCATTGAGACCATTAAAGCTGTACCAACTTTAATGGTCTTTTTATTTTGCTAAAGTGTTTATCCTGACTGTGCAGAAAATATTTGAAAGGAGGAAGACACTATGGCAGAAGGAACCGTAAAGTGGTTCAGTGACAAAAAGGGCTTTGGGTTTATTGGGCAGGATGATGGTCAGGATATTTTCGTCCATCACACCGGCATCAATGCCTCAGGATTCAAAAGTCTGAACGAAGGCCAGAGAGTCCGTTTTGATCTCGAGTCAAATGAAAAAGGCCCAAAGGCCAAAAATGTAGAGTTACTATAACAACGTTGGGTCTCGAAAGCGGCACCTTTGTAAGATGCCGCTTTTTTAAGCGTGCATAGAGAGAATGCAGGGATTGATTGCGTCAGTATATATACGAAGCGGATATTTTCTACCTTCTGCTATGAGTCTTTTAAACCAGCGTAAAGCCTTATTTATGAAACAGAACAAACTAAGAAACATCGCAATTATCGCGCACGTTGATCACGGGAAAACAACCCTTGTTGACCAGCTATTTAAGCAGAGCGGCATGTTCCACGAAAATCAGGTCATTGCCGACAGGTTTATGGACAATATTGATCTTGAGCGGGAGCGTGGTATCACCATTGCATCAAAGAACGGCTCATTTCACTACCTGGATTTCCGGATCAACATTATTGATACGCCGGGGCACGCTGACTTTGGCGGTCAGGTGGAGCGGGTGCTGAAGATGGCAGACGGTGCTTTGCTGCTTGTTGACGCTCAGGAAGGCCCAATGCCCCAGACCTATTTTGTGCTGAAAAAGGCGCTTGCCCTGCGTCTCCCTATAATTGTTGTAATCAATAAAATAGACAAACCTGCGGCTCGACCTGCTTGGGCTGTTGACCAGGTGTTTGATCTCTTTGTCAAGCTTGAAGCGCCGGAGGATATTCTTGATTTTCCGCTGGTATATGCATCCGCGCGTGGAGGCTACGCACTGGATGATATTGGCGATAAGCCCTCCTCCATGGAGCCGCTCTGCCAAAAGATAATCAACCATATACCACAGCCAGGAGGAAGCCCGGACGGACCCCTCCAGCTGCTTGTTAGCTCGATCGATTACTCCCCATATCTCGGAAGGTTGGGGACGGGGAAGATCACCTCTGGAACCCTGAATATCAATAACGAAATTGCTGTAGCCAGGCGTGATGGTATGCTGATTCCTGCGCGCATTACCAAGATATATCATTTTGAAGGAAACCGCAAGGTTGCGATAGATTCTGCTGGTGTTGGCGAAATTGTCGCAGTTGCCGGAATGGATGAAATTACCGTAGGGGTAACCTATACGGATCCTCAAAATCCTGCCCCGCTGCCCCCTGTGGAAATTGACCCGCCGACTATCTCCATGCGCTTCATACCGAACGATTCTCCCTTTGCAGGAAAGGAAGGTAAATATGTTACCTCGCGGCACCTTGGGGAGCGTCTGCGCCGTGAGGCCCTTTCAGATGTAGCACTGGTAGTTAATGAACTAGAGGGAGGATCAGGATTCAAGGTTGCAGGAAGAGGCGAGCTGCATCTGTCGATTCTCATAGAACGGATGCGCCGTGAAGGATATGAATTCCAGGTAACTCGTCCCGCTGTTATTATGCGACGGGATGGAGAAAAACTGCTGGAGCCCTTTGAAGAGCTCACCGTGGATGTAGAAGAGCAGTACATGGGTGCAGTGATCGAGCGGCTGGGAACGCGCAAGGGCCATATTTGCGAATTGCACCAGACAAACGGGAACGGCACAGCGCGCCTTGTTTGCAAAATTCCGACGCGGGGACTTTTGGGCTTTCGTCCGGAATTCATGACTATTACCAAAGGTATGGGAGTCATGAACTATGTTTTTAGTGAGTACGGATATCATGCAGGTGAGATAAGAAACCGGAAAAACGGAGTCCTTGTTGCAAAAGGAACCTGCACCACGGTTGCCTATGCCCTTTTCAACCTGCAGGAGCGCGGAAAGCTCTTCAGCGGTCCCGGGGTCACCGTTTATTCCGGACAAATACTGGGAGAACACTGCCGCGAAAACGACCTTATTGTGAATCCAGCCAAAGGGAAAAAGCTAACTAACATGCGCGCAGCAGGCTCTGATGAAAATGTCGTGCTCAGCACCCCCATAGAAATGAGCCTTGAAGAGTGTATGGCTTATATTAATGATGATGAACTGGTAGAGATAACACCGCTGGCAATACGTCTGCGAAAGGCCCCGGGAGGAAAAGCAGTTAGGCCTGAGATTGATTTCTAAATTTGAGACCAAACTATTAAGCAAGTATTTGGGATCGGGTTCACCACTCCGCCACAAAGATACCTGGCCAGAAAAATGGAGAATAAACCCTCCAAAATTTCGGCAGCTAAGCGCTCACCCTAGTGAAAATCGCTCTGAAAACTAAGTCTAATATCAATACGCGAGGGAATTCTTTGAAACATAAACCATAGCGGGTAATACAATAATTTCTCTGCATAGAAAAGTTTCTTGCTTTTTCATGATTTCTCAAGGGGAAAATGCTACCATAAAAGAGCTAAAGCTATATTCTTCATCACTGCTGTCCAAAATAGTTCACATCCATCGTTTTTAGACAGATACGTATTTGATTTACACAATGCTTTTCGCGTGCGGAAATTCAGGCTGTCTGTGCCTGCACATGCTGTGCAAAACCGGTAACATTCAACTGAGACCTTTGAAAAACCCGGCGATTTGCATCATCCCCAAAAAGACGATGGGCTTTTTTGAAGTGACTGGTGGCTTCCGGCTTGGAGAGCCTCCCGCTCGGAGAGAAGAGTGCTGAAAAGACCAACCCGAGAGCCTCGGAACTGAAAAAAAGCCCATCGTCTTTAGATCAATAGGGGTTATGCAAAGGTCTCAACTCTAAACCAAGGGCAGAATCTTTCCTTATCCTAAAATGAGTTACCATCAATTATAGAAAGGAGAAGTTGTATGGGCTGGTTCGGAAAACTCACATTTGGCTCGTTGGGTCTGTTCTTTGGTGGCCCACTTGGCGCCATAGCCGGTGCAGCGTTAGGACATCACCTTATTGACAAAAACCAGGGGATTTCACCTGCCCCCTATGGTACATCACGGGAACAAAGAATCGAGTATGCTGAACAGACACAGATCGCCTATTTTGTCAGCCTGTTTTCGGTATTGGGGAAAATCGCCAAGATTGATGGCGTGGTTACAAGAGATGAGATTGCTGTTGTCCAGAAATTCATAAACGGTCTTCAGATACCTAGCAATCAAAAGCAGTTTGCAAAACAGATATTCAATGAAGCAAAGGAGTCTGAATACTCGTTAGATGACTTCGCAATCCAACTATACCAGACTACAAGAAATCATCCGACTATTCTTTTATCATTCGTTGATCTGCTATTTCAAGTTGTAATGGCTGACGGCAGGGTTCACCATGCTGAAGAGTCTGCCCTCAAGAGTATTGCGAGGATATTCAGGATCAGTGACGAGCAATATAATAGTCTGAAAGCAGCATATATCGACGAGCTTGACAAGTACTACAGGGTCTTGGACTGCGCTCCTGAAAGCTCGAACGAGGAAATAAAATCAAATTACAAGAAGCTTGTAAAGGATTTCCATCCTGACACGATAGTGTCAAAGGGGCTTCCAGAGGAATTTACGGATTTTGCAGCAAAGCGCTTCAGAGAAATTCAAGAGGCCTATGAGAAGATTAGAAAGGAGCGCAATCTGTGAAGTGGATTAGTGGTCAAACCCTTCACAGGGGGATAAGCGCGCCCGGGGGACTTCGAGCAGGCATAACTAAATAATTACTGAACCCGCGTAAAGCCTCCACTTGAATAATGATTGGTTTGCATTTCTTTCCAACAAGCTGCTTTTCCCGAAAATAGCTTTGAGCTAAAATTGAGATGCATCAGGAAAGAAACAGGTGGGCTGTCAGCAATAGTATACCATAAAAATATACAATAAACTTCGCATTTAAAATCTTATCAACTGATATATACCACATTATTCACTCTTATTATGTGGTTAATGTTACGAATTGTCCCTAAATATCCTCGATATACTTATCTAATCTAACTGGTGCTCGGGCAACAGGCTGTTGAGACCTGGCACTATTTCCTATGTTACCAGCCAAAAGTTACTCCGAGGTATTTGAAAAGCCGGGTGGTAGTGCGTTTCCTTGAGGCGATAGAAAAAGACTCTCCTATCTAATTTGCACCATATATTTTTCAAGTAAAACAAGACAGCATTTGAAATCATTTTCCGGGAGAAAGGATGCGTGGCCCCGTACGGCCCTATTTATTACGTGATAAAAGGCACCAGGGTCTTCAATGCTTAAAGGGCGAGACATGCTCGTATCTGCCCGTAAGAAATAAGAATATTTTCCTCCACCTACAACAGGAAATAAGCTTTTTACAAAAAGATTCCCTACCTTCCCTTTCAAAACAATTATCGGTGTATCAACTTTGCGATAACCATCCCTATTACAAACATCATTGCCATCACCACACCGATATAGCCCCAGTGGTAAAGGGCAAGCGGCGTGGTCTTAAAGATGATGTTCATCACCGGTACATACACAACCGCTACCTGAAGCAATACAGAAAACGATATCGCGCCCACAAGAAAAATGTTCGAGAAGAAATGAAGCTTGTATTGGGAACGGATCATCGTGACCCGCACCATCTCGAGCATAACAATGGAAGTGAATGCAACCGTACGCCCCATTGCCTCCCCCTGGGGAAGGAACCGATAAAAAAGAAAAAGTGTTCCCGCTGCCATGAGCACCGATATAGCGACAATGTTCATGGCCATATCTTTGGTGATAATAGGTTCATCTGGATTGCGCGGAGATGCATCCATGATTTCCTTTCGAATTGGATCAACGCCTATGGCAACAGCGGGGAGTCCATCGGTGACGAGATTCATCCACAGGATCTGCGTGGCCAGAAGCGGCATCACTATGGCGCCGGAAGAGTTCCTGAAGCCAATGATCATGGCTATGAAAAGTATCAGGACCTCACCGAGATTGCTTGAAAGTAGATAATTCACGAATTTCTTGATGTTTTCATAAATACCCCTTCCCTGCTCAACCGCCTTCACAATAGAGATATACCTATCATCGAGGAGCACCATATCGGCCGTCTCCTTGGTCACATCTGTGCCTGTAATGCCCATGGCAATCCCTATATCGGCCTCCTTCAGCGCTGGCGCGTCGTTTATGCCGTCACCGGACATGGCAACCACCTCTCCGTTATCTCTCAAGGCCCGTACGATCCGTATCTTGTGCTCCGGATTTACCCTTGCGAAAACAGAGATTTTCTTCACTGTTTTTTTCAGGTCTTCATCATGCATGTTTTCGAGTTCTTCCCCGCTCACTGCATCACTGGCAATGCCAAGCTGGGAGGCTATGGCCTGTGCTGTGATTGCATAGTCGCCGGTGATCATAATCGATCGAATCCCTGCGCTCTTGCACCTGTGGATGGCGCTGCGAACCTCTTTACGGGGAGGATCGATCATTGCCTGCATGCCCACAAAGATGAGATCATTCTCATCCCATTCATCAACTTCATTGCCTGTACCCAGCGGTTTATATGCAAAGGCAAGCACCCGTAACGCGTGCAATGCGAACCCTCGGTTTATCTCTATAATCATGTCTTTAGTGTTGCCGGTAAGGGATGATACCTTACCGCCGTTATAGATCCTGGAGCAGAGCTTCAACACCACATCCGGTGCTCCCTTGGTGTACATAACAAGCTTACCATTGCTACGGTGCACCGTGGATTTCCTCTTGCGCTCGGAATCGAAGGGTATCTCATGAATTCGCGGAAACCTCTCTTCCAAGATCGATCTTTCCAGGCCCGCCTTTGCTGCGCTCACAATAAGACATGCCTCGGTGGGATCACTGATGACAGCCCCTTTTTCCGATAATGCGGCATCGTTATTCAATGCACCTATCCTCAAGAGAAATTCGAAAGATAAAGGGTCGATTTCCTCACCCGAGAACATGAACCTTCCCGAGGTTTCGTATCCCGTACCCGTGATATCAACGATGGTATCGTTAGCGAACAGCTTCGTCACCGTCATCTCGTTGCGCGTAAGGGTTCCCGTTTTGTCTGTGCAGATGACCGTGGTGCATCCCAGTGTCTCCACACTGGGCAGGCGCTTCACAAGGGCATTCTGCCCCACCATTCTCTTGACCCCAAGTGCCAGCGCGATGGTTACCACAATGGGAAGCCCCTCCGGCACGGCGGCCACGGCAAGACTTACGCCTACCATGATCATCTCAAAGAGGCCTCCGCCCTTGAAGATGCCGAAGGCGATGATTGTTCCGCAGGTGATAAGTGTGAGGATCCCGAGCCTTCTGCCCAGGAGATTCAGCTTCTTCTGAAGCGGCGTTTCATCGTCCTCAACAGACTCAATCGACTGGGCAATCTTTCCCATCTCGGTTTCCATGCCCGTGCGCACCACCACGGCTTTACCCGAGCCGCTGGTGACATTGGTGCCCCCGAAAACCATATTTTTCATATCGCCAAGGGCGACGCTATTGTCTATAGACGCCGAATCTTTTCTCACGGAATGACTTTCGCCTGTGAGCGATGACTCTATGACTTCCAATGAATATGCTTCGATGATACGGGCATCGGCGGGTATCCGGTCCCCAGATTCAAAAACGATCACGTCGCCCGGCACCAAACCATTGCTGTTAATCCTTATCTTGCGGTTATCCCGTATGACTGTGGCCTGAAGAGCTGCCATCTTCTTAAGAGACTCGATGGCCCTCTCAGCCTTATATTCCTGAAAAAAACCAAGAAGCGCATTTACGATAAGGATGGCGATGATCACCACACCATCGATATATTCGTGGAGTATGAATGATACGACAACAGCGGCGATGAGTATATAAACGATAAAGCTTGAGAACTGAGATAGAAAGATCTTTGCCGGAGAAATCTCATGCTTGCGTTGTATTTCGTTGGGGCCATACCGGGCGAGCCTTGTGCGTACCTCATCCGCACCAAGGCCTTCTGTTGTTGACGAAAAGTGCTTCAGGACGTCTTCAGGTGTGAGCTGATGAAATGCCATTCAATTTTCTCCAATATAGACAAGATGATCTGTTCTCCGATTTTGAGCCCAGTAGTCAGCACTAAGCAAGCAAATTATCATCAATTACACCATAATACAAGTTCAAGCCAAGCTTTATTCCGATCTCTTTGCTGGTTTATATTGATTCTTAAATGCCTAATGCGGGACATCCATTTGTAAACAAATAAAAATGCAGAAAGTGTCTAGGATGTGTCCGGATTTAAGCATGTCATTGAGCGCTCCGGGAAATATGAAATAAAGGGCTTTCGTCACGACATTTGGTGGTCGGGATTGCGGTCGGGCATGCCACTCAGTCCTCCATTGACGAAGTAAGTCCGCGAAACAAAATGGCGCCACTGGATTGTCCTGCGGGCTCCACCGGCATCTCAGATAATGAGTGGTTTTTGTATGCAACGCTGTTAGCGATTCTTAAAAGAGATTTTTCTT
>JAWOBA010000006.1:0-2914 GCA_046498285.1 Desulfatiglandales bacterium | reverse complement strand
AAACAGCAAGAGAAAAACCTCATGTGTTATTCCTGCCCAAGGTCTGGCAAAACACATAGACCCCTGATCGTAGTCCATGAATTGGAGAAATCTTTGCTCAAACAGAGCTGAGAAAGGAGGCCAAATGCTATGCAAATCATTATATCGCCACAGCCGGTGATTGCTCTCATCGCGGGAATCTTGATTCTCCTTGTCCCGAGACTATTGAGTTACATCGTTGCCATCTACCTCATTATCTTTGGCATTCTCGGGTTGGTCCACTGATTGCCACGCGAATCTTCTATTGTTCATCCATAGAAAGCTCCTTGGTGGTGGAGTCCAAGGCCCGAGAGTCTTTATAATCAATGGCGGTTTGCAAAGCCTTGCAATCGCCGATATTAGAAAGGAGGGGAAAATGGGATTAGTTATTGGAATTTTAGTCATTGTAATTTTGGTACTTGTGATCAACCGTATGTGATACAGCGAACACAAACATCCTATGCAAGATGCCCTAGACCACCGGCCATGTCGCTGGCCTTTGGAGGGATGACAACGTCTGATAATGTCATTCGTTGCCATTCCCTCCATACCAATATTCTTGATTGCTGCATTGCCGGCTCAAAAAACCATTGGGCCATTTTAACTAATGACTTTGACAAATCCGGTCAAAGTCATTATTGGTTTAAGGCGGATAATAGAACAATATTTTATGCAGATCGAGATTCATAATCTTACAAAAATTTATAATAAAAAAAGAGGACTTCTACCGGCTAGTCTTCAGGCAGAAAAAGGGGAACTGATTGCCGTCATCGGGCACAACGGAGCGGGTAAATCTACTCTTTTGAAAATGTTAGCCAGTTGGCTGCTTCCCGACAGTGGACACGTTTTGGTGGACGGCATCAATCTGGAAAATAGATTGGCTGTTGTGAGGAAAGTTGGTTTTGTCCCAGAAACTCCTAATCTTTTCGATTTCTTTTCCGTTGAATACAATCTCAAACTATTTGCTCGTCTTTTTCAAGTCCCCTTTCTGCGGATAGAAGAAATTCTGAAGAAATTCGGTTTGCTGCCCTTTCGTAATAATAAGATACAGGTTTTATCAAAAGGGTTAAGGCAAAGGGTAAGTATTGGGCGCGCTCTTCTAGCAGATCCACCTGTGCTTCTTTTTGATGAACCTACATCAGGTCTAGACTTTGAGATGACGAAAGAGATTTATAGACTGCTAAAAGAATTTCATGCTTCAGGAAAAACAATCATTTTTACTTCCCATCGACCTGAAGAGATAAAAACCCTTGCAACACGCATCATTGTGCTGCATCAAGGATATTTGGTCTTCGATGGTTCAACCCAAAAATATTTCCAATCAGAAATTCATGAGAAGCTATACCTATGATGATAAGAAATATCATTACATTAACTTTGAATGATTTAGCCATTGCATTTAAGAATAAGACAATCTATCTGATTCTTTTTATACCTTTTTTTGTTTTTTTCTCTTTGAAGTTAGTAGATAGGACAGGCGCAGACTTTAAAAAAATTAATATCGGACTGATTCAAAAAGAAATGTATGCTCCTGTTATTCTGCAAACCATTAAATCAGCCGATAGAGTATTCACTGTTTCTCGTGTTTCTAATGAAGAGGAAGGCAAAAGATGGTTAAAAGAAAGAAAAATAGACGGCCTGTTATTAAGATCTGAAATAAATCAAAATAGTTTAGTTCTTGTAGTTTTAAAAAAAGAGTCTTTACTAACCCTTTCAATAGTGGAGAGCTTTTTAGCATTACAAAAAGCAGTAGAAGGAAACAGTATAAACTGGATTTCTGATATTAAGCCTCTTCAGAAAGGTGGAATTCAAAAACAGACTTTGCCTACCTGGATTCTAATGTTAGTTTTACTGGTAAGCTTCATTATAATGCCTTCGCAAGTTGCCGAAGAAAAGGAAAAAAAATTACTTCTTGCTCTTTTGCAAACTCCCATGCGCGAGATTGAGTGGCTTATTGCTAAATTGTTTTTAGGCATGATTTTAATACTCATAGCAGTCCTATTCCTCCATCTGCTGGGTAAATTTGATCTTGGAAATGGCTTGAGTTATGTTGCATTTATAGGGGTTGGCAGTTTCTGTTTTAGCTCTTACGGAATCTTTTTGGGTTTTTTATGCCGCAATCAGGCTAGCGCCAGAACTTTAGGCGTTATTTTCTATCTACCCCATCTGCTTCCTTCTGCGTTATCGGATTTTTCACAAAAATTAACAGCCGTTGCTCCTTTTTTACCTTCCTACCAGTTTTATGAGCCAGTTAAATCAATCCTCTTAGAGGAAGGTAGAATATCAAATCTATCTCTGCAATGGATATATTTGCTTTTATTCGGACTATTAACCTTTTCCTTCGCATATCTACTAATGAAAAAACGCTGGCTAATGTAAAAGGAGTCAGATCAAGCCATCTGACTCTTTTCAAAGTATGCCTCGAAATCTTTCTTACCTTTTGTCTCAGACGGCTTAAACTGGTCTTTGAAGGGCTGGCGCCTGTTATACCATGGACCATCTTTCTTGAACCACATATAAATTTGGACGCTCTTACATAACTAACTTGAACAGAGCCAAGCGAAATTACAAGTGTGCCCATGCCCCTATTAGTCCGACTGGATGCTCCCGGTGTCTTTCATCATGTTATGATCCGGGGCATAGAGCGTCGAAAGATATTTAGGAACAACAAGGATCGGGAGGACTTCCTTAATCGTCTGGGAATGCTGCTTCCTGAAACCCAAACGACCTGTTATGGGTGGGTATTGATCCCGAATCATTTCCTGTTTCGAACCGGCAAGGTGCCGCTGGCTACCGCAATGAGGAGGCTGCTCACCGGATATGTGCTCGGTTTTAATCGCCGACATAAGCAATGCGGCCACCTATTTCAAAAACCGTTACAAATCCATTGTCTGCC
>JAWOBA010000001.1:0-10286 GCA_046498285.1 Desulfatiglandales bacterium | reverse complement strand
GGTGGATTTGTAAGACCAATTGAAACGGCCAATCAGTTAGCCGGGGGCCTAACCCCCAGCCCCCACAACACCCAGAGACCTTTGAAAAACCCGGCGATTTTCACCATCCTCAAAAAGACGATGGACTTTTTTGAAGTGACTGGTGGAAGGGTGCTGTCTTTTCGTAACGTATCAGTGGGGGAACCCGCAGGCCCCGATAAATCGGGATCTGAGGGACATAGTTTCGCCTAAGGGGCAGGCCTTGTTTTGTGTACATTGTGCCTTGTGGTTCAAAAAAGGGAATACGTCAATGAAGTCAACAATGTCCCTGAGATCCCGATTTATCGGGGCAATGCGGAGAGTGCAAAATTTATCCGGCTCTGGCGGGCTCCCCCATGGATACGTTACGAAAAGACAGCACCCTTCTCTCCGAGCGGGAGGCTCTCCCTTCCGGGGCGGAGT
The DNA here is from genome assembly GCA_046498285.1 of Desulfatiglandales bacterium. Classification (GTDB taxonomy): domain Bacteria; phylum Desulfobacterota; class DSM-4660; order Desulfatiglandales; family B25-G16; genus B33-G16. The sequence continues at coordinate 9,845 of JAWOBA010000001.1, read as the reverse complement.
CCCCTCCAGGACGGAGTCGAGCCGGAAGCCACCAGCCACTTCAAAAAAGTCCATGGTCTTTTTGGGGATGGTGAAAATCGCCAGGTTTTTCAAAGGTCTCAAGAAATAAACTCTACCTATGGTGCCGAAGGCGGGACTTGAACCCGCACAGGCATTCACCCACTAAGTCCTGAACCTAGCGCGTCTACCAATTCCGCCACTCCGGCATAAAAGAATCTTGATAAATTTGTTAAAAAACTTTACCCTTATGCATATTATTTGTCAACAAGATAGGCATACTAATTTCTAAATATAAAGGGCTTTTTGATGGAACAAGAGCTTAAAAACATGTTGGAGGTTGGAAGGCAGGCTGCACAATTAGCAGCAGAAAAAATCAAGATTATCTACGAGCAATATCTTTCAGGTGCTAGTATTGGTATCAGAGAAAAGAATAAAGATGACCCGGTAACTGCTGCAGATATGGCAGCAAACAAGATCATTAAAGAAAAACTCAAAAGAATCTTTCCTGAACATGCTATCTTAACAGAGGAAGAGCCTGATACCTGGAACACAACAGGAAATGAATGGGTCTGGATGATTGATCCTCTGGATGGCACAAGGGATTTTATCAAGGCGAATGGTGAATTTGTTACTATGGTTGGTCTCACACATCATGGAAAGCCAACCATTGGTGTGGTGGTAGAGCCAGCTACAGGAATAGAGCTTTACGCATGTAAGGGTTTAGGTGCCTATAAAAGTTGGCTTTCTCACAGCGATACGCCATCAAGAATAAATATGAATGATGCGCCGGACATGAACCATTTACGTCTTGCTGTCAGCCGTTCACACAGGGATTCAAGGGTAGACAAATTCATTGAAATGCTCTCTATCCAGAAAGAAATTTCTTCAGGGAGTGTGGGCAGAAAGTTAGCTATGGTAATCAATGGTGAAGCAGATATATATGTACACCCGTCCAGAGGTACCAAACTATGGGATACCTGTGCCTGTGAAGTTATTGCTTCAGAGGCTGGTGGTGTTCTTCGTTCAGGTACTGGGGAGTCTATAAGCTATCTCAGACCATCCGGAGATGTTGAAAACCACTATGGCCTCCTGGTATGCCCAACGAAGCTATTAGACAAAGTAGCCCGGGCATCAAGGAATGTGTGGGGTTTGGAGTAATGGTACAAGCGTTTTAAGTAACTAAATTTCCTAAAATGAGATAAAGAGATTCTTTTCTAATAGCTTCATCAACTCAAGGTACCCAAAAATTTTATGTAACCGGATCATAAAATTCCACAATAGCCTTGGTAAGGGCATCCACCGTATATTCATCAGGCACTACAGCTACCTCTAACCCTTTTTCTGATGCCCGCTGAGCAGTAATAGGCCCAATACAGGCAACCTTTGCCTTTTCAATTTTTTTAAAGATCGAGCTACCTTTTAACAGGGCTAAAAAATTATCCACAGTTGAAGGACTGGTAAAAGTAATCATATCTATTGCACTGTCTTTAAACAGCATGCTTAATTGATGTTGACTATAATCCGGCTTCACCGTCTGGTATGCCTCAGCAATATCTACTGTCGCTCCCAACTCGGTGAGTTTTTTAGGAAGATAGTCACGTGCTATTACAGGCCTTGGCAGAAGAATCCTCTTTCCGTCAAGAAGTGACCATTTTAGCCCTTCCACTACACCCTCGGCCCAATACCGATCAGGAATAAATTCAGGATTAATTCCCATGCCCACTAAAGATGCAGCGGTTCCCGGCCCTATAGCACCAATGTTAATACCTTTAAGATCCCGGGTATCCTTCTTTCTCATATGCAATCTTTTAAAAAAGTATTTCACTCCATTGACACTGGTAAATAATATCCAGTCATACCTTGAAAGATTTATTATCGCATTATCAAGTTCCTTCCAGGTTGCAGGGGGTAGTATGGCAATAGTTGGAAATAGCAAGCAATCGGCTCCTAACTTAGATAGAGTGCTGATAAAGCCTATCGCCTGATTCTCAGGCCGTGTAATCACAATTTTCTTTCCAAATAATGGCCGAGATTCGAACCAGTTGAGATGCTCACTCAGATTCACCACATCACCGATTACAATGATACCAGGGGCTTCAATGTTGGCATTTTTTACCTTTTGGGCTATATCGGCAAGGGATCCGGTTACTGTCCGCTGATTCAGCATAGTGCCATTAGCAACAACTGCGGCTGGAGTATGTGGTGATTTACCCAAAACTTTCAGTTTTTTTACTATCTTATATAAATTTCCAATGCCCATAAGGAATATTAGGGTACCAGATGATTGTGCTAATGCATTCCAGTTGATACGTGACTCTTCCTTGGTAGGGTCCTCGTGCCCGGTAATAAAACAGACCGTAGATGCGAAATCTCGGTGTGTTAAAGGTATGCCGGCATACGCAGGTGCTGCTACTGCCGATGTAACTCCAGGAACTATCTCAAAAGTAACCCCTTTCTTAGAAAGCTCTATGGCTTCCTCACCACCTCTTCCAAAAATAAAAGGGTCGCCGCCTTTTAATCGTGCTACCGTTAAACCCTTTTTCGAACTCGTGACCAGGAGATTATTTATATCCCTTTGAGGCATCGTATGGCAGCCACTTTTTTTACCCACATATATAATCTTCGCATCTTTTTTCGCTGCGGATAAGAGACATTCATTAGCAAGATAATCATATACAATGATATCAGCCTTGCTAAGGTATTCCCTGCCCTTTACAGTAATCAGGCCAGGATCGCCCGGGCCAGCGCCAATAAGATAAACTATTCCTTTAGCTTTATTTTTCAACTTACTCATTTTTAGGTAAAAGATTATAAAGGTCTTCCATATATTTTTTCCAGGATTTTTCCCGCCCCCGCATCTAAAAGTCTATTGGCCAAAGTTGCTCCAAGCTCTCCGGCCTTTTCGGGAGATCCAATAATAGTATCCCTAAAAATAGTACTTCCATCGATATCAGCCACCAAACCATCTAAGAATAAGGATTCATCCCTTAACCTTGCAAAAGCAGCAATGGGTACCTGACAGCCACCTCGAAGTTCCAAAAGAAAGGACCTTTCAGCTTCCACAGCAACCCTTGTTGTATAGTGATCCAGAAATTGTAATGTATCTTTTGTTTCCTCATCATCAATACGGAATTCAAGCCCTAATGCACCCTGCCCTACTGCAGGCACCATGACATCAAAAGAAAATGGCTGTATTATCTTATCCGTAAGGCCTATTCTTTTTAAACCAGCTGCAGCAACAACAATCGCCTGGATATCAACGCCCTCTAATTTCCGGATCCTGGTATCTAAATTTCCCCTTAAAGGAACAATCGTTAGATCTGATCGATAATGGAGTATTTGGGCAGCACGTCTTAAACTGCTTGTACCTATGCACGACCCTGCCGGCAAATTTCTAAGTGGTATATTATCCTTAGACAGCATCACATCATGTGGATCTTCTCTCTCGGGGAAAATCCCCATGCATAAAGTATCCGGCAGTTCCGCAGGAACATCTTTTAGGCTATGCACAGCAACATCTATTTCACCCCTGCTAAGGGACTGTTCGATCTCTTTTACAAATAATCCTTTCCCGCCAATAGTGCTTAATGGTTTGTCAATAATCCTGTCACCCTTTGTTGTTACCGTAATTATATCAACCTTTACATCAGGATAGCGGGTCTTAATTCTATCCATTACCCATTGAGCTTGGGCAAGTGCCAGCTTACTGGCTCGTGATCCGATTCTGATGGTCATCTTCAAAAAGTGAGTTAATGTTATACATACATAAAATGTCCAAAAGTCCTAAAATACCTCAATTTTAATGTAAAAGATAAGTCAGGAATTGTTCTTTGACATAAAAAAACGTGCTATATCAAGATCCCGATGCGTAGTTATTTTTATATTATTCTCCTCGCCTTGAATGAGCTTTACTGGTATACCCATTTTTTCCACCAGAAAAGCATCGTCTGTTGCCCCTTCCCACCCATTTTCAATCGCTTTTCGATGCGCCAGCTTTATATCCTCGAGTCGAAAAATCTGCGGTGTCTGAATTAACCATAAATGACTTCGATCAATCGATTGTAAAACCATGTTCTGAATATCTAATTGTTTTACCGTTTCTTTAACAGGAAGACCAGGAGTCACTGCTCTAAATTTCTTTGCAGCCTTAATTACTCTTTCAATGAATTCAACGGTAATGAAAGGTCTGACACCATCGTGAATAAGTACCCACCTACAAAAATCACCAATAACCTCGAGGCCCTTTCTTACCGAATCCTGCCTCGTTTTCCCTCCGGCAATAACCCTAACAACCTTGCTTTGCTTGTATCTATCTACTATCTCCCGGCTGCAATAATCCACATCATGTTCAGAAACCACAACTACAATCTTATCTATCGAGCTACATTGCTGAAAATGACTCAGAGTAATTGCTAAAATTGGCTTCCCGTATAAATCAATAAATTGCTTTGCCTGTCGAGAAGCCATTCGGGTTCCCAAGCCTGCAGCAGGAATAATTGCTATCACCTGATTGGATGAATGATCACTTTGTTGAATTACCATGATCGTAAAAGGTAGTGCTAATAGTAGGAAATTGTTTCGTTGCGGATTATATGTATTGTATTGTAATTGGCAGCTCTTCGCAGGTTATACGGTATAGATCATCAAAAAATAAAAACTCATATCATAATATGTTAAAGGTCCGTTGCTTTTTTGCTGAAACAACAAAAACCAGACAACAGACAAACACAAACAATTCTATTTTCCTAAGCACCTATTCTTTTGCTATCCTTCTCGTTTCTTTTTTTAATCTATTTATTTTTCTTCTTAATATATGAACCATCCGCTTATCGCGTGCTTTCCTTGCTTCCCCCCGTTTAGCCTTCAGCTCTGCAATCTTTGCCTTGAGCTCTTTAGCAGTGACAGGCAGCTTTTCAACCTTCTCTTTTGAAGCCTTTTTTTCTTCAATACCTTTTTCCTTTTTAATTGCCGATAATAACTCAGCCTTTTTCATTGCATGAATACCAGCCAAATCAGTACTCTCAGAAGCTACCTCTTTTAGTTCCTTAACAGTCATCCGATCTAAGTCTTTTTCCTTCCTTTCCTTTTTTTTCTCTGCGCCCATAATTATACCCTTTCGTAAGTTCTGTAGCTTATTTATTTTACCGTATTGTTATTCTCATCCGATTGATGCCTTGCAGCTATTACTCTCGCACAGGTAAGGCGGGTTGGCCAGGGAGCATGAAAAGACTGGACTATCTGATAGAATACGAGCGGTCCATTAAGTTGGATTTAATCCTTGTCCATCTCTCGTTAGCGTAAGGCATTTCAGGTATGATTTCATAAGTTTACTATTCCTAAGATATCTACCTACTCTTTTTTAAAAAATGGTTTAAATAGATCAATTGGAATCGGAAAGAGTGTAGTTGAATTATTCTCGGCTGAAACCTCACGTAGGGTTTGAAGATATCGTAACTGCAAAGCATAGGGAAAGTCTTGAATAGTGTGAGCAGCCTCTGCTAATTTGGTCGCTGCCTGGTTTTCACCTTCGGCATTAATAACCTTTGCCCTTCTCTCCCTTTCAGCCTCAGCCTGCTTGGCCATAGCCCTCTGCATCTCTTGAGGAAGGTCAATATGCTTTACCTCTACGTTTGAAACCTTGATCCCCCAGGGATCGGTATGTTTATCAAGGATCTCCTGCAAAGTTGTATTTATTTTATCTCTCTCTGATAAAAGCTCATCTAACTCTACCTGTCCACACACACTCCGTAAGGTTGTCTGGGCAAGTTGTGAGGTAGCAAACAGATAATTTTCTACCTCAATAACAGCATTGCTTGGATCCATGACCCTAAAATAGATAACCGCATTCACTTTCACAGACACATTATCCCTTGTGATGACATCCTGGGCAGGAACATCCATGGCCACAAGGCGAAGACTAATCCTAATCAACTTATCAATAACTGGAATAATAATAACAAGCCCCGGGCCTTTTGGTCTCTTTAATATCCTGCCTAACCTAAAAACGACCCCTCTCTCATACTCTCTCAAAATTTTTACTGCGGCGCTCAGAAAGAGTATAATCAATATTACTGCAAGAATGTAAAACATAATGCCCTCCTTCGCCAATTGATTATTGATAATTGCCGATTGGCAATCAATAGCCTCTACTGCTAAGAATCTTCAAGCTCTATCTTTTTCACTATCAACTCAAGTCCCTTTGATCCTATAATCCGTACCTTTTCTCCTTGCTCAATAACCTCGCTGCTGCTAGCCTTCCAGTATTCCCCATGAGCAAAGATTAACCCAACAGGATTAATTATATCTTCTACAACACCCGTCTCACCGATCAACCCTTCCATTCCACTTGTGGGTTTTCCCTTATAGGCCCTAAATGCCAAAAAGGCGATACCAACAAAAAAACCACCTATCAGAACAACAGTAGGCATCATGAGCTCTAAGGATACTCGAACATTTTCAAAAAGCATCACAGAGCCCAAAATAAGAGAAATGAGACCGGCAACAGATAATAGGCCATAGCTTGAAACCTTAATTTCCGCTATAAAAAAAATAATAGCCAGGGCAATAAGAAGAAGCCCCGCATAATTTACCGGCAATGTCTGAAAGGCAAAGAATGCCAATATGAGTGAAATAGCACCCACAACTCCAGGAAATATTGCACCAGGATGTGACAGCTCAAAATAAAGACCTGCCATTCCAATCATCATAAGAATATAGGCTATATTTGGATTGCTTATAGTATTGAGTACCCTATCTCTCCAACCTGGAGTAACATAGACCAATTGTAGTCCCTTGGTCTTTAATGTTACTTTGCCTTTATTCAATACGATTTCCCTGCCATCTAAAAGCACTAAAAGCTCATCTATATCCCTTGCGACTAGATCAACCACTTTCTCTCTAACTGCTACATCTGCTGTTATGCTTACGCTTTCTCTGATAGCCTTCTCAACCCATTCCTGATTTCTACCTCTATCTTTTGCAATACTCCTGACATATGCAACCATATCATTAACTACCTTTTCAGACATGGTCTTATTAATATCTTTGCCATCAGCACTAACAGGGTGAGCTGCACCTATGTTTGTTTGAGGAGCCATAGCGGCAATGTGGGCGGCTACTGTAATCATAACCCCTGCTGAGGCAGCTCTTGCACCCCGTGGTGCAACATAAACTACAATTGGGACAGAAGAGTTCAATATGGCCTTCACAATGCTCCTCATAGAGGAATCAAGCCCACCTGGAGTATCTAATCTAATAATGACTAAGCTATGTTTGCCGGCCTCAGCACGATTCAAGCCCTTTATTACAAATTGGGCAGTACCAGGGTTAATGGAACCCTCAAGTTCAATTACCAAGGTGCTTTCTTGCCCTGCATGGGTCGGCTGGATACATAAACCTATGCTAAAAACAGCAATAATGATGATAAAAAAAGGTATTATAATTTTTTCTTTAATCATTCTACTCCCTGGGGTCTGTTAAGCCTAACTTTTGCATGATCTTTTGCATATCCTCCCAAACGAACTTTTTTGCCTGGGGATACCTCAATAGATATGCCGGGTGATATGTCGGCATTAAAGGAATACCCATAAATGACTGCCACTGACCCCTCTCCCTTGTTATACTAAAATCTTCACGCACTAAACTTCGTGCAGATACTCTACCTATAGCACAGATAATCTCTGGTTTAATTAAAGAAAGCTGGGCTTTTAAAAAAGGAAGGCACATCTGGATTTCGTCTCGCTCCGGATCCCTATTATGTGGAGGATGGCATCTAACTATATTACAGAGATAGACCTCTTCTCGTGTCAAACCCATAGCCTTTATAATATCGGTAAGTAGCTTGCCTGCCTGGCCTACAAAGGGTCTACCTGTGGCATCTTCGTCCATTCCGGGTGCCTCACCAACAAATACGAGTTGGGCATTGGGAGATCCCTCACCAAAGACAATCTTTTTCCTTACTTTACTTAGCTTGCACTTATCACAATTACCGATAAACGTTTCTAATTCCTCAAGGCTATTACAATAAAAGGTTTCTTTTGCAGCCTTTACATCTAATTGAATACCCTTCCTGAGATACTGTAGACTATAAGGAGATAGAGTTGGTGCATCAAATCCAATCTCCTGAAAGTGTATCAAGTGCCTTTTTGCCTGCGATAGCAAATCCACTAATTCTTCTCTTGCATTCATCTTGTGCCTAAAGCCTTTATCCTGTCAAGTATTCTATCTGCTACCTCATCCTTTGACATTAAAGGAACCACTTCTTCATTCCCTTTCTTATCAATCATTCTGACTTCGTTTGTGTCCGCTGCGAATCCCCTATCATCCTTTGAAACATCATTAAGGACAATCAAATCCAGATTTTTCTTTTGTATCTTATCCAGTGCATTTACTATATGATTAGTAGTCTCTGCAGCAAAACCAACCAAGGTAATATCTCTCTTATTCTTACCAAGTTCCGCCAGGATATCTGGCGTAGGTTCCATCTTTATTATGGTTTGGCCTTGTTTTTTCTTTTCCTTTTCTTCAGCCTTGTTCAAGGGTTTGTAATCACTTACAGCTGCTGCTTTGATAACAACATGCTTATCCCTGTAGTGATCCATGACAGCAGCTCTCATTTCTTCAGTTGTTTCAACATTAACTATATGTATTCCTTTGGGAGGATCAAGGTATGTTGGTCCAGCTATGAGTGTAACCTCTGCTCCTCTCCTTCGCGCAGCCTTTGCTAAAGCATAGCCCATCTTGCCTGTAGATTTATTGGTTATGATTCGAACCGGATCAATATACTCAATTGTTGGGCCCGCAGTAATAAGCACCTTTAATAGTTGCAAATCCTTATCGGCAAGCAAATACTGTACCTCCTCTAGAATAGCCAACGGGTCGGGAAATCTACCTAATCCAACAGCACCACTGGCTAAAGGACCCTCTTCTGGTTCCATTACGATAAGGCCGCTCTCTTTCAAGGTTAGAATATTAGACTGGACTATGCTATTTGTAAACATTACATCATTCATAGCGGGACATATAAGGGTCTTAGCACTGGCAGCCAGCATAAGGGTGGAAAGAAAATCATCTCCGATTCCATGGGCAACCTTTCCGATAAAGTTTGCCGTGGCTGGTGCAATAACTATACAATCACTTTCCTGCCCTAATGATACATGGTCTATTGATGGTCCAGACTGTGAAAACATATCCTTTATTACTCTATTGCCGGAGAGTGTTTCAAATGTGATAGTAGTTACAAAACACGTTGCATTTTCGGTCATTGCGACGTGTACGTCTGCGCCAGCTTTTTTCAAATATCTTACCAACTCCGCAGCTTTATAAACCGCTATACTTCCTGTTATACCAAGAACTATTTTTTTACCATGTATATTGGTCATTGAAACCACTTTTTACAGATAATAAAGTCGAGACCTTTGCATAACCCCTCTTGATCTCAAGGCCATGGGCTTTTTTTCAGTTCCCTCCGGGGCGTAGGCCCTCCGGGCCGGAGGCCGAGGCTCCCCGGCTGGTCTTTTCAGCAACGTATCCATGGGGGAGTTTTGCTCTATCCGCATTGCCCCGATAAATCGGGATCTCAGGGACATTGTTGACTTCGTTGACTTCTTCCCTTTTTTGAACCGCAAAGACGCAAAGAACACAAAGTAAATATTGTATGTCCGGCGGGTTAAACACCGGACATACACAGTTTCGCCTCAGCGGCATTCCTTGCTTTGCGTACCTTACGGCTTTGTGGTTTACTGTAAACAAAGTCGAATTCTGAAGATCGCCACGCCAGATTTTTCAAAGATCCCAGGAAACGTGACTTCATGGAGCGCGACTTTACATACTTTTTCGGGGTACCC
>JAWOBA010000269.1:0-5003 GCA_046498285.1 Desulfatiglandales bacterium | reverse complement strand
TGGGTTGACCATCATCCAATGTCATACAATTCCGGGACAACGACATCTGACCTGACCTCTAAAACGCCTGGAACACCTTTTACAACCTCAAGAAGACCACTTTCAGACTCGAGGGGATTGATGGATCCAGTAATCTGAACCACACCTCTCTCAAGCACCTCGATGTGCAGTTCTTGCGAGCTGATATGATTTTTCAGGATTGCGGCATGGACCTTTTTCAACAAGGATAGTCGTTCCATGGTATACATGGCTGTTAGGCTGCACGCCTTGATCTGCTCTGATTGCGCAATATCCATTATGACCTGGGCAACTGAATCCACGCCCAATTTATCCCGGTTAATGATAAGATCATAAAGAGACGGATCATTCCAATCCATTTGGAAGGCAAACTGGAGAAAACCCTTGCGCTCACTGTCGTTCTTGCGGATTATTTTTTCAGCTGCACCCCGACTTATACCCTGTTGATCCATAATGCGCTGGATGCGTGAAGGCTCGGAAGAGTAAATGTGTACATGCAAGCCGCATCCAAAATCACGGAGCAGGAATTGAGCACCATGCCCAAGAATAATGCCATGGCCCTGACGGGCAACATCATAGATTAATGCCTCCATCAGATGGAGATAGACTTGGGGCTTTTGGCTCAGGATGCGGTTAAAGAGCCCCGGGGCCTTTTGGTCAATGCCTTTCACCTCTTCAGATGATATGCCTATGTCAACAGCATGCTGCTGAAGCCTCTGATCGTCATAAAGATCCAGTGTGAGCTTATTGGAAACTAGCTGGGCAATGTCCATAGCCCCATTCCCAATACCGCTCGTGATGGTGATTAAAGACATGAAAAACCCTCCTTATCCTTGAATTTGTCTTTAAAAATAATTTTAGCACACTTGCTTTTCCAGAATCAACATATCTCCATTGAAAATTTTTTGGGCAAATGCATGAGATCCAAGGACAATGTATTCACAAAAGGGTATCTGGACAATAAAAAGTGAAAGGAAACAGCTGTTTACAAATACAAAACATCCGGGCTAAATTCTATACACCGTAAGAGGGGGCCCACCGATTCGTTCGTTTGCTGCTTTCAATTTCTCCTCACTTGAAATAACGGCAACGGCATGCCCGGACTCTGTCTGATGGAAATATTTTTCCGCCGACTTTTTGACCTGGGTTCGGGTCAAGGATAGAAGCCTCTGCTTAAATCGGCTTCGGGATTCATCAGAAAGAGACATAATCTTTCGGTAAAAAGCCTGTCGGGCAGCCGGACCAGGTGGATTCGGCTTGTCGATTTCCGAACATACCTGCAAAATAGCCTCATCGACATCTTTATCCCCATAAGCATCTGACTTCATAAATGCTGCAACCCCTTGATACACATTTAAGGTCTCTAGAATATGCGGGTCCCGGTACGAGCCGAAACCGAACAGCCCGCTTTCAGGACTATAAACAGCAAAACCACCATAGGCACCGCCCTTTTCTCGTATCTCACGATGCAAATACATGGACCGGAGAATTTTACTGATCACTGCCAATGACGGAGCATCCTTATGCTCCATACGTACTACCGGAAAGGTTTGAGCCACAAATGATACTGCCGAGGCAGTAGCCCAACCCTCTTTGGGAATGCCGTCATGTTTTGGAATGTGTGGTGATATAAATCCATCAACATGCTCCGGTGAAAGACTTTCTTTAATTGAAGCCGCCAGAGGAATGGCTGCCTGAAGGGGCTGCTCTTCACCGATTAATGCCATTTTAACGTTACTGCGGGTGAGTATGGTCCTGGCAATTACCATTAGATCGGCTGAAAGTTTTTCCAGTTGATCATCCGTGATATTCCTGGTCAAATCTTTTATCATCTTTAACTGGTGGATGCCGTGCCAGGTTTCAGCAAGCGCCATGGTGGTAGAAAAGTTCCGGGAGGCAAGTGACATGGCCAAATGGTGACCATTGGGGATAACCATGGTTTCCATATCCGCCCGGTACTCGAGGAGCAGGCTCTTTAAACGGGAAAGATCTGAAAAATCAAATGAACACAACAATTCTGATATAATTTCAAACATTCTTTCCTGATTCTGGGTAAGGCATTTTGCATTGAATGTCACAAAGGGAAGACATGTACCTTTATGGTCAAATCTGTTGCGGGCCTGAGCTGAAAGCCCAATTCCACCGGTATAGGCATCAATCAGCTGTGTTAGATCCGTATAATCTCGATGTCTTGTCCCGATTTTTGTGAATACATGACAAAAAAATGGCGTCAGGGGAATCAGGTTTTGTGGAATGTTGCCGCTTCCTGCTGCAGCTGAAAAATAAAAAATACCCGAGGTGGATTTTTGATAACAGGTAGCGGGTATTTTTTCAGGCATAACTGTTTCATGAATACTGGTTACCTCTGGTGGAATATCTTTCCGTTCCAGAGTAGGGAGAATCGAGATATCTTCCACGCTTTCCTGAAGTTTTTTCAGGGCATTGCTGTCTTGTCTGATTGATGTAAGTTCAGATTCAGTCATATCATGTTGTATTGCATCGAGTTTTTTAGCAACGCGCATTTCTTCCTTTATTTCCATTTCTTGATCAGGCATGAGTGTAAGGCGAACCCTGTGAGTGTTTTCCAGAAAATATGTCTTAATCCGGTTTTCAAACAACGGTTCTTTGGATAGCATATCTTGCAAACAAGCCAGGTCCTCATCAAAATTAAGTATTCTGATTGGATCACCTCCATGGAACCAGCTAACGGAAAAGGTAAGAAGAAGTTTAATCCCATATGGATAGGGTTGGTTGGTTATTTCTTTGCGATGAAATTCAAGTTGGTGAATGGCTGAATCAATAAGTTTTTTATCGATTCCGTCATTTGCCAGATTTTGCAGGACATCGAAAATAATCCTCTCGATGGTATCCGCATCAGATACTTCCACATCCTTTAATCCTACTGCAAATAATGTATCTCGAATATCTGGATCAAAGCCTGAACCATCACTCAAGGTGGTTCCTAAATGTGAATCAATTAAGGCCTTACGGAGTGGGGAAGCGGAATTGCCCAGAAGGATTTGCTCCAAAAGGGTAAGGATAAGGACTTCAAATGTATCCTTGATATCGGCTGTCAGCCATGCCACACACACCTGACATTTTTTCGTAGAATCTTCATCTTTACTAACAGGATAATAATATGTCTCGTATTTAGGATCCTTCCAGCGCACTTGTGAAGGCACATCGGTCTGCGGATCAATGGGGCCAAAATGATGCAGTATTTTTTCATGAATAAAATCAAGGTGCCTACTTAAGGGAAAAGTGCCATAGGTATAAAAGTAGGCATTACTTGGATGGTAGTGCCGCCTGTGAAAAGCCTTCAACTGTTCATGGGTCAATTTAGGAATGACCACTGGATCTCCCCCTGAGTTAAACCGATAGGTTGTAGATGGATAGAGAGACTTTAAAAGAGATCTGGCAAGCACCTCGCTCGGGGATGACATAGCCCCTTTCATCTCATTGTAAACAACACCTTTGTATCCCAACTTAAAGGCATTTCCTTCACCTGAATCATGCTCAAGTTCCAGACGATGTCCTTCTTGTTTGAAACTAAGCAAATCCAGATTAGGAAAAAACACAGCATCCAGGTAAACATCAAGTAAGTTATAGAAATCTTTTTTGTTCTGGGTAGAGAAGGGATACATGGTCCAGTCTGATGCGGTAAATGCATTCATAAATGTAGATAAACTTCTCTTTAACATGGAAAAGAAAGGATCCCGCACAGGATATGATCGAGAACCGGACAGAACCGTATGTTCTAAAACGTGTGCAACGCCGGTCGAATCTTCCGGTACGGTTTTAAACGCAACGCTGAAGGTGTTCTCCCTATCATCAGTGCTGATATGAACATGTCGTGCTTTCGTTGTTTCATGTTCAAGTTGGTAGCAGACGGAATTGATGAGCTCAAGCGGAGATATCCTGCAAATGCGATAGCCATTGATTTGATCGCCTTCCCTGAGGGCTGGATTACGGGGGTCTGTTAATGTATTCATAGATTTTTCTCAGTAGTTTTCAAGAACTATGCCTACGGGCAAAGCATTTATATCAGCAAAGCTGATCGAGTTGAGTAACGCAAGAGATAATACGAATTCAGGTTTTGTGGGCCAAAGTCTATGGAATTTCTATATGTGTGTCAATGGGAAAGTTGGCTGATTCTGATGAGAACTTCTTATATGAGCTCTAACCATACGGAAGTTGCCATTGTGTGTAAAACCAAAATCAACTCATGATGTTGGGGGCCTAACTTTATTTCTGAAAAAGTGGGCTGCGTGCAGGAATAGCGAGAATAGTATGGTAGTAAGTCGGTCTCCAGTCCGGAGAGCAGGGTCCTGTGCCGGTGAAAATATACTGGCTTGGATTAGCTAATCCCGACAGGTAATCGGTAAGCTACTGTGCTTCATGGTCGAAGCGCTTACTCCCCGGAATTGGTGGATCCATAGCCTGAACCTGATTCAGAAAATTGAATCCCGGGTCCCGGTCTATCATCTTCATTTTCGAAGGGACCCTCCAGTAATCAGATTGATCGAGCAGTGGGCAACTCATACTTGACGCCAGCAAAATAATGAAATATATTCATAAAAAAGCAGAATATTCGTATAAACACGTTGAAGATGGAAAAAGATAAAAAACAATGGCAAAAGCCTGAACTCATCGTTCTAACGAGGTCAAAACCAGAAGAACAGGTCCTTTGGTTTTGTAAAACTCACGACCCTGGCCAGGGACCTGGAGGATTTTTGGGAACCTGTACCTTTACTGTTGGCGGCCTTTGTGCTGCTTGGACCAACAGTTAAAATTTGCTAACAATAAAATACACAAAAGCATATCAAAAGAGCACTGATAAATCTCAGAGCTATGTATCTGTATCGATTCACCTAAGATATCGTGACCGGGAAAACCGAATACGAACTAATTATTATCCCTCCGTTCATATGCATTTGAACCCAGATTATGCAGTAGCCACCTACTGCGGCCTGAAAAACCTTGCT
>JAWOBA010000189.1:0-14653 GCA_046498285.1 Desulfatiglandales bacterium | reverse complement strand
ATACTTTAAATTTTGGACAAGAATGTCTTCGGCATGAAATAAATTTCGGGTTTATTTTTTTAGATAAAAAGCCGGCTTTTACTCTTTCAAATCAAAATGGTTATGTCAAAAATATAGAACTTCGCCCCAGTTTTAATAACTGAAGAAGGAGAAAAATAAACTATTCTCCCGTGGAAAGCTTAAAAATCATTTAAAAAGTTTTGCTATAAATATCGACAGTAAGAGATAGAATTATAGCAGACACATATATGCCATAATCTAAGATAATGAATGACAAAAATGATGTTGAGATTTCATTACTCATATAATATCCTGATATATACCCTTACAAAGTTGTTACCTAACAGGTTTGATGGTTATAAAATTCAAGGTTCATCATTTCAAAGATCTTTAAATCCTAAATGCCAAACCTTAAAAGCGAAGTCTTACATCAGAAATGTGGCCTTTTATCGAAAGCAATATTCCAAAATAAGGTAAAATTTTCGAGATCTGCGTTTAGTTTACATGGAGGATTTGTTCGTGGCCAAGAAACCGACCTATGATGAATTGGAACAAAAGGTCAGAGATTTACAGAAAGAGGCCGCTAGGCACAAGATGGTAGAGAGTGCTCTTCAGAAATCAACAAGGCGGCTGGCAACACTCATTGATTTTGTACCATACCCCATAGAGGTGCTTACTATTGATGGTCGGGTATACTACCTGAATCAAGCATTTACCAAAATGTTTGGGTGGACCCTCAATGAAATGGACGGAAAGTTTATTCCGTTTGTCCCTCCAGAATGCAAGCAGGAGACGGCTGATAATTTTAGACGGCTTTTAAAGGAAAAAGTATTGAAGCGTCATGAAACCAAGCGTCTTACAAAAGATAATCGGATTCTGGATGTGGCTGTAAGGGCGGTTTGCCACCCGGAATATGATGGTGAACCACCCTTGGAACTTGTGATATTTAGGGATATAACACAGGAAAAAAGGATAGCTCGTATCAATGAGGCACTGCTTCGTATAAGTATGGCTCTCCCCGCATATCCTGATTTAGAAGATATCCTGGATTATATTAGTAGTGAGATTAAGCTACTCCTGAATGTTGACGGAGCAATTGTCATATTGCTGGATGAGGAGAAGAATGACCTCTTTTTTTTAGGTACAGCATATGAGGATAGAGCAACCCAAAAAAGGGCAAAAGAGATTCGTTTCCCGGCAGATAAAGGAGTGGCAGGTAAAGTCATAAAAACTGGCGAACCAGTCATTGTTCCTGATACCTCCAAGGATCCAGATTTTTATTCTGTGGTGGATAAGCAACTCGGATATGGAACCCATGATATGCTGGATGTACCTTTGAGAAGTAGTGATAGGATTGTAGGGGTTTTATGTGCCACTAATAAAAAAGAAGGAGTTTTTGATACTAAAGATGTTGATCTGTTAAGCATGATAGGAGGAACGGTTGCCCTTTCTGTTGAAAATGCACGGGTTTCTGATGAGTTAAAAAAGGCATACCAAGAAGTTACAAGCTTAAATAGAGCAAAAGACAATGTTATCAATCACTTGTCCCATGAATTAAAAACACCCGTTGCCGTTTTGGCGAGTTCTTTAAATATACTGACAAAAAAATTGGCGCCTCTTCCTAAGGAGACCTGGGGACCTTCCATAGAAAGAGCACAAAGAAATCTGGATCGCATAAAGGAGATTGAGTACGAGGTGGAAGATATTATGCGAGATAAGCAGCATAAGACCTATGGTCTCCTTTCCCTGATTCTCGATCAGTACATCGATGAATTGGAGAGCCTTATTACTGAAGAAGGGGGAGAGTTTGCTATAGTTGAAAATGTGAGAAAACGCATTGAAGAAATATTTAAGCCCAAGGATATTGTATCAGAAAAAATTCTTCTGAATGAGTATATCAAGGAAAGACTTGAATATCTTAAACCCTTCTTTTCACACCGTGACGTGGAGATTGTAAGTACTTTTGTTCCCGTGCCATTTATCTGTATGCCTTCAGATCCCTTGCAAAAGGTCATTGATGGCCTGATAAAGAATGCTATAGAAAATACTCCTGATGAGGGTAAGATAGAAATCATCGTCCAAAAAAAAGGGAAAGGAGCGGAATTTGCGGTACATGACTATGGTGTTGGTATTATAGAAGAAGCTCAAAGACGAATATTTGAAGGTTTCTTTGCAACTCAGGATGAGATGGCCTATTCTTCAAAGAGACCGTATGATTTTAATGCTGGTGGAAAAGGAGCGGACTTGTTGCGTATGAAAATCTTCTCCGAGCGGTATAGTTTTAAAATAGATATGGTTTCTTCGAGATGTTGCTTTATACCCAAAAAAAGTGATATTTGTCCTGGCAGGATCAGCAAATGCGCCTTTTGCGAAAACAAAGAAGATTGTTATCATTCAGGTGGAACTATTTTTTATCTCTATTTTCCACCAGCTCCGAAAAAAGATTGTTCTGCAAGGGCCGGTGGCTAATTTGCTCAAAGTGAAATATGTACAGTTGGTGTATTTTTTTCTGATAAAATCACTATCTAATAATGAGTTCTTCTAAACTTCGCTTGGGCACATGGTGGATGTTTTTTTCGTCTCGCCAGTAGCGAATATCTCCACCTTGCTCAAGGTCTTCAAGTACTCTGGTCTCTGCAGGTTTTCCAAGGGCCAGGACGAGCCTTATCATCAAGTGATCAGGGATATCCAGTTCTTGCCGTAACCTTTCTTTTTGAATTGACCCCATCATGCATCCTGCAAGACCCTTTTCCACGGCTCCTAGTAAAATGGTCTGCGCAGCAATGCCATCATCGCACCACCAGTCATCAGTTATTGTTTTATCTATGAGGATCACTATGTAGGCAGATGGACGCTCACCAGGAACAGGTCCATCCCAATCCTTTAGGTAGGCCGCCCAGGTGAGGCATGGAAAAATCCGGCCATTTGTTTGGGAATCGGCAGAGATGATATACTTGAGGGGCTGACGGTTGGCAGCCGAGGCAGTGGATCGAGCAAGTGCCACCAGCTCTACCAGGGTATCTCGCGGGATAGCGGAGGATTCTTCAAAGCGGCGACAGCTTCTATTGCGTAAAACAAGATCATATAGACTGTTCATTACATTTCTCCTTTCGGTAATCCTTTTGTGTAAATGGTCAAAAATTTGTTTAGATGGCAACATTGAAAGATTTGCATAACCCATATTTCCTTAAAGATGCTGGGCTTTTCTTCAGTTCCCTCCGGCGAGGCGCAGGCTCCTCTATCCTCCGGCCTGGAAGACCTACGGGCGGGAAGCGGGAACGGGGGGGCACCAGTCACCTCAGAGAAGTCCACTGTCTTTTTGAGGATGGTGAAAATCGCCAGGTTTTTCAAAGGTCTCACCTTAAGTAATATAGGATAAAGGAGGTTATGGGTCAAGAAGTAAACGGACAATCAGTATGTTGTACCTACTGAATGCTTCATCTTGTTTTATTTAAAAGCTCAAACCGCAGCCTGAGATATTCCTTTTCAGCCTTTTCATCATCAGGTGATATATCAAGGATCTTTTTATAAGCCTGTAAGGCTTGATCAAGGTTGCCAGTCCCTTCACTGATTTTAGCGAGCTGGTGGAGGAGGCTGATATCATTTGGTCTTAATTTCAGAGTATTCTTAATTTCCTTTATAGCTAAATCATTCTTTTTCAACTTTAGGTAGGTTAGAATCAAATACTGTCGTAGCTGAAAATTTTTGGGATTGGCCTCTACACCCTTACTCATATACTGAGCCAATTGTTCAAATTTATTGAGGGTTGAAAGATGATTAAATATGAAGCTATAGTAGATCATTTTTTTCGGGAAAACTTTGGTTAGGATGAGTGCTTCCTCGAAGGCAAGATCATTTCTTTTTTGCCTTGTATAGATATCAAAGAGTGCCTCCCTGGCCTGTTTATCGTTAGGATCAATCGTAACCAATCTTTTAAGGTACTCGACAGCTTTTTTTAGATTGTCTTGCTCTGTTTCCAAAATGCCAAGATTAAACAGGATGACCTTATTTTTTGGGTCCTTGGATAAAATCTGCT
The DNA here is from genome assembly GCA_046498285.1 of Desulfatiglandales bacterium. Lineage (GTDB taxonomy): Bacteria > Desulfobacterota > DSM-4660 > Desulfatiglandales > B25-G16 > B33-G16. The sequence continues at coordinate 10,617 of JAWOBA010000189.1, read as the reverse complement.
TATAGGTGTTCCTTAATGCATCCTTATCACCTTCTTTTTCTGCAATATTAGCCAATAGTATAAGGGCATCTAAATGATGGGGCTTTTTTTTAAGGATCTCATTTACATAATGTTTTGCTTCCTTTAATTTATTCTTATTAAAGAGAGATTGTGCAAGGCGTAATCTACCTTCAATATCATCCTTGTTTAACTCTAAGGCCATAGACAGGTATTGTTCAGCCAATTGTAGCTCACCCAGATCATCATATATCGACCCTATATTATAATAGAGATTTGGATCCTTTTTGTCATATGTGGCTGCCTCAAGATACCATTTGAGGGCGTTATTTTTTTGATCAGCTTGAAATAATAGATAGCCAATATTTTTCATGCATACTATCTTTTCATCTTTAGGTAATTTTGGAAGTATAAAAATATATGCATCTGCAGCCTCTTTTAATTTCCCCTTTTTTTCCAGAAGCTCTGCAAGGCGAAGCCCGAGATCAATATCTTCAGGTGAAATAATAAGCATTTTTTTTAGTGTAGTGATAACCTCACTATGGTTTTGCAGATGCTCATAGGCATGTAAGGCTTTTTTCATAAGGTTCAACTTCTCCTGCTCCGATATAATAGGGGTGGGCAGGTCATTTTCTTGCTTCAATATATTCTCAATGATATAAGCTGCCTTTTTCCAATTCTTTTGGGCTAGGTATTCATCTATAAGCCTCATTTTGAGCTGAAAATTATCCTTTTCTTCTTTAACAGCTGTTTCTAAGAAATATATCCTTTTTTGAGGATCTATTATCCTGTTTGCCTTTAAGAGCCAATCTTCTAAGGAGGGAGCAATTACAAGACCTAGTTCGCAGAGTTTATTGTTGTTATGCTTTACGGTTATCGTATAGGTATAGTGGCGAAACATATCTTGGTTGGGAAGCAGTTTTGTTACAAGTGTTTGTTGTTCAAGGGCATTAACATCAAAGCCTTGAGAGTAAAGCCTTATCCCTCTGTTAAAAGGGACGGATGTTGATATCTTTACTATCTTAAGGTTATCAGAGGGATGGATATGAAGAGTTTGGCCAGGCGCAAGTGTTTTTTTTTCACCATTATGTTCAAATAGTATGTGATCACATTCGGGAATTGGATGGAGCAGGTTATTTACTGATATTTTTAAATAATTGCTCCCAAAACCGCCAATAAGAAGATATAGAAGTATAGATAAAAAAAAGGCTACCATTAAGAAAACAGCCCTTTTCTTTCGCCTCCTCTTCCAGCGTATAGTTTCCTCTTTAAACAATTAGCTTCCTTTCCTTCGTCTATTAGTCCTGACGCTACCTCCTTCCGATAACTGACCGCTCCATAGGAGAAGAACAGGACTTGCAACATAAATAGAAGAATAGGTGCCAACCAGAATACCAACAAAAAGGGCAAAGGCAAAGTCGTGGATAACGCCACCCCCTAAGGTGAGAAGAAATCCGACAACGATAAGGGTGGTTACTGACGTGAGGATGGTTCGGCTTAAGGTTTCATTGATACTATTATTTATTATCTCTGCGAAATCGCGATTCCTCTGGCGCCTATGGTTTTCTCTGATCCTGTCAAAAACAACAATTGTATCATTTAGGGAGTAGCCTACAATAGTCAGAAGGGCGGCTACGACAGGTAAAGTTATTTCACGGTTTGTTAGAGCAAATGCGCCCATTGTTATGGTTACATCGTGAAAGAGTGCAACAATAGCACCGAGGGCAAATTCTAAGCGTAGGAACCAGCACAGAACAATAGTGATGAGGAGTGCAGCAGCAATGAGCCAGATGATACTCATTCCTATGGCCGAGATTATATACACTCCAAAGGCAAGGCTGGCTGCCATGATTATACTCATAGTCCATTTGTATTCAAACCTTCCAGATATATATATGACCATAAAGAGAAGTGCATAAAAGATGGCAAAGAGGGCCTTTTCCCTTAGATCTTTCCCAATCTTTGCCCCAACCATCTCCACCCTCCTGACTTCGACATTTTTCTCCCCGAACACACTATTTAAAGATTTTTTAACCTCTGAAGATAGCTCGTTAAGGTCAACATCAGTGGTATTAACCCTTATCAGATATTCAGACTCCCCTTTTTCCCCAAATGCCTGGATGGTGCTATCTTGCATACCGATCGATTTCAAGGACTCTCTAATTTCAGTTGGTGTTACTGACTGACTGAACCGGACCTGAATAAGTATACCACCAGAAAAATCAACACCGTAATTAGGCCCCCCCCGGAGCAATAAGAGAAGAATGGTCAGAGCCAGCAGAGCCCCGGAAAAAATATAGGCTATCTTTCGTTGTCCAAGAAAATTAATATTAATATCAGGCTTGATAAATTGCATATTTCTGTCTTTCTATAATAATGTTGGTTGTGTTTATTGTATGTCTTGAGTGCATAGGTCTATAAAATATACCTTGTTAAACCCTCTATATGGCATTGCCAGAGACTACATTTAATACGGTAAACTCTCTATCCAATGACCCCGCTCTGAACAGGGAAACGTAACCAGGTAAGCCCTATGAGCTTTAAATGCTTACTTTTTTCATACCCCGTTCAATGATGAAGTAATCGAAGAATACCCTGGTGACGAATATAGCTGTGAAAAGGCTGGCGATAATACCAATACTCAAGGTCACCGCAAATCCCTTTACTGGTCCTGTTCCGAATTGAAATAGAACTAATGCAGCGATCAAGGTGGTAATATTCGCATCAAGGATTGTTGAGAGGGCCTTGCTATACCCACCGTCAATTGCAGCCCGCGGGGTTTTTCCCAATGTTAGCTCTTCTCGTATCCTTTCAAAGATAAGTACATTGGCATCTATGGCCATACCTATGATCAGGATGATGCCTGCTATGCCAGGAAGTGTTAGGGTGGCACCAAAAAATGCCAGACCGGCTGCGATGAAGAGTATATTTAAAATAAGGCATAAATCAGCCAGAATACCAGCAAATTTGTAATAAAAACCTATAAATAGGATAACTACTATTCCTCCAATTATCATTGATTTAAGGCCCTTATTAATAGAGTCCTTTCCAAGAGAAGGGCCTACCGTTCTTTCTTCAATGATCTTGACAGGTGCGGGTAGAGAACCCGCCCTCAAGACAATGGCAAGGTCTCTGGCCTCTTCCATAGTAAATCTGCCAGTGATCTGAGCCCTTCCGCCACTAATTTTATCTTGTATAACCGGTGCACTATTTACAACATCATCCAGGACAATAGCTAATCTCTTTTGAATATTGGCCCCTGTAATTTGTTCAAAGAGCCGTGCCCCTCTGGAATCAAATGAAATCGAGACATATGGTTCATTATATTGACTGTCTATCTGGACTCTTGCATCGGTCAGATACTCACCAGTTAGAACCGCCCGCTTTTTTAAAAGAAAAGGAATCTTTCTTTGAGAGCCAGGCACTCCCTTTATCTCGTAAAGGATTTCATCGCCTGGCGGAATATTTCCCTTTAATGCCTCTTCTAGGCTGTTTTCTTCATCCACTAGCTTGAATTCAAGAAGTGCGGTTTTTCCTATAATATCAATAGCCCTTTTAGGATTCTTTATTCCAGGAAGTTGAACTAAAATTCTATCTCTTCCTTGAGGCCGGATATCAGGTTCTGCCACCCCAAACTGATCGATTCTATTCGTTATGGTTTCTACTACCTGATCGACTGCCATTCTCTTGATATGCTGCTGAGCATTTTGAGAGAGGGTTAATTCCAGCTTAAGATCAATATTACTAAATGACCCAGATTTGACAGTAAGGTCTGAAAAATCCTTTTCAACCATTTCTTCCACGGCCCTTTTGTCTTCGGCCCGAATTAAGGTAAGGCCGATGCTGTTCGAGTTGCTTCTTTTTAGCGCCTGATATCTGATTCTGGCCTTTCTGAGGTTATGTTTTATATCCTCAATCATTCGCTCAAGGTGACTTTCTACAGCTCTCTGGGCCTGAACCTCTAATACCAGATGCATTCCTCCTTTGAGATCAAGTCCAAGATGGATTTTTTCTTCAGGTAGTATATTTGGCCACCAAGAAGGAAGAGTTTTGCTCATGGACGGGGTCAGATAGATCAATGCGACAACCACAACAATAAGAATAATTAATCCACGCCACTGTAATTTTTTTGACACGATTTACTCCTTGGTTTGTGTACCCTCTGCCTTTCTGATTACTCCTGCTATGGAGGCCCTTGTAATCTTGACCCTGACTTTTGGGGATATTTCAGCAGTCACTACATCATCAGCCAAACCAGTTATAACACCGTGTAAACCCCCGGAGCTTACTATTTTATCCCCTTTTTTCAGCTCGGATAACAGTTGCTTGTGCTGTTTTGACTTTTTTTGCTGGGGCCTGATTAAAAGAAAGTAAAAAATCGCAAATATGATGATCAGAGGCAAAAATGCACCCAGACCACCACTCCCTCCTGCTTGTCCTCCGGAACCACCAGTACCCATGGCGTAAACTAAATTAAACATATATATCCCTCCATTTCTCTTTAAGATTTATAATGATTCTATTTTCCCTCTATAAAAATTATGGCTGAACTCAGCCAGTTTATCATCTCTTATGGCCTGCCGTATCCTTTCCATGAGATGCGTGTAATAATAAAGATTATGAATTGTATTTAATCTAAAGGAAAGTATTTCCTTTGAAAGAAAAAGGTGTCGTAAATAGGCCCGTGAATAATGAGAACATGTATAACATCCACATCCCTCTTCAATGGGAGAGCTATCTTGTTCATAGCGTGCATTTTTTATTACCAACTTTCCCTTATTAGTAAATAGCATACCATTTCTTGCATTGCGAGTAGGCAATACGCAATCAAACATGTCCACACCCATTTTCACTGACTCAATTATGTCCTCGGGTGTTCCTACCCCCATAAGATATACTGGTTTTTCCTCTGGAAGGAATTTTATTGTTGTTTTGATCACATGCTCTCTTGTATCTTTATCCTCTCCTACAGACAAACCCCCTAAGGCATAGCCCTCAAACCCTATACTTACAAGGCCTTTAGCACTCATCTCACGCAGTTCAGGGTAAAATCCGCCCTGAACAATTCCAAAAAGGGCTTGCCCGTTTTTTCCCGTTTTTTCATGACATTGCCGAGCCCATTGTTCAGTAAGCTTAACTGAGTTATGGACATAATCATACGCAGCGCCAGACGGTGTACATTCATCAAGGGTCATGATGATGTCTGCTCCAAGGGACTTCTGGATTTCCATCACCTTCTCAGGACTGAGAAAATGGGTTGACCCATCTAAGTGTGACCTGAAGGTAACCCCCTCAGGTGATATAGTTCTGAGTTTTGAAAGGCTGTATACCTGGAATCCTCCACTATCAGTCAGAATCGGCCCAGACCAGTTCATAAAGCGGTGGAGACCGCCAATATTTTCTATAAGCTTATGGCCTGGCCTAAGGTAGAGATGATATGTATTTGCAAGAACCATTTCAACCCCTGCATCCTTTGCCTCCCCAGGGGAAACTCCTTTGATGGCTGCTGAAGTTCCAACAGGCATAAATATTGGTGTTTCAAGTCTGCCATGATTGGTTACTATCTCCCCGAGCCTGGCCCTGCTTGATGTACATTTCTTAATAATCCTAAATTCCAAGGTATTTATCCTCGTTACCTGTTATTTCACTGCTGAGCTCGGCGGTTAATGTTTATAATATCAGCATTGCATCTCCATAGCTGTAAAACCTATACCTGTTTTCTATCGCCCATCGATAGGATTTCATTGTCAAATTGAGTCCTGCAAAGGCTGCTACCATAAAAAATAGTGAAGAACGGGGTAAATGAAAGTTTGTTATAAGGGCATCAATTGCTTGGAACTTAAATCCAGGGTAGATTAAAAGATCTGTTCTTCCAGAATCAGTTACCATTTCCCCCTTTTTTTTAATTATTGTTTCTAACGTCCTTACAACTGTGGTACCCACAGCAATAATTCTTCTTCCTTCGTTTTTTGCTCTGCCAATAGCATTTGCAGCATGATTGTCTACAAAATATGATTCTTCTCCTAATTGGTGTTCTCTAATATCTTGTACCCTAACAGGCTTAAAGGTATCGTGCCCAACGAGAAGTGTGATGCTTACTATATCTATACCCACTGATTGGAGAGAATTGAGCAATTCATGGGTAAAATGAAGCCCGGCTGTAGGCGCTGCAATAGCTCCTGGAAAACGAGAGAATATAGTCTGATATCTTTCTCTATCTCTATTTGATTGTTTATCATTGTTGTTTCTTTTAATATAAGGAGGCAGTGGAAGGCAACCTCTTTTTTTTAATACATAATCAAGACTGTGTTTACCCTCAAATATGAGCTGGGCCATTCCATGTTCACCAATCCTTTTGACAGTAGCTATGAGATCATCTGGAAACAGAAGAGTGCTCCCTATTTTTGGCTTTTTTGATGCCTTTATCAGACACCAGCGTATATCCTGTTCATTTTTAAGTAGCTCAGCAGGATGATCAAGAGCCAAGATTTCTACTCTCCCTCCCGTTTCCTTTTTGCCATATAATCTGGCCGGTGTTACCTCGGCGTCATTTACAATCAATAGATCCCCCTCTCTGAGCAATAAAGGGAGGTCAAAAAAATGATAGTCGCCCATTTCTCCCGTAGCTTTATTTACATAGAGAAGAAGGGATCTATCCCTTTTCAAGGCTGGCTCCTGTGCAATTAATTCAGCAGGGAGGTCGTAGTCATAATTTTCCAAGTTATATATTTGCATATCGTTTACTGTTTTCATGCCTGCTTTTCTAAAATTCTAAACCAAGTGATTTGATATTTATGCAATAAAAAAAGTTTTAAGCGATTTACTACCTAAAAATATAAGTGAGGAGGAGCCCGAAACACATGGCCAAAAAACCAATTATCCGTAATTGATTATCAGGTATTTGTCGTATTTGTTGCAGCCACGTTTTCATCTTATCGGGAAATGCTAGATACGGCAATCCCTCAACAACAAGGACAAGTCCTAAAAGACATAATAATAATTTCATGGAATACTACCCATTACCTGAGGGGACATTGTTATGTGCTAAAAAAGGAAACCCTGTACTTTGTATCAATCCCAGAGAGAAATGGAAAATTTTTTACCTATTTTGATGGCTTTGGAAAAAGGCCAACTGCTGCGTTATGCTTCATCCTCGCCCTATTTTTGCTTTCCTTAATAATCTATGTCTTAATAATTGTCTAAATGCTTGCACAAGTAAACCCAAAACTAGCTCCCCAGGGGGAATAGTTGGAGTTTACATCCTGAGCTAACGTGGAACTTATTATAATTCCAATTCCTTATGTGGTAACAAGGGCACAGGCTGATTCTACGAATGCGGTAAGCTTGCTGTGTATCGGTCTTGCTGGATAGGGGGGTTTGCAATTTGAGTTTTATCTCCTAGTTCATCAATGAGTATAGTCGAAAACACAGGGAGAAATACCCTTAAATCCCTGTAAACCTTTCCTTGAACCCAGATTATGCAGTAGGCATCGTCACGAGGGTTGAAAAACCTCAGCGAAACGAGAAGTTGGAGCGATTTTGCGCCGAAGGCATATTTGTAAATATGTTGAGAAGCAAAATCGTGAAACGATCGTTGTAGCAAGGTTTTTCAGGCCGCAGTAGGTGGCTACTGCATAATCTGGGTTGAAGAATGCATAAAAATTTATCCAATACTTGGCCAGTGATCATTCCATGGTCTCATCTGTTCATAGGCATGCGATACTTGGAGCACTAAATCATCTCTCTGGTGTGGACCAATAATCTGAAGGCCCGCTGGAAGCCCATTTTTGGTGAGTCCTGCCGGGACCGTGGCGGCAGGGTGTCCAGACAGATTAAAGGGATATGTAAAGGCGACAGCCCCCAGAAGCGGAATAGGATGTCCATCAATATCAGCTGGAGGAGGACCTTCCGCAGCAAAGGCCTCTGTTGGCATGGTAGGGGTGATGAGAAGATCAAATTTTTCAAAAAGGGCTCCCAAGATTTGGTTTAGCTCAGTTCTTACTGTCTGTGCTTTAATCTGGTCCTCTATGGAGAAAGATTTGATTTGATCAAGTGAATTCACCAGGGTTTTTCCCATTTCTGCACGATTTTTATCAAGATCGTGGTGTAATTGACAGTATAATTCAAAATTGAAGAGTTTAGACCAGGTTTCACCTGTATCTGGTAATGGGACATGCCAGAACTCGATTCTGTGCCCCATCTCTTCAAAGTCTTTTACAGCTTTTTCTACTAAGCTCATCACATCTTTTTGCACTCTGGCATATCCCAGAGTAGGGCTGAAGGCTATCTTAAGATTCATGGGCATACCCTCTATACACTGTAAAAAGGAACGTTCTGGAAGGGGGAGGGAGGCAGGATCAGATGAATGGTATCCAGAAACACAGTCCAAGTAAATGGCAGCATCTTTTACAGTTCTGGTCAAAGGGCCCATACACCAGAGTGGATATGTTTGGAGAAGTGAAAAGGGACCTCTGGGGATTCTCCCAAAGGATGTCTTTAGCCCAAAACACCCAGAATATGAGGCTGGAATGCGTATGGAACCACCTGCATCAGTACCTGTGGCTACAGGAACCATGCCACCTGCCACTGCAGCGGCAGAGCCCCCGCTGGATCCACCAGGTGTCCGACTTGTATTCCAAGGGTTTCTGGTTACACCATGGAGCATATTTTTTGTAAAACCGGTGAATCCAAATTCAGGCGTATTAGTCTTTCCCACCACGATAGCTCCGGCTGCCTTAAGTCTTGCCACCTGGGTTGAATCTTCCTGGGCAACATTGTTTTTGTAGGGAATCGACCCAAAACTGGTCACCATCCCTTTTACATCTTCAAGGTCCTTGACGCCTATTGGTATGCCCATGAGAGGGCCACCTTCATTACCTGAAGCGAGATGCTCTGTAATGGTCCTTGCCTCATCAATGGCTTGCTCAGCCCGAATAGAGACAAAGGCATTAAGGATTGGATTAACAGTCTCTATTCTTTGTAGAGTGAGCTCCATTAATTCAATGGGCGAGAGCTCTTTTGACTTGATACGTCTTGCCAGCTCTTGTGCGGATTTATAAAACATTGGGTTTAAACCTTTTCAATTAAATAAAATAACTACAGTATATTTGAGTCAGTTTTTGCAATTGAAATTTACCATTACAAACTGTCTTTTTATATCTTTCTGTCTGAATAGTCATCCCAAATCAGCTTTTAGAATAAGAATTGTTTCTAGTCAATAGTGGATCTTTGACACCCGCTTCTTCAAAACCTTTTTTTCGTAAAAGGCAGCTATCGCATCTACCGCACGGAAGACCGTCTTTTCCGGGGTTATAACAGCTATGGGTCATTGAATAGTCTATGCCTAACGATATCCCTTTTTTTATGATTTCACCCTTTGTCATATGCATAAGGGGTGCGTGAATTTGTATCTTTTTTCCCTCCATACCTGCCTTTGTTGCAAGATTCGCTGTTTTTTGGAAGGATTCTACAAATTCTTGTCTACAATCAGGGTAGTTAGAAAAGTCGATAGCATTTACACCAATAAATATATTTGTTGAGCCCAGAACCTCTGCCCAGGCAAGGGCATAAGACAAAAAAATAATATTTCTTGCTGGGACATAGGTAGTAGGCACACCGCTTGAACTTATTTCTTTTAAATTTCTCTCTTGAGGTGGGATAATGTCTTCTGTAAGTGCGGATCCACCAATAGTGTCCAGTTCAATGTGAAGGATGAGGTGTTTTTTTGCATCAAAATATTTTGCAACTTTTTTAGCTGCCTCAAGCTCGATCTTGTGTCTCTGCCCATAATCAAAACTGAGGGCATAGATATCATATCCCTTATAATTTACTATAGCCATAATTGTTGTACTATCGAGGCCACCGCTTGCAAGCACAATAGCTTTTTTAGGCATCTCAAACCCCTTTTGCATTATCTCCCCAGATATATTTGTGTAATTGAATTTGAAGCTTTACGGGTAAATTATCCTCAAGTATCCATCTGGCAAGGTCTTTGATATCTATCTCATTAAATACAGGAGAAAAATTGATGGTTAGTTTTTTATTTCTCTTTATGGATGCGGCATTTAATACTTTTTTTGCATAAAGATAATCTTGCCGGTAGCCAATAACAAATTTGAGCTGATCATTGGGGGTTATATAATCCAAGTTTTTCCATAAATTTTCTTTCTCCATCCCACTTGAAGGGCATTTAATATCAATAATCCGGGCACATCTTGTATCCACTCTCCGGATATCCTGGCTGCCATTTGTTTCAAGGAGTACCGTATAGCCATGTTTAATTAGGGCAGATATCAAATCAGGTGTTTCTTTCTGGATAAGGGGCTCCCCTCCTGTCACCTCTATCAGATTGCAGTCAAATCCTTTAACGGTTTCAAGGATCTTGTCAAGCGGAATATCCTTTCCTTCGGTATATGCATATTGAGTATCACAATACCTACACCTTAGATTGCACCCTGTCAGCCTGATAAATATACAAGGAAAGCCGGCGAATGTACTTTCTCCTTGTATACTGTAAAAGATTTCATTTACTGTTAACATGTTATGAGACCTTTGAAAAACCCGGCGATTTTCATCATCCCCAAAAAGACGATGGACTTTTTTGAAGTGACTGGTGGAAGG
>JAWOBA010000138.1:0-6853 GCA_046498285.1 Desulfatiglandales bacterium | reverse complement strand
CCAACAATAGGGAAAAAGGTAAAAATGTTTTCTGGTTCCAAAATTTTAGGCAATTGCAAGATTGAAGATAATGTAATTATCTCAGCGAATTGTTATGTGAAGGATGAAAAAATCTCCTCATATTCATTGGTATTCGGAAGTACGCCAAATCTTATAGTAAAGTATCGACCAGAATATTTTAAAGGGGCTATCCATTTCGCTGGCGTTGTTTTTATTAATCAGCAGTTATGGCTATTCGCCTACAATCTCCTTAATGTGCTAGGCCTCTCAAGCACTGCTTTTCCTAAAAGACGGTAAAACAGTAACCTTCTATCTGCCAATATTTATGGCCAGTACAAATTGAAAAAGTAAACCCGTTTGGCCAACGAAGTTTATTGAGAAAATCAAGGTACTTCTGCTCTGTCGAAAACTATTCGTCAATTTCTTGCAGAGTTCTGGGATAATCGATTCCTACAAGAGGTTGTGTGCCATGAAAATTCATGCTCACACTTTAGAATAAGGCCAGCGAAATGGATAGCCCCTTAATAAAATATCGAAGCTATCTGAATTTCAGTTCCAATTCAGCCCCATTGAGCCAAGAAATGCACGGAGGGAATCGCTGCCAAGGAACGTCCCTGATGATTGGATTGTGGACTTTTCTGGAAAATTCGATAGCGGTTTCATTGCCGCTAAGGCGAATGCCAGCCGAGCCCTTCACAAACGAGCGAAAGATCTTGGGTGCGTCACAACAATCAAACCCCCGGGGTTTTCCGTCCAGCAGGCTGTAGAGGCTGTCTGCGATCATGGCCATAACAACATCGAAGTGCACCTTAACGAGGATCGGACAGGACAACCCAGTAGGATGAAAGATATTTGCTTTTCAATGCTATATGATAACTCAATCGATATTTGTGTTAACAGGTTCTTGAAATAGCTTTCCCAAAAGACTGTTAGAAAAGTCTTGAAAAAAGAGATCTGCAAGGATAGTATTAAATGATATATTTATCAAGCCAAAAGCAAGACATATCAAAGAATAAGGAGAAGACAAATTATGGGTCCGATGGAGATAATTAAAGGACAGCGTCTTCTAATTGTGGATGACGAAGAGGATATCCTTGAGACTCTTACCGAATTCCTAAAGCCTGCTAAGCTGGACCGGGCATCTAATTTCAAGGACGCCAAGCAGCTCTTGGAAAGCAATAACTATGACCTGGCGATCCTGGATATCATGGGGGTTAGCGGCTTTGAGCTACTGGCCATTGCTCGGCAAAAGCGGATTCCCGCCCTGATGCTGACGGCCCATGGCCTTTCAGAAGAGAACCTCAAGCGATCCGCTGCTGAAGGCGCCAGTTACTACGCACCCAAGGACGAAATTTTTAACATCGCCACTTTTGTGGCCGAGGTTCTAGAGGCCGAAGAGGAGAAAAAGAGCCCTTGGGAAAAATGGTTTAAGCGCTTAGGATGGTATTATGACCGGCGTTTCGGAGGTACGGACTGGCGAGAAAAGGAAAAGGAGTTCTGGAATAAGAAGATGCGAGTAGTCGAATGACCCTGGCCACGATATATGTCAGCGGCATCTTTGTTTCTGGAGCGGGTCTCCCGAATTCCACTTCAAGCGTTGGACAGTTCGATATATTTAATGATAAAAGCAATGCATCCAATAATAAATTCCTCAAAGTTCAATGCAATAAATCCGATATGCCAGAATTTATGTTTTTATCGCACACAAGTTTGCATCACAAATACTACATAAGATGATGTTTAAAGTTTTTATAATAGGTTTTTATATTATAGTTTTTTGACACTTTTTGGAATTTGTGGCTCAAATAATTATTCTAATGTTACTAATTAATAGTTTTAAAACAATCATATTAAGACTATATAATAGTTTATTAACTTTATAACATGGAAACATAATATTAATATAAATTTATGCTTTCTTATATAGATACCAAATTACTATCACATTGTGCTAATAATTTGATAATATGAAATATATTGATGCCAAAGAGATATTAGATATTATTGGTCCTGATGCAAAAATTGGACTTGGTAACGCATGTGCTGAACCCCAAACCCTTATTGACTGTATACTAGATAACACAAACTATTTTAATCAACTTAAAATATACGGAATGATTCACTACTGGACAAAACTTTTGGATCCCTTAAATCAGGATGGTGTTATCAAACTTAACTTATTTATGCTAGACAAGTACACTGCTTCCGGAGTAATAAAAGGTTATTCAGATTACATACCGTGTCGTTACTCAAAGATACCCTCTCTTTTTCTAGATGGAATAATAAAGCTCGACGTTGCCCTTATATCGGTATCGCCTCCTGACAGGAGAGGTCGCTGTAGTTTCGGTGTATCAAATGATTTTACTCAGGCCATGGCAAAAACTGCCATAAAGACGATAGCTGAAATCAATTATAGTATGCCGATAGTTTATGGAGATTCTTGGATAGATATTAATGACATTGATTTTATCGTCGAAAGTGACCGTAAGCTTCCACAGATACCTTCTCCAGGGCTTAATGATATTGACAGGAAGATTGGTGCTTATGTTAGTGAATTAGTTGAAGATCGCGCCACCATACAGGTAGGGATAGGACGTCTGAGTGAAGCCGCTCTTGCCTCGCTTACGGGCAAGAAAAGGCTAGGGGTGCATTCAGGTCTTCTTCCGGATGGGATTGTCGATCTGGTAAAAGAAGGGGTTATTGACAACACCTGCAAAGGCCTCAAAGAAGGCCGAATAGTAACAACTACTATAATCGGAACAGATAAAATTTTTGACTTCGTTAATAACAACAAGGAAGTTGAGTCTTATCCTTCCAATTATACTCATAATGAAATGACGATTGCCAGAGTCAATAAGCTTAACTCCATAAACAGCGCTATACAGATTGATTTCACAGGGCAGATTAATGCGGAAACTATCAGCGGAGTTCAGGTGAGTGGCGTCGGTGGCCAAACCGATTTCGTATGCGGAGCCGCTCTTTCAAAAGGTGGGAAATCAATAGTATTAATCACCTCTACTTCTAAAGGAGGCAAGAAGTCCCGGATAGTTCCCTTTCTCGATAGTGGTTCGGCGGTAACTAGCCTTAGACACGATATTGACTATGTGATAAGTGAATACGGTATAGCTGAACTTAAGGGCAAAACCATGCGTGACCGAGCAGATGCCTTGATTGCGATTGCCCACCCCAATTTCCAAGAACTCCTTGAAAGAGAGAGGCACAGGCTGTTCCCGTCTCCTTTTTGAACCTGATTTTAGCGTTTCATAAATGCAAAAATTCCTATCTTGTATGTGTTTTTCATTTGCAAGTTTATTGTGTAATATTTCCAAAAACCGGGATTCTGATGATCGGCCCGATATCATTGTCCGTTTCCAGATAAATGGCGTCAACATATCGACCAGGATCTTTTTTGATATTCCAAACGGTCAATAAATATCCTTTTTGGCCATCTTTATTCAACAAAGATAGTCGATATCTGAAATTTTGCTTTTTTTCTGTATGGACCTGAACGATATTAAACGGATACTTTTTTTCTGGAAAAATTCTAATAGAATTTAAAAGCTCCTTTCCGATATCTCCTTTCAAGATAATAATTTTCGGATCGATGGTAACAAATCGAACAACCTTTCCCTCTATCGTCAAGTTGATCTGAGAACGTTGGGGATCATTGGTTTTAATAGCGATAGCTTTGCGTAATCTTTTGCCCGCATAGTTTTCGGTATCCACTTTGAGAATCATTTTTGCTTTTTTGCCTGGTCCGATTGTCTCCGGACCGGAGACGCTTGTGCACCCTCAACTGACTTGAATCGGGAAAAGTTTGAGATCGGCCGAACCGCGGTTCTCAAACACAAACCCGTGCGTGACCGTGATGCCTTCGCCGATAACGCCGAAATCAAACCAGTTTTCCTCAACCAATACGTCCGGAAAACATTCCGCTCCATCTGTTATACACCAAAATGCACTTATACCTAATAATAATAAGACATAAAAAGCAGTAAATATGGCGTGAGCTATCTGTGTTTTTATCATATAAGTTTGATTTTCGTCGTTTTATGAGCAATATATTAACAGTTATTGCTTTTTAAGTAATCAAAAAATGTTAAAAAAAAATAAAATATAGTTCAATTAATTACGAGATATTTACTAAAATATATATGCAGCAGATCCCATAGGTGGAGCTTTTGATTTAAACTTGAAAATTTTGACCCTAATAAAATAATAATAAAGAAAGACTACATTCCCATCTGGTTTGGCAGATAGGTAATAATTTGAGGAAACACAATAAAAAGTACAACAGTGAGTATATCCATTGCTAGAAAAGGAATTACACCTCTGAAAGCATCCTCTAGACGTATATCAGGTGCTACACTTTTTACAACATATACATTCAATCCTACTGGAGGAGTTATAAGACAGATCTCACACATCTTCACAAGAATTATCCCGAACCATATAGGGTCAAATCCTAAGGCGATAATAGCTGGAAAAATAATAGGAAGGGTGAGCATCATCATTCCTATAGCATCTAAAAACATTCCTAAAAAAATATATATTCCAAGAATCATAAAGAGTATCATTAAAGGTGGCATAGGAAGAGCTAATATAAATTCAGAAAATATTTTTGGAAGATTTGTAAGAGCTAAAAACCGTACAAATATAAGAACACCAACAATTATAGAAAAAATCATTATAGTGGTACGGCCTGTCTCGAGTAAAGACTCTTTGAATTGGCCTAACGTTAGTCTTCTCATGCCAAGAGCCATTAAAAAGGCTCCGAATGCGCCCGCTCCGCCTGCCTCGGTAGGTGTAAATACACCGGAATAGATCCCACCAACGATCAGGATTACGAGCACAATCACCCCCCAGGTTCCCTTAAGTGACTTAAATCTTGCTTTCCAAGATTCCTTGGGCTGAAGCTTGCCAAGCTCAGGTGTTATCTTTACCCTCAAATATATCATAACTGCATAAATTATAGCGGATATTACACCCGGTATAAATCCGCCTACGAGAAGAGCTCCAATCGACTGCTCTGTGATTATTCCGTATATGACCAATACGACACTCGGGGGGAGAAGTGAGGCCAAGGTTCCACTGGCCGCGACAACACCCGCTGCCAAGCGGGGATGATATCCGTACTTTCGCATTTCAGGAATAGCTATCTTTCCCATCATCGCGGCCGATGCCGTGCTGGCGCCCGTGCAGGCCGCAAAGCCCGCGCAGCCGAATACACTCGCAATGGCCAGGCCTCCCGGCAGGTGGCCAGTCCACTGCCTGCCAGTATGAAAGATATCATTGGTCAGGCCAGCATAATACGCAAAATAACCCATAATAATAAAAAGCGGTATGACGCTTAGCGAGTAGTGCGCTACTATTGCATGAGGCAGATACCCGATGACGTTGCCTGCAACTATTATATTTTTCATATAGGTTATGCCTACAAAACCTACTAGAGCGGTAGCAAAGGCGATTCTCATTCCGAGTAATACAAGAATAAAAATAGCTACAATACCATATAGTCCAATGGTTGATGGCTCCACAGGTTCTCCTCCTTATAACTAATCAAGCTCTCTCATTTCAGCTCCAGCAACAACCTGGCACAAATGCTGAAAGATTTCAATTATAAATCGGATGCACAGCAAAAGTGAGCCTATAGGTATGAGCATTTTTGAAGGCCACGTAGGCCAATAAAGATATGCGGTGCTATCACCAACTTGGATAGCATTAAGTGTGCTCCTGAAACTGTAGTACATTATAAATATATAAACGAAGAGGGACAGTGTTGAGGTAATAATCTCCGCGGTGTGGTAGGCCCTTCCCTTAAGTACCCGCGTAAGAAAGAGCTCCATCCTGATGTGTCCTCCCTCTCTTTCTGTATAAGCTATGCCGAGAAACACGATACCCGCCATTAGGAGTTCAACTAGCTCGACATGGCCCGGAATCGGAAAATTAAACACATATCTGCCTATGATTTCTCCACTTGCGAAAAACATAAGGATCATTATTAAGAAAACCGAGCAGATATTTAGCCAGTCCTCGACTATTCTTATTTTTCCGTTGATTGCACGAACAAGGCCCCAACTTTTCCAAGCAGGTTGACCTAGGTACTCTCTAGAGGCATCTTTATCATCCGTCATTTCATCCTCATCCCATTCTTTTTATTCATTTAAAAATAATGGTCCTGAAAAGAGTCAACCTTTATAGAGCAAAGTAAAAGCTCCAACTTGTTTGTTGTAATTTAATCCCCACAAAATAACTATCTTTCATTGACCACCGTCACGGGATATGATGCTCACCACATTTAACTAGTCACACCGCTAGTAGTTTCAGAAGGGAGCCATGACCAAAGAAGAACACATGAAGAGCCGGCAACGGATCATCGTGCTGAGCAAAAGTGAATAATAGCGAAATGGTTGGACTTTTTAGTTGCTCCTCAAAAAACCGGGGAAATAACACTTCCCCGGTTTTTTATGGATTTATCGTCCTATCAATTCTTTCCTTTTCTCCAAGTAATAGTTCAAGACTTCCCTTCCGGGAAGACCTTGTTTTTCCCTCTCCTCTACCCATTTTTCATAGACTGCTTCGGCCTTGCTAACTAGCTTTTCTCTTTCCGAGTTCGGGAAATCAATAAATTCAACATGTTCTTTAAACTTAGGAATCCATTTGTCATCAGTTTTTTTGAATTCTTCATGCCAAATATCAGGTGCTTTATAGTACCAATATTTCATATGATATTCTTTCCATTCTTCAGGAAGTGCATCCCAGGCATCTTTATTTGCCACATAAATACAAGACATTGTTCCAAGTGACATTGGAATAGTTAAATATTTGGCTACTTCATAAATATTATATGCTC
>JAWOBA010000072.1:0-2830 GCA_046498285.1 Desulfatiglandales bacterium | reverse complement strand
CCGAATGCCGGGGGAACAATGAGAACCGGGATGGGATTGCTGTCCAGAGGAAGCGAAGTGTCCAGAAGACCCACAATCTCTTCTCCCTTGCTGTTTTCCAACTGGATGACGAAGGGAGGTTTTTTTGCCAATTCAATCAAATCGGAATGCCGGCGGCGCCCCGGCCGTATGGTGTCTGTATCTTTATGAGGTTTTCTTTCTTTGGGCACTTCAAATTCCGGGAGCTTCGAGGTATCAATGGAAACCCGGCCGATACCGAACTGAAGGCCGTAGCGCAGTCCGGATTTTCCATTGGTTTTGGTTTCTTTGATATTGCGGATTTCCCCCCGGGTATTCCGTATCAATTCATTTCCACGGAATATTTTTATGGATTCAATGGGGGTTCCGCTTAAAAGGGCCACATTATTCTTGTCGGTAACGAAGCTGACGCCGCCTTCGCTTATATCCGTTATAGTTCCTTCAATTACTGAATCGAAAGGATGGGGAAGGAAGATCTTGATTCCCAGGTTTTCTTTGGGCTTTTCTCTGCCCCCGGCTCTTTTTTCCGAATAAAAAAGAATTTGAGGATACAGGACATCGATTTGGCTTCCGTCATCATTAATCCGGTAAATGACGGTTTCAAAATTGTAGGTGGCATAACCGGATTGGAAAGAAACGAATATGCTGTTTGATGTCTTGAATTTTGTGTTCAGTTCTTCGCCGGTTAAACGGCAGCAGTGCCAGGGATCAATTTCCGCAAGTTTAAGAGCTGCGGGAAGCCGGGAATGAGAAGGAATGGCCGTGATTTCCGAGCCGTTCTCCATCGCCTTATTGAGCAGGGATGCGATTTTCTCTTTATCTTTAAACGGAATGATGCTGTCCACTTGAAGAAAAGGATAACGGTCTTTAAGCTGGGACAGCTCTCCCGCGGATGCGCATTCCATTATGTAACGGGTCAGAATCTCCCGGTTTTTGTCATCCAGGTTCATGAAGCGGATCCCTACCCCTTGGTTCTCTTTATCCGTATGGACGACGTATCCGGCAAGCTTCTGACGGGCGCCGTCGGGAAGATTTATAGTGAAGGGCAGGATCCGTTCTTCCGGAAGCATGGCTTTGACAAACATGCCGTCCTCGCTGATATTTTCCACGGAAGCCGGTGAATGGTATTCAATGTGCGCTTCAAAATTTCTATTTTTCGATACATCCACCCGCATAGACTTTCTTTTTTCTTTGGATTTTTGAGCGAGAAGAAAACGGATTTTCCGTTTGACTTCTTCCGCATCAAAAGACCGGTTGTAAAAATAATCAAGCCGGCTTCCGTGCACACCCATGTAAGAGAGTTCCTTATCGCGGGATTCTCCGATGAGCATCTTGATAGTGCTGTCAGGAGTGGATACATTTTCATTGATATAGCGGATAAAGACCCCGCCGTCCGTGCTGGGGGGCGAATGATCGACGACTATCGCGTCGATGTGTTTGATTTTTTTGAGAAGCTGAATCGCTTCCGCACTGCTGTCCGCAGTGTAGACGTCAAATTCCTTATCGAGGCTTTGCCTCAACTCGTTTCTTTTTTGGGGATCTATGTTGACAATAAGAACAACGGACCTTGAATTTTTGTCCTGATAAAGTCCTTTAGGGACCATCTATTTTTTCACCATGATCCGTATCCGTGGTTTTTCTGATTAGGGACCATCTATTTTTTCACCATGATCCATATCCGTGGTTTTTCTTATGACTTGATTTGCAGCGTTTTCGTCACAGATAAATGAAGTCCGAAAATCCCTTCCTCTTCATATCCGTTGTTCAATGCCTGCTTTTCGCCTTTGCGTATGTGTATCCTGAATAACTCAACAACATAATAAAGGCAAAAAGCCCTCCAGTCAATAAGCGGGGTGAATCTTGATTAGGATGAAAAGCGGGTTGATATTATTATTATGGAAATACGCGGTTAATAAGTCTTAATAAGGTTAATAAGGGGTCGCACCATCCCATTTGGTTAATAGTTTTAATAAGGGGTTAATAAGGGGTCGCACCATCCCATCTTTTGATTTTTCAATATGTTAAGTTACTCAGAATGATTAATTATATTCCTTAAACCTCTTTTTCATGGGGGCAAAATAGCGAATAAGATGTCCTTGGCTCTCTCAGCTTAAAGGTTCCTGACTTCTCTACTATACGTCTCCCTTTGGCCTTAACTCCCAATCTTTTTTTAATTATTTCAACAAAGTCCTCATTCCCCACAGCTATACTTTCTGTCCAGCAGCTTTCTTTATGAAAATGTTTTTGTCCTAAATATTCATTAATCCATTCATTATATATTTTCTGAAAATCGCACTCTTTTATTTGTAACAACAGCATTAGGCGATTCTTGTTGATCAGAGTATATCTTTGTTTTTTGCTAATAAGCTCCTGATATCCGCAGTGAGGCCACTCTTCTGGATGCTTTACGACCCCTGCCCGGACCATATTCATATCAATATAAATCATACATCGAATAAGATGATCATCTGTTTCCACTGCTGTTGCATGATACCGGTCTTCCCAGAAAGCACCCTTTCGGTTTCTGTTATGATTGAACTCCCAGGCTGTTCTTCCGGAGACCAGGTGCATTGTTTTTGCAATATCATTTTCTTTTCCATCGCTCAAAGCAAGTAAATGAATATGATTTGATGTCACTATATAATTAAAGATAGATATGTGAAATTGTTGTTTTGCTCTATACAGCCAATACATCCATCTCTTCTTATAATATTTGAATTTGAGTAGAAATTCTTTTTTATGGCACCGTTGAGTAATATGCCAGATGTATCCAGGCAGATAATGCCGATGAGCTCTTGCCATTTTATATGTT
>JAWOBA010000055.1:0-5893 GCA_046498285.1 Desulfatiglandales bacterium | reverse complement strand
TAAAGGAATATGTGTATCGTGTTCAGCCATGATGGCCTCAAAACCCCGCCTCTAAGAAGAAAACCCATAAGCAACCCCAGGCAGGTGGCAAAAATCAAGAAAACCCAGCTATCGTGGCGATGCGGCTTCATTAAGAAAATTAGGACGCCGATAAAGACATAGCTAAGACCAACCACATATGGAAAACCACACTTTTTGAAGGATTTCCAGAACCCGGGAAAGGTGTTGGTGATGGTAACCTCAAAACGATCGCCACCTCTTTCGATGACATAGGTGTTTTTTTCTCCGAGACCGTAATTTCGAAACGCACGTCTTTCTTGAACAGTCTGGAATTTTTTTCCGTTAATCGAAACGAGACGATCCCCTGACTGCAAGCCTGCCTGATGACCCTTTTCTCCCACTCCTCCGATAATATCGATTGCAGACCCGGACCTGAAAATAAAACCCCATTCCGGTTCATTCGCCCATCTGACAATATTATAAAAATATAGAGATGCAACGATGAGGATGAACAGCATAACAAGGCTGAACGCGAACCAGGATCGATATTTTTTATTGTTTGGTGTCACGGGCAATTCTCCCTTTGGCTAGAGGTTTCCACCAGGCTATGAATATTAAAACCAAACACACCCCTACAACCAGAATGGGGAATAGATACCCTTTGCTTAGATACAACGTCTTGGATTCCATGGGAGTGATTGTTCCATACAATATGCCCCTGACAAACAGATCCTGACCTTCTTCATCCTGGAGCCGTTTGACGATCCGTCCATGAAAATCAATTATACATGACACACCAGTGTTTGCACAGCGGATTATATAGACCCCGTTTTCCACAGCTCGAAATACATTAATGGCCACAAGCTGATGAGGGGCAGCTGTCTTCCCAAACCGGGCCTCGTTAGTAATGTTTACGATAAATTGGGCACCACGCTTTACAAATTGCCTCACCAGACCAGGAAATATATTTTCCCAGCAAATGGTCACCCCAAAACGGTTTGGTGACAGATGAAAAACAGTATATTCTTCACCTGGAATATACTCACTTAGGCTGGAGACACCTATCCATTTCCATGGAATGAGTGATTTGAAGGGTAAATACTCCCCAAATGGAAATAAGCGAATTTTGTTATATTGCTGTAACCCGGGCTTATTATTCCCGGGCACCATGAGAAAGGCAGAGTTAATCAGATTGAGACCCGGGGTCTCATCTGTCTGAAATTTTTGATACCTGGCGCTGCCGAATATCAGAGGTGTAGCGGTCTTTTGAACAAGATTCTCAACCTCCCTATAGATCTCAGGATTCATTGTAATCAGGCCGGGGGTTGCCGTCTCCGGCCATATAATTAGTGCCGGGTTATCAGCTGCGGCATGAAGCGTCAGATCGTTATAGATTCGCACTATTTCATCCGCATATTCAGGGTCCCACTTTTTTGACTGCTCAATATTTCCCTGTATTATAGACACCTTGATTGACCGCCCCCTGATCGGTCTTGAGATGGAACATTGCCCGTATACCAGGGCAAAGGAGACAGCCAGCACAGCCCCTAAAATAGAGGTCATTTCCGTTTTCTTTAAGAGGCCTGTTTTTAATCGGTTTACACTGTTTCTATGATACGTGAAAACGGAATAAATCATCACTGCCAGCGCCGCATTTACCAGGACAATAAGAAAGCTGATACTGTATGTCCCGAACAGGGCGGCGATCTGGATTACCATCGGATACCGATACTGTGTGTGCCCGAGCAATCCCCAGGGCAGTGCCAGAAAAAAAGAGTTTGAACGGATGTATTCCATGCCTACCCACAAGAACGGGGCAGACCAGAGGGCGGCGGTTAAGCTTATGCGTCTTGAGACAAATGCAAATGCCAATCCAAAGATGCCGAAATAGGCCCCAAGGTACAGGTCCAGCAGGGCATGATGATACCACCTGTATGATGAAACCTGAAGTATCCAGTTAAATAGTCCCAGGAAAAAGAAGGCCCCACAGATGCCTGAAAAAAGAAATCCTTTCCAAAGACTGCTATACCTCATTGCCAGAAATAACGGCAAAAGCCCTGCCCAGGCAAGACACCCTTGATCAAAAGGTGGAAACGATAGAAACAGAATGGCTGATGATAAAAGGGAAAGAAACAGGCTGATTAAGTTGCGATTCAGCCTTGCAGTCATATTTTTTCTCTGCCCTCTCAAGGAAGCTGGAGCACTCCTCTGCTTCTATTTGTTGTCACGCTTGATCACTCTTTTGGTACAACACGGATTTTGACTCTCCCGGCAAGCATTCCCTCATCCCCGGAATCGCAAAAGTCGCGGTCAGTTACCGATATATCCGTCAGTACCGGCACTCCACCTAGACCAAAGGCCTTGCCAATTTCCAAATTGCATGCCTGTGCTTTATATGCTTTTTTCAGGTATATCTCTTCATAACTGCAGATACTCTCATCGCACACTCTCATTGGAAAGGAAAAAAGACGTCTTCGAACTGTTTCCTCCCCATTGATCAATTGAGGCATCTCTAAAACAAAATGTATATTATAGTGCCTGCACTCTTCCGGAGCGTCAATGCTACACTGGGATTTATCATAGGCGGCTGTAAAGGATCCCGTGATCAGCGGGCTGGCAGCAGTTGCAGACGGAAGACTTTTACAAGCCTTGGTAGATTCAGGCCCCCCGCCGTCACCGATGGCGATTCCCGAACAATAAAAAATAATCATTACCACCAATAATGAAACCATCATCACTTTTTTGTCCATTTTTCCCCCCTGTTAAAGGTTGCCTGACCAGCAATCTCAATCCACTAACCCTTTCCTGTAATACATAAAAAACAGGTTGTAACTCCTACGGAACTATTGTTATGTTCTGTCCTCCGCCGAAATACTTTCCGTCTCTCATTTTGCCAGAAACTACTGCAGGATATGGCTGCTTAATTTTTGGTCTAGCAATGCTTTTGATACATTCTTGAGGATCAAAATAGGCAGTCAGCATGGATTGCTGTCTCTCTACCTTGCCGGCTACCCGATGATTCAAGCGAATGCTCTCCAGATTATAGTCTCTCCATGTCATTCCTGGGGTATAATAAATTTCAGCCATTACCGGTTTGTTTGGAGAGTCTTCTAGCCAATTAATCCTCCATGTGCGTGGTATGATTTTTATCTCGGTCTTACCTTCAAAATAGAAATATATGGTTTCTGAGCTCAGTACTCCTTGCCAGAGGTAGTCCCTGACACTGCAAATGTCCTTCTTGAACAGCATCGCTGATACCTGAACTTGTGCCGAATAAACGCCGGGAAGCTCCAAGTCATAATACTCTCTAAGATCTGGGAGTTTTTTGGGTAATGTCTCTTCTTTCAAAAAAACCTCACATGGAGCAACCTGCACAGGCTTTTCTCCTCTATACAAAAAAAAGGGCAAAGGCGGGGCGTCTGGTATTTCTCTTTCCCCATTTTGTAATCTCTTTGGAAGAAGAAGACGGCCTGCCGGATCAATCAGCCGCATTTTCTTAGAGAAATGTGTCGTGGCAAAGCCCTTGCTGATTACTATATCATCTTTTGATGTATTCGTCACCCGAACACTTACCGGGATCTTTTCACCATAATGAAAAAATGGAGATTTCTTATCTTCTTTGCCGATTCGTAAATCGATACTGATAGACGGTTTTTCTGCATGAAGATACGGCGTTGACATGAAGATCAAAACTGAAAAGCTGACAATGAACTGGGAAAATACGAATCGGCTCATAACGCTCCCTTCATTTATTGAAATGGGGCTGATTGTAAATCATCTTACGGATATCCTTGGCCCCGCCAGGCCTGTGTTCACAACAATAGTTATCGGTGCATGGTCCAAAGTCATGCATTTCCCAATCAATGGTTCTCTCATACATAATGCACAGAGGATTCTGACAATGATCCTCTTTATCCGCAGTTAACAATGCATGACCCATCTCGTGGACTATTGTTCTCTTAAGGACACTGTCGCGGTGATACTCTTTGGCCATTGGGGGTGTATTACGTATTTTGCCATCACTTTCAAAACATATTTCGTTGAACTCTACGGTTTCATCCGGACGTAAAGAGTACGGGGGATTAGGTGCAGGATCATTCGCGTTGAGGTTCATGGGACTGCTATGCCTGCACTGGATGTCGTCAGAATCTTTACAATCAGTTGTCTCAGGCATGCTGCCTTTCCCGATGCTCTTATAGGCGCCTTCTTCAACGTAGTTACTAAGGGGAAACGGGTAAATCTGTGGGATAAAATAATCGTGATGTTTCTTGCCTTTGGGCGTATAACCCTTGGTGTCCCAGGACCATGCAGGAGCAGCCTTCTCAACTCCGTTAACCATGGTGGCTCCATACTCTGCGAAAAAAGTATGGCCCTCGTGATAAGAATAATCTGTGCAAAAAATACCTCTACCCAGGGAATTCGCTTTTCTTTTATATACTAGTTCCATAATATTGCAGGGCAGATTATTGTGGTCAGAAGCGGGATCATAGTAGAAATTATCAAATTCGGAATATTTATGGTTCGGGCTTCCTATCACTACAATCTCTATACCTGCACGATCAAATGGGGGTATCTTGGCAAATCCAGCTTTCTTGTCTGGAAAGAGATTGATAAAGCCCTGCCAATAGTCGTCCCTAAGAAAGCCAACCTCTTTTTTTGGTCGCACAAAAAGGGTCGTTGTATGAGGATCGGTGCGATAAAATTCCTTTTCTATATCATTAGGGATCCCGTCCTTATCGTCATCATCCTTCGGAGCCCATGAATTTTCCTGTACCATGAAGCTTCTAAAACCTGTCCACTCACTTGCATCATCTTTGTATATTGCCCTGAGTCTCCAGTAATAAATAGCTGGACCTTGCAGAAAATACTGGGTAGGAACTTGCCATTCTCCTTCGGTTCCACCAATTTTTTGAATCCGTATACGATTCTTGCTCGCCGATAGGATCTCTAACTCGTATGAGATTGCATGAGGCAAGGGCTCCCATTCAAAAAGGGGGGTCGGAGATACGGTGGTTTCTCCTCCTTCAGGATAAAGAAGTTGAGGCGTATCTGTTAGGGAATAGAGGGGGCTAGTAATAACTGACAACCATACGAGAAAAAACAAAGAAACATAGCATCGACCCATGAATACTTTCATTAGCTTGATTCCTCGTGATGCCTGTATATACAATGTACTGTAGCGAAAGCGAACATGCTTGAGATCATACTATTCACATGATGAGGCATATTTGTCAAGAAAAATGACAGTAATCGGGAGAGCATAATTCATGAACATTAGAAATAGGTACACACTCCAATCCATATTTTTTGAAAAACTTTGATCAATCTTTTACGGGCCTTAACGACTAGGATTAAATTATATCATACTCATTGGTATGGGAAAAAACATCATTCGGTTTTGATCTCCTCGATCATATGGGGAAAAGGGGGACGACCTTAAATATTCAAATAAATTGACATACGGTATCATTGACCGTATGGTGTAGCTATGCCTCGGATAGCCCGATTAGATTCCCCCGGCCTCCTCCATCACGTTATCATCAGGGGAATAGAACGCCGCAAGATATTCACTGATGATCAAGATCGTGAAAGCTTTCTTGAGCGGCTCTCTCTCCTTGTGCCCCTGACCAAGACCCGCTGCTACGCCTGGGCATTTTTATCAAATCACGCCCATTTCTTGCTACGAAGCGGCCCAAAAGGTATTGCCGCTCTCATGCTCAGATTGCTGACCGGATATGCGGTATATTTTAACAGGAGGCACAGGCGCCACGGGCAACTTTTCCAGAATAGATATAAATTAGATCATACTATCCTTTATATATACCTTTTATATTAAAAAACATAATATATTTACTTTTAACTTTAAAATTATTTATTAATAATTAATTAAAAA
>JAWOBA010000272.1:0-2925 GCA_046498285.1 Desulfatiglandales bacterium | reverse complement strand
TTCAGAACTCCGGACCCAGTTTTTTATAATCAATGATTTATGGAGTTATGATATCAAATTAAAATGTCGTATTTTTCGGGAAAAAAGTCATGCAGATGCAGATGCCAATTTTCCCTGAAAAGACAAAATTAATCAATTCTAATGTGGGAGTCTACCACAAAGACGGTTTTGTTTATTATTTGCATAACGGGAGTCCCATCCACTGTCATACAAAGAATGATTTAAACAGCTACCGTTATATACTGGCCAATCTGGTTAATAACGAATTATGTAAGACCAGTGAATTGAGCAGAGCCCTGGGTATCCACAAAAAAAATGTCCAACGCTATGCCAAGACCTTACGGGATAAAGGTATAGAATGGTTTTTCAACAGAGACGATCAAAGAGGCCAGTGTTATAAATTTACAAGTGAAAAACAAGAGCAGGCCCAGAACTTGTTAGATCAGGGCTACTCGGCTTACAGAGTGGCAAAGGAGACAGGGTTAAGTGAGAGTGCCATACGTTATCACTTGCGCTCCGGGGTTTTAAAAAAAAAAGTAGTAAATGTTCCTCAGACCACCACACCCAAAGAACGCAATATTACCGACTATCTGGCTTCAGAGCTTATAGGGATGGGTGCTACCCGGGTTGAAAGTCGCCTTGATGCAGCTTTGGGAGAGCAGGTAACAGATATTGTCAAATTTGAGCCATGTCAGAGCGTTCCTTTTGGAGGTGTTTTATTTCTATTACCCTTTTTACTGGCCAATGGTCTTTTGAGCTACAGTCTTTATTATTCCCAGCGTGAGCGAGGCTATTACAATTTTGATATCATTGTTCTTGCCTTAGCTTTCATGTATTTGTGCCGGATTAAAAATATAGAACAATTAAAACATCATAGTCCGGGGGAGTTGGGCAAATTATTGGGCTTGGACCGTATTCCTGAAGCCAGGTGTTTCCGTTCGGTCTTGAAAGAGTTAAGCGAAGAAGAGCAGGCATCAAGGTGGAGTGCTTATTTATCACAGGAATGGATCAACAAAGACGAGGTAGAAATATATTATGTTGACGGACACGTTCAGGTTTATAATGGATATTTGGCCAATTTAGGCAAAAAACATATTAGCCGGCAAAAATTGTGTCTTCCCGGAACGGTAGAGTTCTGGGTAAATAACGCTGAGGGTATGCCTTACTTCTATATCACCGGTCAGGTGAATGAAAAATTAAAACAAGCCCTGGAAGAAGAGATCATCCCCCGGCTTAACTCCCTCCAACAATCCAAGCAACTACCAGCAAATCGGGAAGAAGATGCTTTATCGCCTTTTTACACGTTGGTTTTTGACAGGGAGGCATATAGCCCGGTATTTTTTGATAAAATATGGAAACAATATCGTATAGCGGTGATTACCTACAGGAAAAATGTAAAAGACAGGTGGGATGAAGACGCTTTTGAACCCTATAAGATAGAAACAGAACTGGGCGAGGCTGATATGAGTTTGTGTGAGAAGGAAGTAGAGTTGAACGGGGTAGTCATGAGAGAAATAAGAAAGCGCAATGATAGTGGACATCAAACCAGTGTAATAACAACCAATTACAAGCTATCTACCGAAATGATAGCCCTGTATATGTTCTCCCGGTGGTCTCAGGAGAATTTCTTCAGATATATGAGACAGGAATACGATATCGACAGAATCATCCAATATGGTGTAGATGAATTAGATAAAAATATAAAAGTAGTTAATCGGGAGTACAGTAATTTAACCTACCAGCTGAAAAAAATCAGGGAAAAGATCAGTCGCAGGCAGTCCAATTTGTATCTTTTAGAAGAAGAAAGCACCAAGACAGGGTTAGAGGAACAATCGGCTCAAAATATTGCCAAACAACAAGAGTTAATAGAAGAACTTACCAGCCTTCGAGAGGAAGAGAAACGGCTTATTATTGAGAGAAAAAAGCATCCTTATAAAATACCTGTTGGACAGATGCCTGAAGGTCAGAAGTATAATAAATTAAAGACAGAGAGCAGGCACCTGCAAAACATCATTAAAATGATATGCTATAGAGCGGAGACTGCTATGGCTAATGTGCTGGGCTCAGAATATCAAAAGAGCAAAAATGAAATAAGGGCATTAATAAAAAGCCTCATCTCCACTCAGGCAGACATAGATCCTGATTATGAGCAAAACACACTTACTATAACTTTATACAGCCTGTCATCTCAACGGGATAACAAAGCTGTTGCCAGCGTATGCAATTTGTTAAATGAAACTGAAACCCTCTACCCCGGTACCAATTTGAAGCTAATTTTTAAAAATGCGACATTTTAATTTGATGCCAGATCAGGAGTTCTGAATCTGTGGACCGCGGAGAATCAGCCTGTAAAATATTTGAAGAAGCTTTGTATGAAATTGTCCGCAGGAGATCATGAGATACACAAGCATTTTCTGAATCCGGAGGGAGAATATCCTTATGATCATCCAACATTTGAAGGGGACGAGGATAAACCGGAAGATCCTTACAGGATTGGAAATCAATACAAGGGTGATACCAGTGGTGATGGGAAGCTGACCTATTTTGAGGCCCATCCGGAGTGGTATGGACTGATTGATGGAGAGCGGAGAAAGAATGTCAGCACATGGCAGGGAGTTAATTTTTGTACCTCGAATGCTGATGCACGAATGGAGCTGGCTAAGAATTTTGTTCAGGGACTTATTGACGGAAGGTATAGGAAGGCTGATATCGTTAACTTTTTGATGATAGATGGCGGACAATGGTGTGAATGCGATAATTGCAAAAAGGCAGGCAATGCTTCGGATAAGCAGTTTTCGGTGATAGTTGATATTCTAGACGAGATGGAAGAGGCCCGGCTAAAAGGAAAGCTTTCGAGGGAAGTGGAAATTAGAATGAGTGCCTATGTAAAAACTATTGAGCCACCCACGAAGGATCTCCCGGAGG
>JAWOBA010000248.1:0-12991 GCA_046498285.1 Desulfatiglandales bacterium | reverse complement strand
GAGAATAAATAATGACTCTGGAAGAGATATCCCTCTTTCAAGTTTTTAACCCAAATTATGCAGTAGCCACCTACTGCGGCCTGAAACACCTTGCTGTCCCGCCTTGGCGGGATTTCACGATTTTGCTTCTCAACATATTTACAAATATGCCTTCGGCGCAAAATCGCTCCAACTTCTCGTTTCGCTGAGGTTTTTCAACCCTCGTGACGATACCTACTGCATAATCTGGGTTTAAAATATTTTTACACCTTCCGGGGTACCCTTTCCAAATTCCGACATTATCTCTGTTGCTATGGCCAAGCCTTCCTTAAGATATTTTTCGTTAATACCTGGAAGCGCATAGGCATAAAAGAGAACATTGCTGGTATCTTTAGTTATCCTTGTTTTTTCATCCGCTCCCTGGCAAAGAACACAGACAATTTCTTTCTCATCCCTCAACACAATCTCCCCTTTCTTGGTTGTGAGATTCCGATGGCCCATTGCCCTGCATGTTTCTCCTTCTTCTGCCAAGTCCAGAGTCAATGCTCCATCAAAACGGTCGTAGTCGGTAACGGCAACCAGTATACCCGCACACATCTCTGACATAAAGTGGGCATCTACCATGATGTTGTACCGAGGAAAGCCGCTATTAATGGTTCTTTTTAGGTGCTTCGGTAACGGACACTCATACCCAAAAGCTTGAAAAAACTTTTCATAGATACCTATTCGCTCAGTGATTTCTGCCAATATCTCCCGCTTTCTCATCCTTCGAAGGAGCTTTCTTTTATACTGATCAAAACCTGAAGGGTTTAAAATGTTCTGGCAACCTGAAATGAGTGTTAAACCAAAAGCAACATTTGTGTATTGTGATATATATTTTGATGATTTTGAAAATTTGGTAGATAAATACATTGTAGTAACAAAATGGGGAAACTTTTTAATATTATTATACAAATTTATTATACACTCTAAAATAGCTTGGAGTCAAATGTCTGCTATTATTTTAAGAATACTGGTGTTTCTTTTGACACACTATGTCTTTTCTTTTATACTCATCCATTTACAAATATATACTGTTAGCCTTATAAGGTTTAGTCAAGGTATTGAATTATAAACAATGGAAGTGTCACGTTGGTATGTTCCTCATTGATGAAGAAAAAAAGATGCAGGCTGGAGAATATGGTCTTGGTATACAAAGGGCCATCTCCCTTTTGATAACATTGGGCGATTCATTTTATGCAGAAAGGCTTGTTCCTATCTCCTACGGCCACATTAGTTACGATTTCTGTCCAAACAATTTCTGGAATTTGATAACAGAAGATGTTCCTGCAACACCTCACAGGGTTACCACCCATCCTTCCTATCAACCACAGACCTGGAAACAATGGGGGCTACCCCTTGCAGAGAAGTGGATGGATGAGCATGAGAAAAAAGTTCAGACACTTACACAATTAGGATGGCTGCGGACTGAGACCTGTGCCGAATATCTCATTGGTATAATGCCACGTAAAGGTGATATTGTGGCTATGGGTGGAAGTTGTATGCAGGTTGCCAATAATAGCCTCTTCGGGGCACGGGTGGACAGGATGGGTATTCTCATTTCTATGGCTGCTGCAATATGCGGCCGAACACCACTCATGGGTTTATTATTACCAGAGAACAGATATGCTATTCATAAAGTAGTGCTTGATGACCTGGATGTGACAGATTGTACCACGTCTGATTTTCACTGCCTGGGATATTGTATTGGGAATAAAATACCGGGATTTAAGCCTGTAGCCATACATGGTTTGCCCCATAATCTTCCTTTTGACTTTGCCAGGGCTCTGGTGATATCGATGCCAACTTCAGGTGCGGTAACCTTGGCACACTTAGTAGGTACTACTCCTGAGGCAGCAACCCTGGAAGAAGCCCTGGGAAACAAAAAACCCAAACATGTGATACGGATTGGAAAGCGTGACATGATTCAGGCATGGGAGAAGCTCAATGTCTGGGATGATGATATAGTTGAGCATGTGGCTTTTGGCTGTCCTCACGCCAGTATTGATGAAATCGCCCGAATTGCTGCCTTACTGGATGGTAAAATCATTAAGACATCTCTTTTGATAGGGGCTTCAGCTCCAGTTAAGACTCTTGCCAGGCAGCAAGGGTATCTCGATAGTATTGAAAATGCTGGTGGTCATATCATTTCTGTATGTCCATCCATAAGCAACCCTTTTACACGCGGTGATATTGCTGGTCAAAAGCAAGCGAAGAGTGCGGCTACAAACTCAGCTCGAGGTGCTCATTACTTAGCAGCAGTAAGTGGGGTCAAGGTCTTCTTTGGAACTGAAGAAGCATGCATCAACGCTGCCATCACTGGACGATGGAAAGGGGAGACATCGCGATGGAAATAAAGGCCCATAGTGTAAGTACAGGGAAGGCAGAGGGGGAAGCAGTAGTCTATGATGGACCATTTTCCTTTATGGGCGACTTAGATCCGATTACCGGTAAGGTTCCTGCACCCCGCCATGAGTTGGAAGGTACAAGCCTTGTCAATAAAGTATTTGTATTTACCACTGGCAAGGGATCAAGTGCTGGTGATAGTATAGCCTGGATCGCAAAAGAAAAGGGGAATGCACCTTCAGCTATAATTTGCATGGAAAGTGAACCTGTTTTATCTGGAGCGGTTATCGCGGCAGAGATTCCTACGGTGGATCAACCAGAAGCAAATGTATTGAAGCTGATACAAACAGGTGATTATATAAAAGTGGATGCAACCCGTGGTATTATCGAAATAGTGGGTAAGTAACCACATATGGATACTGTGCTGGATTTTTAATCCATGCTTTGGCGCTTATCCATCAATATGAATAAGCAAGGGTTGCATGTATCATCGCCCTCATAGCTCATCCAAAAGGAGGGGATTATGACACGATAAAATTAGACTATTTTTGGTTTTGTTCCAGTTTTTTTATTAGGCTCCCTCGCTTCAGGGGGATGCGATAGTCCTTTTCGTGATTTCCATATTTATCAAGAGTGAAAGGTGTGTCTTTTCCATGCGTATCTTTTTTTAATCACAGATATCATATTTTTGCAAAGAAAGGCGTTGTTAATCAAAGATGTGAGCCTTGCTTTTACATTGTTGGCTTGTAGAGGCTTACTCTTTTAATTTGGTGTTTGATTTTTACCCATATACTCTTTGAGACCTTTGAAAAACCTGGCGATTTTCAGAATTCCACGTTGTTTAAAATGAACCACAAGACACAAGGTACACAAAGCAAGGTCTGCCCCTTAGGCGAAACTATGTATGTCCGGCGTTTAACCCGCCGGACATACAATATTTACTTTGTGTTCTTTGCGTCTTCGTGGTTCAAAAAAGGGAATACGTCAACGAAGTCAACAATGTCCCTGAGATCCCGATTTACCGGGGCAATGCGGATAGAGCAAAATTTATCCGCGGGCTCCCCCATGGATACGTTGCTGAAAAGACCAACCCGGGAGCCTCGGCCTCCGGCCCGACTCCGTCCTGGAGGGGACTCCGCCCCGGAAGGGAGGGCCTACGCCCCGGAGGGAACTGAAAAAACCCATCGTCTTTAGATCAAGAAGGGTTATGCAGGTCTCTCTTTATAACCGTAAAAAAGAGCATTGATCAGAGCACATAGACAAAATGTTACTATATCCTGCTATAATAAGGTAATGGAAACCCTTGAATCTTTATTACCCTTTTCCCTCTGACCGGTAAACAATTGTGGCGGCTAAAAAGATAGATTTTATTGTTAATCCAAACGCAGCAATGGGTTCTGCTGGCAAAGAGTGGCCTCAAATAGAGAGGATGGCAAGAGATCGATTGGGTCCATTTCAGGCTCACCTCACAACCGGTCCAGGAGATGCCACCATACTTACCCGTAATGCTCTTCAAAAAGGAACTGAGCTCGTTGTCTGCGTAGGGGGAGATGGAACCCTGAATGAAATCGTGAATGGGTTTATGGGAAAGAATGGGCCTATTCAACCTGAGGCTATGATTGGGTTCATCCCCCGGGGAACGGGGTGTGATTTTATAAAGACTGTTCTTATACCTCTGGAACTCAACAGGGCAATGGATGTAATCATCAACTCTCATAGCCTTTCTATTGATTTAGGGCGGCTTGAATACATTGATCATTATGGGCATCCATCCTCTCGATATTTTCACAATATTACCAGTTTCGGTCTGGGAGGTGAAGTCGATGAACGGGTTAATAGAACCACCAACATTTTCGGTGGCTTTATTTCATTCATCTGGGCAACCATGATTTCTATTCTGATTTACAATAAAAAACGAATACATCTTACCGTGGATGATTGCTTTGATCAGAGTGTCATGATTTGGAATGTGGTGATTGCCAATGGGAAGTATCACGGTGGCGGCATGTTGGTGGCCCCAGATGCCACTATTGATGACGGCTTGTTCCAAGTGACCGTAATCGGGGATATTTCCATTGCCGGGGTATTCTTGAACCTTAACAAGCTTTATAATGGAAAGCTCCTCCAGCTCGATAAGGTGAAAACATTATCAGGCAGGAGGGTGAAGGCCTCATCAGAGCAAAAGGTACTTTTAGATGTGGATGGGGAGCAACCCGGACAATTGCCTGCTGTCATTGATATAGTACCGAAAGCGGTGCGCTTCATTATACCAAAATAGATATTCTACGAAGTACTCCTTGAAATACTATTAAGGGAAAGACGATGAAGGAGGGTATGACTTTTTCTGTAGAGCCAAGATTGTCTTTCCCTCAGAAGGCTTAGCAGGATTAGAAACCCAGTGATTTTCACCCAGGATGCCTACCATATCTCTTCTCCATTAAAGTGGAATATCCTTGGGGTATAAGCGTATCATTGAAATTCTATTTTTTTGTTTTATCAGTAATATTTTTTTCAGGATGTTCATTAAGCTCCTTCAAGGCAAGCATGAGTGCGTGGGTCCCTAAACGACCATGTCCCCGCTCCTTGAGCTCAAGATACAGTTTATGCACCAGGGCTAATCCTGGTAATGTTAACCCAACTGCATCAGCCTCCTGCAGTGCAATGCCCATATCCTTGATAAAATGCTCTACAACAAAGCCAGGTTCATAGTTTCCGGATACAATACGCGGGCCTAAGTTATTAATAGACCAACATGAGGCTGCACCTTTACCGATGATATTGATTACGGATTGTTGATCAAGACCGGCCTTATCAGCGTAGAGCAGTGATTCACAAACCCCAATCATACTTCCAGCAACAAGGATTTGATTGCACATCTTTGTGTGCTGTCCTGCACCCGAACCTCCCATGTAAGAGATGGTTTGTCCCATTAATTGAAACAAGGGAAAAACAGTATGAAAGACCTCTTTTTTTCCACCTACCATAATGGCAAGTGCTGCATTCCGAGCACCAATATCTCCGCCGGATACAGGGGCATCAAGACTGTCAATGCCCTGTTCTTCAGCAGTTTTTGCAATGGTTTGAGCCAAAACAGGTCGACTGGTAGTCATGTCTACGACAATCCTGCAGGAGGTCTGAATGGAAAAAATTCCATTTTCTCCTAGATATATTTCTTCTACATCAATAGGAAGGGCGACCATGGTGAATATCATTTCAACATTGTCTGCAACTTCAGCCGGGGATTTACACCAATGAGCCCCACGATTGAGCAATGATTCTGCTTTGTCTCTGGTTCGGTTAAAGATATACAGTTCATATCCAGCTGCCAGCAAATGGCCTGCCATTGGCCCACCCATGATACCTGTACCAATCCATCCGATTTTCATCATCTCTCCCCTTTCTTGTTATGAAAAACAATTCCTGGTTTTAAAAGATAGGACTAGTCCGAGTAATCTTTTCTTCCAACATCCTCCCGAGTATCTCTTTCAACAATTTTCCTGCCACCATTCCTGTTATCTTGAGATGGTCCTGCTCTGGATTCAATTCCACAATGTCTGCCCCAACCAAGTTCCCTTTGAGGTTCTGAATTATTTCCACAACATCCCGCGTAGTCATTCCTCCGGGTTCATGATGCGAAACCCCAGGAGCAAATGCAGGGTCTAAACAATCCAAATCCAAGGACAAGTATACAGGGCCGGTAAACAATAGCTCGGCTATTTTGGTCTTTTCAATCATCTCAATTATCTCCACATTGAACCGTATGGCCTGCTCACGTTGATGGCCTGTAATTGATCTCACCCCCACTTGCACCAATCGCTGCACGAGATTCTCTTCCATTATCCGGGCAAATTGACATGCATGAGAATATCGGTTGCCCTGAAGCTCATCATAGAGATCTGGGTGTGCATCCAATTGCAAGATACTGAGTTTGTTGTATTCCCTTCCATATGCACGAATAATCGGATATGTTATTGAGTGATCACCACCCAGTACAATTACCCGTGCTTTTTTCTTTAGTAATTCATGTATGGTGCTCTCAATCGCGGCAAATGCCGTTTCTGTATCTGCGTCTGAGAGTACCAGGTCATCGAACAATTTCCATCCGAGCATTTCTCCCAGGTCAATCCCTTTCTCTGTCCACATGTTTGTTGAATCGCTAAAAAGTGCCTGGCGAATATGCAAAGGGGCTAAAGATGATCCTCTTTTATATGACGAATTTTTATCGAATGGTATGCCAAGCACAGCTATTTCCCCGGATTGCAGCTCACTATTCTTTAAAATCTTCACCATGCTCAACAATCTCCTCTGTTAATTGGATGTTCCGTTTTTTGTATTCCTCTAGCAGGTTTTGATAGCACCCTTCTACGTGACCAATAAATTCTGGGGCACAGAGCCCCTTTTGTGTGAAACGCCCGTTCATTATTTGTCTGGCAACAATCGAACAGGTATACCCGGTGGTGCGTGCCATGGAGGTTGTTCGGGTTTTATCATCATACCTATCAAGCAAGAAATAGGTGTAGCGAAGTCTTTTCCCTGCTTTCCGCCCCTCCATCACAATCTGCATAACGGTGAAATCGACGTCACCCTCTTTCAGTTTCCATTGATCAAAGAGCAGTTTGGAAGTTACAGAGATGGGTGCTATTTTTTGTCCATCGACCTCGATTGGTGGGGTGCTTAAGAAGCCACTTTCTCTAAAGATCCGCATTATTTGAGCATGACCGGGGTATCGAAGGGTTTTCTCACGCATAAAGGGAATATCCAATGTAGTTCTGAGTGTCCGCAACCCGTCCGTGTTGAATGCTTCTAATGTACCAATTTCAGGAAAATCAATCAGCTCGATATCAGAGAGGGCAGGGCGGACCACTTCCGTGCCATATTCTATAAATCGTGCAGGACGAATGTACTCTTCCAGCACATCGATTGGCGAAAATACGGCTTTGTACTCAAACGGCCACTGACGGAGAAGGGGTAACCCTCCCACATAACATACATATCGATCTGTTTGATCCAAAAGATCGGATACATGCCCTGCAATGATATTACACAGACCGGGTGCCACTCCGCAATCGACTACGGCTGTAATACCTTGAGATTTGGCGAGTTCATCAAGCAAAAAAGGCTCCTCGCTAAAAAAGGATATATCCACCACATCCTTTCCCGCCTTGATTATTTCCTGTAAGGTAGTAAATCCCATGAAGCCGGGAACAGCACTGATGACCAGATCGCTATCCCTAACGAGTGAAGAAATAATACCTTTGTCTTGAAGGTTAGCCTGAATACCCTCTACCGCCGCTTTTGCTTTTACCTTTTCCAATACCTTCTGGCTGCGATCCACAACCATCACACTCATGCCTTGCTCGTGAGCCAGGTCTTCCGCAATCGCACTGCCTACCATGCCGGCACCCAGCACCATAATCTTCATTACAATCTCCGAAAGTTAGTTTTGTCTTTATATTGCGACACTCACAGGTGTGAGAGTCAAAAGTTTTTTGAGATCTCCTGGAGACATCTTTGCCAGCAGTCCCTTTTTTCCCGCGTTGATGTAAATTGTAGGCAGCTCCATAATAGAGGCCTCGAGGTAAACCTTGAGGGATTTGCGTGTCCCAAAGGGAGAGGTTCCACCTACAAAATAGCCCGTGTGCTTGTGCGCAATCTGTGGATCACAGGGCTTTACCGTCTTTACCCCAAGTGCCCGCGCTAGGGCCTTGGTTGAAACTTTTTTATTACCATGCATAAGAATCAAAAGTGGATCACCATTATCTGCTTCCATCACAAGCGTCTTTATGACCTGGTGTTCATCCACATTCAACTCTTTAGCCGCTACTGTAGTACCTCCTTGTTCCTTAAATTTGTAAAGATATAAAGAAAAATCCACCCCGGATTCTTTCAATTGTCTAATGGCCCGTGTTGCAGGAAATTTTTCCTTTGCCATTTCTCTTCCTCGGTCTTTGTACGTGATCATCGACCGCTTGTCCCGCCCATGCGGGGCTTTGGTTGAGGCTCAAGGCTTACTACAATATAGCAAGCTCCACGGTCAAAAGTAGGTATTGATGGTGAAATGTGCACTATATTATGTCTTAGAAAACCATTCTTTTTTCAGTTCTGCAAGCCTTTTCTCTTGTATCGCAACGCGTATTTGGCGCATCAGTGATTCCATAAAATATAGATTGTGAATGCTTGCCAGTTGTATTGCTAAAAGCTCTTTGGCCATAAATAAGTATCGGAGATACGCCCTTGAAAAATTGCGGCACGTATAGCAATTACACCCGTTTTCGATCGAGCGGGGATCGTTTGTATATTGTGCATTACGGATATGTATTC
The DNA here is from genome assembly GCA_046498285.1 of Desulfatiglandales bacterium. Lineage (GTDB taxonomy): Bacteria > Desulfobacterota > DSM-4660 > Desulfatiglandales > B25-G16 > B33-G16. The sequence goes on along the minus strand of JAWOBA010000248.1, from coordinate 4,306 downwards.
GAAACCTCTCTGCTTCTCTAGCAAAAAGTGTACCTGTGCGCGCCAGCCGTGTTGGTAACACGCAGTCAAAGAGATCAATTCCTTGCTTTACCACTTCAAATATATCTTCTATCTCACCAATCCCCAAAAGATGTCGAGGTTTATTTTGGGGAAGAAAATGGAGAGTCCATTCCACTACCTGATGCATCTCTTTAGCAGATTTTCCAAGAGAGCCCCCTATTGCATAGCCATCAAAGTCTTGGCTGCAAATAAACTGAGCACTTTTCATCCTCAAATCGTGATATGCCCCACCCTGAATAACCCCAAAAAGGGCCTGATTATTGAAGGAAGTGCGCTTAAATTCCTTCAGTGCCCTGGTGGCCCAGCGGTGGGTTCTATCCAATGCCTTTGTGGTATATTCGTAATTATGTAATGGAGAGGTGCACTCATCCAATACAAGTATAATGTCTGCACCAAGTTTCCGCTCTATCTCTATTACCCGTTCAGGTGTAAATCGATGCCGTGAGCCGTTCCGGTATGATTTAAATTCCACTCCATCTTCATCAACATGCACAAAAGATTTCCCTTTTTTTGAGTGTATACTCCCTCCATGATTTTTCTCATCCGGGAAGACGGATCCGATTTTGGCTGCCCCATGTTCCTTTGCTGCACCGAGACTAAAAATTTGGAAACCCCCAGAGTCTGTTATGAGCGGTCCATCCCAGCCCATAAATTGATGAAGCCCTCCCATCTTTTCTATTAAATTTTCCCCTGGCTGGAGATGGAGATGATAGGCATTTGCGATGATGACCTGGCTTCCAATTCGGCGAAGATCATCGACTGAAATACCCTTTACCGTTGCGAGAGTACCGACAGGGATAAATGAGGGGGTGCCTAGAGAGCCATGAGAAGTAACAATTTCACCTGCTCTTGCCGTCTTATCATTTGCCAAAAGTTTGAATGAGAACATCAGTAAAATGTAGTCACTGTCTTATGATAGGGTTTTGCTGTGAATTTTCTCTGCTGGCCCAGATTCCAAAGGATCCAATCTATCTCAAAGGCCCTCAATCCTTTTCCACTTCGGGCAAGTTCCTGCCTTATCAGCTCAATTGCCCAGATGGTATTGGCCCTGATCTCGATCTCCTCAGGACTTCCTGCCTCAAGAAAGGTACCATGATCAATCTCGTGCCCTAGGGAGGGGCTATACTGCAATATGCCAACATGCCGCAGAACCTGGGGCAGCTTGTAATCAGCAAATGCAGTTACCTTATCCATATCTTTGAAATATCCCCAGTCGTTACCGCCGAATGTCCCATAGAGATCCGCGGCAAGTATCTGTGCACGCTTGTAGAAATATATCTTCTTACCGTAATAGTCTGCATTATCCCTGAAAGAAGGTAGGTTTTTAACAAGCAACCCGACCAGGTTTAGTGCTGAGTTTTCAGCGGTCTCCACCAATCTGTAAGCCTCTCCGCTATATTTGTGAATAAGAAATGCTCCCAGTTCATTCAGGATGTGAGCACGGGCCTCCATGAGCTGCAAAGCACCCTTTCCTTTAAAAATCTTTTGTAATGAATCAATGGAAATGTGAGCCAAATAGTCTGCCTTAATGATTGGAACTCCTGAATCTATTGCCTTTTTTAAAGATGCTGCAAGGGCATAATAGCCGGAGAGTGTTTCTGATTGATATTGGACTTCCCATTTATCCATTCCTGGTTTTGGCCAGAAGCAGAAATTGATGCTATCCAGCACAAGAAGATAGGTAACCGTTTCTTGACCGCCCTCAAAAAAATGATATTCGTAGTTCCAGGAAGGAATTTCCATTCCATCCTCAATCAATTTCCTTGAGAAATTGGCAAGGGCCTGTTTATCAATCGTTACTTGTTGACTCCTCTCGGCTACATGCCGAGTTGTTTCAAGGACCTTGTTCATAGCTTTAATCCTGTCAAAAAACTTCGATCTATTTCTTTTGTTCGAAGAAAAGATTTTAACCGTATGTATATCAGAGTCTACCAATTGTTGTAAACTAGGTTACCTCTTCAAAAAATAAGATTACAAATAGTCCTTCTCGTAAAATGCCTGGCATTGTTGTATTGTGCTTGAAAAGGCCCAGGGAGCAAGATAAACCTAAGAAACCTAAACGCTGCATGGTAAATCCTCAATCTGTGAATGCCTTCCCAAATCCTATAATTTTAGTACCGTTATCGGGGCGTATTATTTGCTATTATTCGGAAAAAGGTAATCAGCTGCATAGAGGGTAGATGAAGCAGTGTTGAAAAGAAAAGGGGTGATTGGTACCCCTGGACTATTGTATGTCTTCTGCCTTGCTGGAATGAATTGGTGATTGTGTTCAACCCCGGTTTGGATTGACGCCTGGTAGACTCGTTTCAATCATCGTGCGCGATTAGCCATATGGAAATCTATGGGGCATTAGAGAGAACGGCAAAGCCGCAGGTAATGATCCTGTAAAGGGTGCAGTATCCCGGTAACAACTCCAATTTGCTGCCCATTGACAGGAACAGCTTTCCCCTTTCATTGCTGATTGACATGAGCATCGTTTCCCTGATCCTGACCTGAAGGTTTTGGCTTATGATCTTCATTCCCATCTCTTTCAGGAGGGGGCCAGTTCGTTGAGGAGTGCTTTGAATTCTGAGTAAATCTATATTGTAACAAGCTCAGCCCTAAATTCTATGAGGGAGCAAATGGATCGGTTGTTATGCTGTTATACTGTATCTGGTTTGCTTATGATGCCTGCAATGATGCCGGTGCCTATAAGGAGCACCATCATAGCTGTAAAAACTGTGAGATAGCTCCCGGTTACGTCAAAAAGGAACCCCGCGAAATATGGCGCAAAGGCTCCAGTGAATGTGCCTGCGGACATAGTGATCCCGATAAGTTTCCCCAGCGAGGCCATACCGTAGAACTCGCCCAAGATACCCAGGTAGGCAGAAATCCTGCTCCCGTGGAAGAAACCATAGAAGAACACGAAGCAGTACAGCAATCTTTTTCCCTGCAAGAACAACAGGAGCAGGATGGAGATGCCCATACCAACATGAGAAAAAGTAAGTATTCTTTGCCACTGGATTCTTGCCGAGAGGTGGCCGCTTATGATGCGGCCGGGAATGGAGAATGCTCCCATAATGCCTATGGCCGCCGCCGACGCCATTGAAGGAATGCCGATATCAGTAGCATAGGGCACAAGATGGGCAGAAATGATTTGAAATGCGGCAACCGCAATACAGTGACAGATAGTTATGCCGGCAAAGGGGAGAGACAGTAGAGTCTTTCGAGTTTGTCCTCGCTGAATACCAGGCCCATGTATCGGTGCCCTTGATCCATTGGAAAGCGTATCTGTCTCAACCGGACTTGCCTTAATAAAGAATGATGATGCGGCCATGATAGAAAAGAAAAGGAGACCTACGATGAAATATCCCGCTCTCCAGCCGGAGGTTGAGACCAGATAGTTTGCCAGTAATGCAAAGATGAGGGCCCCCACACCAACTCCGGAGATAGTGATTCCAAGAGCTAATCCTGCTTGCTTTCTGGCAAAGAACCAGCGCTGAATGGTGGTGGTAGGCACTGACCAATTTGCACCTCCCCCGAGCCCTCCAATGAAGAGGAATAGACGGAGCTGGTTTACCGTATAAACTTGACTGCAAAAGGTAAAACCAAGGCCTGTCAGGATTGCACTTACAAGAAGAATGGGTCCGGGAGGGTATCTATCGGCAAGGCTGCCTGTCATTATGACCGAAATAACGTAGCCTATTAGGAAAGCGGTATAACCTGATGAAACCTGAGCTCGACTCCATTGAAAGTCCTGAACTATCGGCTTTAGGAATACACCAAATGTCCACATGGTTCCACCTTGGGTGAGCATCACAGCAAAACAGGCACCCATTGCGAACCAGCCATAAAATATACCGGTAGTGTTCTGTTCTTCAGCCATACTTTCTCATGGTTTCTGCGCAATCAGGAAGTAAATTTTTGCAGGGTAACAAGGTGTCTCGCAATTGATCTACAACGCGATGCGGCAATTGATATGAACTCGCTTTTTAGGGAAATAAATATAGTTAATTATATGTTTATATGTCAAAAGAAAATATCTCCCTTAAAGCCCAACATTGACTTTATACAAATCAACCTATTTCTCCCTTTAGACCTTGAAAAAACTTAGGTATCAGCAATCAGTAGCACTTTCAAGTCATGGGGGCCAATCTTATCACCCACTTAGCATGTACTATAGTAGACATACCTTTGCTTTTGGAGGCTATAAAAATCTATGCTCCTCTGCTTTGGTTTGTCTATTTGGCAAGACATATCAAAACCT
>JAWOBA010000201.1:0-36429 GCA_046498285.1 Desulfatiglandales bacterium | reverse complement strand
AATCCACTAAATATACATTTCCGATACCCTGAAAAAAACAAAAATGGAGAAAGATTTATTATCACTGTAAACCATTTTACATCAAAAGAGATGTGGAAACATGACGCGAGTGATCGAAATGTCTATTTTTCTGAAGATCGATATCAAACTGTTTATAATGCATTAATGAGTATTGACAGCAGCGACGGTGTTAAGCATGCAAAGAACATTTTGAGCGGGAAGCATGGTTTTATTTGTCAGTATGATAACAAATTGAATTTCGATACAATTTGGTCATCTGTATTTGATATTTCCAATAATAAAATATACAGAGCGGAGGGTAATCCATCACGAACAAAATTCAGGGAAGATATTCGTTTTAGCAAAATAGACAAATGACATTTTTCTAACCTCGTGCTTTACTCGGACAGGTGCTCCGCTTGCGCTACGCACCTGCCGGTAAGCTTGGCATTATGCCAAACAGATAGCAGATGAAGGTGAAAAATGGTGGACAATAGCTTTTTTGAAGAACAAAAAGAGCAGTCACTTATCAAATCAACCATTGTAGCCAAATATTTCGATGTCTGGGCTAATGTTATCATCAGCACTCAGAAACGTTATCCACAACACTCACAAAAAATTGCGTATATTGATCTTTTTGCCGGGCCCGGCCGTTACAAAGATGGTACCCAATCAACACCATTAAAAATATTAACCAATGCCATAGCAAATCAAGATTTGCGAGAACGATTAGTTGCCATATTTAATGATAAGGACGAAAAGAACTCAAATGTATTAGAGAATACGATTGCAGAAATTCCCGGAATTAAATCATTGAAATACAAACCAGTGGTTTATAATCAAGAAGTCGGTGAAGAGATTGTTAAGATGTTTGAAGGTGTGAATCTTATTCCCACTCTGTTTTTCGTTGACCCATGGGGTTATAAAGGGCTTTCTCTTCGACTAGTAAATTCTGTCTTAAAAGATTGGGGTTGTGATGCCATTTTCTTTTTCAATTACAATCGTATCAATATGAGGATAGACAATGAAGCCGTAAAAGAGCACATGCAAGCACTGTTTGGTGAGAAACAGGCGATAGCATTAAGAAATAAATTAAGGGAAAAGAATTCACGTCAGAGAGAGTTACTTATTGTTGAAGAGCTGTGTCAGGCACTAAAAGCATACGGAGCGAGATATGTTTTGCCTTTCAGATTCAAGAATAACAGAGGGAAAAGAACAAGACATCATCTTATTTTTGTAAGCAAGCATTTTCGTGGGTACGAAATCATGAAGGACATTATGGCTCATGAAAGCACTAGCAATACTCAAGATGTGCCGTCATTTGAATATAACCCAGCGGATTTTCTGCCCAAACAGATGCTTCTATTTATGCTTTCGCGCCCGCTCGATGATCTGAGGGATAATTTGCTGCAAACATTCAAAGGACAAAGCGTAACGATGCAAAATATTTACGAACAACATAATGTGGACACGCCCTATATAAAAAAAAATTACAAATATATTTTACGTCAGTTGTATGATGAAGGCATTATTCAAGCCGTTTCAGCGAAAGACAAGCCACCGAGAAAAGATACCTTTGGGGATGATATTCTGGTAATATTTTCCTAAATAACTAGGATAAAGCAATGGCAAGCAGTAAAATAGAATGGACAGAATCTACATGGAATCCGGTCACCGGTTGCACCAAAATTAGTGCCGGTTGCAAAAACTGTTATGCGGAAAGTATGTCCAAAAGGCTAAAAGCCATGGGGCAAGCCAATTATAAAAATGGTTTTAAACTTACACTGCATGAACAAGTGTTGGAATATCCGTTACAATGGAAAAAGCCACAAACCATTTTTGTGAATTCTATGAGTGATTTATTTCATGAAGAAATTCCTAATGAATTTATCTTTAAAGTATTTGATGTGATGAAACAGGCGTATTGGCACAGATTCCAAATTTTAACAAAGCGTTCTGCACGTTTAAAGGAAATAGCTTCACTGCTTGATTGGCCTAAAAATGTTTGGATGGGAGTGAGTGTTGAAAATTTATCTGTTATACACCGAATTAATGATCTGCGAGCAGTTCTTGCATTTATTCGCTTCCTTTCTCTTGAGCCATTATTAAGTCCGCTTGTTCATTTGGTTTTGAGCGATATTCACTGGGTAATCGTTGGGGGAGAATCAGGGACAAAGGCCAGACCAATGAAAAAAGAATGGGTAATTCAAATTAGAGAACAATGTATTAAACAGGGCGTACCGTTCTTTTTCAAGCAATGGGGTGGTATAAATAAAAAGAAAACCGGAAGACTATTGGAAGGACGGACATGGGATGAGATGCCTTTGAAACTCATTGAACTTAAAGAAAAAGTTGAGCATAACAACTAAAGGATTAGTAACCGAGTTCTCGGAACGAGGGCTCGGTACTAATCCATGGTTCAAGAAGCCGCGGGCTATAGGGGAAAAGGTGCAAAGTTTTTAGTAAAGCTATCTTGCTGATTCGTTTACTTCGTAAATGACAATTTTCACAAAATTACTTGACAAGCTAGAATTTTTCAAGTAATAAACTAACAAACGTTAGGTATTCTATCTGCGCTTGAAAAGCCAAAACTATTACCTCTTTAACTGGTTTAAATAGAAATACCATTAACCGATATTTTATCTCACCAAAAAAAGAATCGCCTAATTTTATGAATAACAATCTCCAGTCCAAAGGGAAAGTGAAGTTGATGAATCCTACATTGGTGCTAAAAGAATTAAACGCAAACAGGGGCATTGAGAAGTGAAAAACATACCGCTTTTCATCATCTTTAAACGAGGTAGCAAGGTATACACTGAAATCATATCTGGTTGGGCTAAAGTCAAGGCCCAAATTTTTTAAGGGTTGACTTTCCATCCCTTTTCATCTTAGGAATAAAAAATGTTTTGGACTTCTGCATCATGTTAACCTTTTTTATTTTATCTAATGCAGAATAAACTCTGGAAACCTATCGCTTTGCTCGCACCAGCAACGAGCGCTGTTTTCTTTCTGCTGGTCATTCCGGTGGTCTTTATCGTGGTATACAGTTTTTGGTTGCGAGCGCCCAGTGGCGCGGATATCCCGGCCTTCCAATTCGGTAATTATGCCAAGTTTTTTGCTGATTTCTTCTATCCCTCTGTCCTTTTAAGAACTATCCGTGTTTCGTTTGAGAGTGTTGCTTTGTGCCTGGTAATGGGCTATATCCCGGCATATTTCTTCTATAGAAGCACCACCAAGTACAAAGCAATCCTCTTGCTCCTCATTATGCTCCCTTTCTGGATCAGTTTTATTATCAGGACCATGAGCTGGATCAACATCCTTGGAGATACCGGCCTAATAAATCATGTCCTCATTCAAACAGGGTTATTGTCAGCTCCGATAGGTATGCTCTACAACGAAGGAGCGGTCCTTATGGGCCTGATTCAATATCTACTCCCTTTTATGATATTGAATATTTATGTGAGCCTGGAGGGTATCGATAAGAGCCTGCTCGAAGCTGCGAGGAGCATGGGCTGTACTGAATGGCAGGCATTCAAGGAAGTAACCCTTCCGCTGAGTCTTCCCGGTGTAAGCGCTGGCAGTTTGCTCGTTTTCGTGTTGACAGCAGGAACCTACCTGCCACCCATGATCCTGGGAGGACCTGGAAACGACATGATTGCCAACCTCATTTTCAAGCGTGTGATCGGTACCCTGGATTGGCCTTTCGGTTCAGCTATCAGTGTTGTTCTGCTGAGCCTGTTGGTAGTTATTGTTTGGACCTATAACCGGTATATGGGAATTAATCAGATATTCAAGAGTCTTCAATGAGAGTTATCATATGATGAAAGTATCCGGCTGGTCATTAATTCGTTTTTATACCATACTGGTGTATGTCTTCATGTTTGCACCCATTGCTGTGGTGATCGTGCTTTCATTCAATCCCCAGCAATTTGGTTGCTTTCCAATGGAAGGCTTCAGTCTGAGATGGTTCTTTAAGCTTGCACACAACGAGCCCATATTAACGGCCTTCAAGAACTCTTTAATCCTTGGCTCGCTGACGGCCATATTTTCTACAACGATAGGAATTTTGGCTGCCATGGCTTTTGTGAGGTACGATTTCCCGGGAAAAAATACGCTTAACACCTTGCTTCTTACCCCCATCATGATCCCGGAGGTCATCCTGGGCGTGGCTTTGCTTCTGTTTATCCGCTGGTTGCAGCAACCTAAGACATTCGCGCTTCTGGTAATTGGACATGTGGTTCTCACCCTGCCATATGTCCTCTTGATTGTTCAGGCTCGATTGGGTGGTATCAAAAGAGAGTATGAAGAAGCGGCCCAGTCCCTCGGGGCCAATTCGTTTCAGACATTTATAGAGGTCACCCTGCCCTTGCTGACTCCGGCTATCCTGGCTGGCATGTTGTTTTCCTTTACTATCTCTTTTGACGATATCACAGCCACCCTTTTCTGGGCCACAGCTCAAAGTCAAACCGTGCCGGTAAAAATATTCGGAATGTTGCGAAATTCCATCAGCCCTGAAATAAACGCCCTGGGTACTGTCATGATCATTTTGACCATCGGAACACCCTTGCTGGCAGGGTATTTATCCCGAAAGTTTACCAAGGGGCATTAAAAAAGGAGAAGAAAATGCCGATGATCGAACTGGAGGACAAGGATGGGAATGTGAGATGGATCACTGTACTTCCCTTTAATACCCTTGCTTTGGCGCGCTCATATGTCAAGAATTCATCAGGTCGTTTGAAGATAGTCAAGAAAGGTGAAGATCCTATCTATTGGGTCTGTAACCCGGAAGATGCTGAATGGGCCGAAAAATGCGGGTGTAAGGAGGTGAAATAAAAAAATGTACCCCAAGGCCGCAAAAACGTTAACCTTTATCAACCAGTTAGAAAAGGAGGAAGAGTATGAAAAAAGATTTGAAAAAAGGATTGGATAGTATGCATGAACGTTACATGAATGGTGAGGTAAGCCGCCGCGATTTCTTTAAGTACCTTGGCATTGCCGGAGCCGCGGCTGGACTGGTAGGGGGGCCCCTTGGGCTTCTCACCCGCTCTGCCTTGGCCGCGAAGTCTATCCGCTTTGACGGATGGGGTGGTTCTACCTCTGAGGCCTTCCGAAAATATGCTTTTGATCCGTTTACCAAGGCTACAGGCGTAAAGGTAATCGATGGCGAATTCGGAGATATGGATACATACCTGACAAGGGTAAAGGCATCATTTCCTCCAGGTGGCGAGTTCAACTTAGCGCACCTGAGTGGTGTATTCGATTATGCGCGTTATGTGGGTTTGGGTTATGACTCCGTGCTTGACGAAAGCAAAATTTCAAACCTCAAGAATGTCATGTCAGCAATGATGGAGCCATACCGTGCTATAACCAAGGGAAAACTTTCCGCAGTCCCATATGACTATGGTCAAACCGGTATTGCTTATAATACCAAACACATATCCAAGGACAAGGCTGAGAAGTCAGGTGCTTCCCTGCTTTGGGACAAGGACCTTGATGGCAAGCTTGGCAGTTGGACTGACTGGAGGACAAACATATGGTACGGGGCCCTGTATACTGATCAACACCCCAATAAAATTGCGGATATGAAAGCAGTTTGGGACGCCTTGAGAAAACAGCGTAAAATGATTAAGAAATACTGGGGATCAGGCGCGGAACTCATGAACCTGCTGGCCAATGAAGAGATTTATGCAACACCTGCCTGGTCGGGACGGGTAGCCGCACTGCAGGCCCAGGGACATCCCATAGGATTCCTTTCCCCCAACAACTGTTACTCGTGGCAGGAGTGTATCTTTGTGATCAAGGGCTCTGATCTTGATGTCGCCCAGAAACTGCTTGACTTTATGCTGGCACCGGAGGCCTCCATAGAAGTTGCTAATGGACAGAAATATCCTCCCAGCCTTGATCCTACTAAAGTACCAATGCCGGATTCGATCAAGAAATTGCCCGCCTTCGATCCTACTGGTAAACTGAAAGGCTATCTGTTTGCCGATCCGGCCTACTGGAATGGTCACCAGGTTGAATGGGCCGAGGAGTGGGATAGGGTTATGGCAGGTCGTTAAGAAAAAATAAACAGGCTGTCCATCTCAGCTCTATCTGAGGTGGGCAGCTACAAACTGAGAAGAGGAATAGATGTGGAAAAAAGTGATGGCAGCACTATTGTCCAACTAAAAGGTGTTAGCAAACACTTCGACAAAGTGGTGGCTGTGAAAAAAATTGATTTGGATATCAAGGAAGGGTCTCTTGTCACCCTTCTCGGTCCTTCTGGCTGCGGCAAGACTACTATCCTTCGGATGATTGCCGGTCTTGAAATGCCCTCAGAGGGTGATATATACATCAAGGGCCAACGGGTTAATGATATCCCCATCCACAAGCGAGAACTGGGAATGATTTTTCAAAACTATGCCCTCTTCCCACACAAAAATATTTTCGACAATGTTGCTTTCGGTTTGAAGTATAGACATTTTCCAAAGGATCAAATTAAGGAGAAAGTCATGAAGGCCCTGGAAATGGTTCGTTTGCCCGGCGTGGAAAAAAGAATGCCGTCTCAGCTCTCAGGTGGGCAGCAGCAACGCATTGCCATGGCCAGGGCGATAGTTATTGAACCGATTGTTCTTCTAATGGATGAGCCTCTGTCCGCACTGGATGCAAATCTCCGTGAAGAAATGCGCAGGGAAATTGAGAATATACAGGAAATGATTGGTGTCACCACCATCTTTGTTACCCATGATCAGCGCGAAGCTTTGTCCATGTCAGACAAAATTGTTGTAATGAAGCAAGGCCTCTTGCAGCAGGAAGGCTCCCCTGAAGAGGTTTACCACTATCCCGCCAATCATTTTGTTGCTGACTTCCTGGGCCAATCAAATTTTTTCGATAGCGTGGTGATTGATCAGGAAGGTGACAATTTCAAAGTCAAAGTAGGTGATGGCAGTGAAATCCTGGTTCATCATCCAGGCGACTGGCAAAAAGGGGACGAGGTAGAATTAGTGATCAGGGCACAGAGTTATGAAGTTGTCGCAATGGAAAAAGATTCACAAAAACCGAGCATCAACTGCTTCAGCGGCACAATCGTCAATCGAAGTTACATGGGCGGCGAGGTTAGCTATTTTGTTGAGCTTGAGAACAAGACCGTAATACACGCTATTGACATAGTCAAATTAAGGACGTTGAAACGGGGTCAGAAGGTATGGATCCTGATAAAACCAAATTACTGCGCCCTGCTGCCAAAAGAGAACGGTCAAACACAGTAACCGTTTCCATGTCTATCCTTTGTTTCTATCTTAACTTCACACCATTTCCTTTCAAGGGAGATGGCTGATTTTTTATGGAGGCTTAATTCATGGACTACAAGGCAGCTATAGAAGCCCTGAGAAATAGATTTCCTTCACGATTAGTTACCATTGACTCGCACACGGCTGGAGAATCAACCCGCTTGATTATATCTGGTGCTGACCCTGTTCCAGGCCAGACTATGAAAAAAAAATATCGTTACGTTAAGGAAAACCTGGACCATATTCGGCTCCAATTAACGCGAGAACCGCGAGGTCACCGGGGCATGCTGGCCGCATTGCTAACTGAACCTACCACTGATGTCGCTGATTTTGGTTTGATATATATGGATGCTCGGCGCTATCCTTATTTATGCGGTCATGCCACTATTGGGGCGGTAACTACCCTCATAGAGACTGGAGTAATAAAACCATCTAAAGGAATAGAAACAAAGGTCCTCGTAGACACCCCATCTGGACCAATGGAGACAAAGGCCTTTGTTAAAGATGACAAGGTTGAATCCGTAGCCATCCAGATGGTGCCCTCTTTTGTTTATAAAACAAACGAAATTTTAGATACCCCTATTCTCGGAAAGATTTCTGTTGACACTGTTTGTGTGGGCGGATTTTTTGTCATGGTCTCTGCCGACCAAATCGGGTTAGATTTGGCCCCAGAGAATGCATCTAAGTTAATCGAATTAGGTATGGATATCATTGATATTGCTAACCAGCAGTTGGAGGTTTATCACCCTACCCGACCCGAAGTAAATACAGTGGATGTAGCCGAGTTTTATGATCCAGCAGGACATGATCAAGGGTTTGGAAAAAATGTGGTGATATACGGGGAATCACATATGGACCGTTCCCCTTGCGGCACAGGGACTGCAGCCAAGATGACATTGCTCCATCATCATGGACAGATGACGTTAAATAAACCCTTTCGAAATTTTAGCCCCATACAAAGCGTTTTTGAGGCTCGAATTGTAGAAGAGACAACGGTTGGCGATTTAGATAGTGTGATCGTGGAAATCCGTGGGAGTGCCTACATTACTGGCATACATGAATTCATTTTAGACCCTCAAGACCCATTTCCCAAAGGATTTTTACTATGAATACCAAGCACGTTGCGCCGGAACTCATTTTGTTAAACGGTAACTTCCACACCCAGGATCCGAAACAACCCGAAGTCACTGCTGTAAGCATCGGCGGCGGATATATCCTCGACATGGGAAGTGATCCATACGTAAAGTCTTTTGCAGGCTCAGATACTGAGAGCATTAACCTAGGTGGCCGGCTTGGCTTGCCGGGAATGATAGATTCTCATTTTCATTTCTATGACTGGGCCTTGGGTAGACAACAGTTACAATTGGCTGATGTAAAATCTTTCAAGGAACTCATGGACCGGGTTGCTTATGCTGCAACTAAATCCACCCCAGGAAAATGGATTATCGGTCAAGGCTGGAATGAATCGGAATGGCCCGAAAACCGTATGCCCACCCGCGATGACCTTGACGCTGCAGCCCCTTCCAATCCGGTTGCCCTATGGCGCTGTGACCTGCACCTGGCTTCGGCCAACTCCCGGGCCCTTCAACTGGCCGGAATCGATAAACATACGCCAAACCCTCCTCAAGGAGTTATCGCTAAAGACTCTGCGGGAGAACCAAACGGTATCCTTAGAGAGCTTGCCCCAAACCTTGTTAGAGCGGCTATAAAAAACCCTGATGGCGAGGAGCTCTTAGGAGCCATGCGGGATGGCATTAAATTTCTTCATACCCTTGGGCTAACAGGGCTACATGACACACGCCTTATGGGTGGATTGGAAGGAGCCCCTGCACTCAGAGGGTGGCAGCGTTTAAATGAGATGGGTGAGTTAGATTTGCGATGCTGGGTAGGTATTCCCGGTGAACGTCTTGATGAAGCCCTCGGATTGGGGCTTAGAACCGGCCTTGGTGATGACCGCCTCAGAATCGGATATTTAAAATATTTTGCAGATGGCGGCATGGGAGCACGTACAGCCTGGATGCTTGAGCCTTACCTGGATGCTGATTGCGGAATGCCATTGTTCCCAATGGACCAATTTGCTGGAGCCATTAAAAAAGCTGACCAGGCCGGCCTTGCGGTGATGATTCATGCCATTGGTGATAGGGCAAATCGAGAGGTAGTGACGGTTTTTGAAGAATTGAAAAAATCAAGGGTTAGAGATGAAAAAGACTTTTACGCTCCCCCAGCCATCTCGCACCGTATTGAGCATGTTCAAATGATACGCCATGAGGATTTGGAACGATTAGCCGGAGTAGGTATTCCAGCCTGCGTTCAGCCCCATAATATGATTCTGGATATCAGCATGATCGATGAGTCAGTGGGGAAGAAGGGAAAATGGGCCTACGCTTACCGCGACATGCTTAACGCAGGCATCCCCTTGCTTTTCAGCTCTGACGCTCCGGTTTGTGATGCAAGCCCTCTCGTGGGTATCCATGCTGCAGTAACCAGACAGAGAAGGGATGGAACGCCTCAAGGCGGCTGGTATCCGAAACAAAGAATTTCTGTTGATGAAGCAGTTCGTGGCTATACTATTACCCCTGCTATCGCTTATGGGCAAGATCATAAATTAGGCAGCATCACGCCGGGAAAACGCGCTGACCTGATCATCCTGGAAAAAGATATTTATACGATCGACCCAATGGAAATTGCCGATATAAAGGTAGATATAACCATATTCGACGGTCGAATCGTATACCAGCGCTAATCATTAGTTCACCTATTACAATCTCTTGCAAGCCTTTTTAAACTAAGAATCCTTCAGGGAAAGGATCAGTCGGTCTGGATATAAACGGAGACCTTTGAAAAACCCGGCGATCTTCAGAATTCCACGTTGTTTAAACCACCAAGCCACAAGGTACACAACGTAATCCCTTCGCCGTTAGGCGATGAATGGTTATGTCCGGCGTTTAACCCCATTAGAGAAGGAAGGTATCGAGATAGCTTCTATGATCAAAGGTCTTATCAACTCCCTCTCAAAATGGCAACCCCTTTAAGCTTCGAGGTTATCAGCTAATTCGCTTTCAGCTTTGAGCTTTCAGCTTTCAGCTTTGAGCTTCTCTGCTTTCAGCTCCCTGTAGCAGACAGGTGCCTTTGCGGTTCAAAAGGGAATAAGTCAACGAATTCAACAATGCCCCTGAGACCCCGATGTATCAGGGCAATACGGAGGATCTCCGGCTCGACTCCGTCCTGGAGGGGCCTCCGGCCCGGAGGGAACTGAAAAAAAAGCCCGTCGTCTTTAGATCAACAGGGGTTATGCAAAGGTCTTAAACCGATTCAACCCAGTAATTTAAACTGGGCCACGAATTTCCGTTACAATTGCCGCAACACCCCCTACACCAATTTCGCCTAGAATAAACTCTTCAAAGATCGTTGCCCAATATACCCCCGGTAAGAAAAAGCTGTAAAGCAGGATATCCTCTATTGCTTGAGCAGGAGAAAAATCCGCTTTTCTTAGTGCCTTCAATATCCGGGACATAGCGGATCTCGATCTCCTTTTTTAGATATCGTTCAAGCAGTTCTTTAACTTGGCTGTCAGGAAATTGCTTATCTAGTTGTACCATAATCTAAAACCTCCTTTTATCTTCAGATTATGGCCGACTGGAGGTCCAGTTTTAATTTGTAAATGACAATTTTCGCAAAAATACTTGACAATCCGGAATTCTTAAACTACAAAACTAACAAACGTTAGGTTTTTTAGATACTCTATAAGCTTGGGTGAATACGAAGAAGGTAAAATTTTGGCACAATAATAGTACCTGGTATATATAACCCCAACATGATGGAATGCTTACCACCGTGTCATAGCAATTTCTCTACTACTGCACACCTTTGAAGAAAGCAGATTCTATGTATGGTACTGCCGGGGCTACAAAATAGAGGCAGGCATGATTGTAGACAAGACTAACAAAACATCCCCTAGAAAATTGGTCATCCTTCAAGAGGCTGCCTGCCTTTTTCGAGAGAAGGGCTATATGGCATCCACGCTGAGGGAGCTCGCGAAACGCTCAGGTGTTCAAGGGGGAAGTATCTATTATCATTTTACCTCCAAGCAGGAAATCCTTTACCAGATCATGGACTACACCATGAAGAATCTCCTTTTTAATTTAAAGGAGAGCATCAAAGGCGAAAAAGATCCTGTGGAGAAGCTGAAAAAGGCCATAAGGTTTCACATTGAATACCACGTGAAGAATCCCGATGAAACCCATGTAACGGACTCGGAGATACACAGCCTCACAAAAGGAAAATATGATCGTATCGTTAGAAAAAGAAGAAGTTATGAAAAAATCTTCCTCCAGATTCTCGAGGAGGGAATTAAAAGCGGTGTTATTGTTATAAACGATGTTAAATTAGCTGCTATCGCTATACTTCAGATGTGTACAGGGATTTCGTATTGGTTCAAGGAAAATGGAGCCCTCACCGTGGAGGAGATTGCCGACGAATATATCAGCTTTTCCTGTTGGGGTGTGATAGGGAAGACGAGAAAATGATAGTGGTTTAATTAAACGCGGCATTTGTGAGCAATAAGTCAGTATAGTTTTATGATGCCAGATCCGGCATGCATCTGAAATAGATTCGCAATTTCAAAGTTGATTTGAAAGAAATGCGTAGATACCGGTTCATCAAGAATAGAATTCCACCAGTGACATGTAGGGTTAGTCAGCAAAAGGACCAGCCCCTGAAGCAACAAAACATTGTTATCGGAGGCAGTTATGCAAAAGAGAGGGAACAAATACGGTACCCATAGGGTTCTGGAACCGAGTGGTGTTTTGCCGCAGCCCGCGCTTCGTGTATCCAATGATTTTTCCGAGATTTATGACAACGAAATTCTGTGCGATGTGATCACCTTGAACATTGATTCTGCCTCTTTCTCTGACATCAAAGACCGTTCAGGAATGAATCAAGAAGAAATTGCCAGGATCATGATGGATATCGTCAACAAATACGGCAAACACAAAAACCCATGGACTGGCTCGGGAGGTATGTTCATTGGTAAGGTTGCCAAGATTGGGGATGCCTTAAAAGGTAGAATTAACCTGAGTGAGGGGGACCGGATTGCCAGTCTTGTAAGCCTGTCTCTGACACCCTTGCGCATCAACAAAATAATAACCATACACATGGACAAGGATCAGGTGGATATAGATGGCCAGGCCTTGCTGTTTGAAAGCGGGATTTGGGCAAAACTCCCTGAAGACATACCAGAACCTCTTGCGTTGGCTGTTTTGGATGTTGCAGGGGCACCTGCTCAGGTAGATAGGCTTGTAGCATACGGTGATACCGTGGCCGTGATTGGCGCAAGAGGTAAATCCGGATTACTATGTTGTTACCAGGCCAAAAAAAAAGCTGGGGCTGGGGGCAGGGTTATCGGGATTGTCCACCGCGAAGAGGGCAAGGAGGATGCGGAAAATTCACCATTTATAGATGAGGTTATCGTTGCCCGGGCAGACCAGGCCCTGGATCTTTTGCAAAAAATAGACAAGGCAACTGACGGTAAACTATGCAACGTGGTGGTAAACTGTGTCTCTCGGGCGAATTGTGAGATGGGAGCCATCCTCATAGCAAAGGACTTCGGGAAGGTATACTTTTTTTCAATGGCCACCAGCTTTACTGCGGCGGCACTGGGAGCAGAAGGGATAGGTAAGGATGTGGAAATGATCATTGGAAATGGATACTGTGAAGGTCATGCAAACCTGGCTTTAGATATAGTCCGCCAGAGCGCCTACCTGAAAGATCTTTATATACAAAGATACTGTTGAGAGGAGATTATAGAACGAGATAATTGCAAGACCTAGCGAGAAAATTCTATATAAAGAAATAGCCGAAAAAATGGAATGACCGCAAGTCACAATTTAGAAATATCTTCAGGAGAATCCCGGAGCCAAATATAAGTCAATATCTACAAGCCAAAGAAGACTATGAGAACACTCTCTTTTATTGGTTCAGACAAAAACGCTGGCAAAACAACTATTCTGAATTTTGTATACCGGAAACTGCGGGAGAACAGCAAAGGGAAAACGCCTATATGTTTAGCCTCAATAGGCATCAACGGAGAAGAAATTGATTTCTATGAAAATCAACAGAAACCCACGTTTTTTCTCTCCAGAGGTAGTTATTTTATTACTGCTGGAGAACATTTGCATGAACTCACTGGAAAATATGAAATACTGGATAATTTCACTAGGCCAGATTTCAAAAAGGTCTATGTCCTGGGGGAATGCCTTCTTGATTTTCAAATTATCCTTGAAGGGCCCAACAACAAACAGGAAATCCTTCACATGAAAAAAAAGGTGGAAGGGCTTTTGCCAAACAGTGATCTCCTGATTGATGGGTCAATCGACAGACAGTTTCTCGCCCACCCCGCCGTTAGTGACGCCTTTTATTTCGCGGTACTTCTATCCACTCGAAAGGAACAGCTTCAAAAGGCAAAGGATCTACTCTTTGCCCTATTCCTTCATGTCTGCAGCCAGAAACAAAAAAATCTACTCATAGACCGCCTCGAAGAAGATACGAGATCCTTTCTCTTTGGAGAAAACAATGAATTATTTTACCATGGTAAAACGATTCCTTTTCTTGATACAAAATTGCAAAGGCTTTGCCTCAAATACAAAAATAGAAAATGCACTCTTTATTTAAATGGTGCACTCTCAAAGTCACTTTGTTCCCTTTTGGCTCCCCTCAAGAATCTGACAATAATTCTCGACAATTTCACGCTTTACCAAAACATATCGCTTCATGACACTCATGGTAAGGCTTTCAGGCCGACTCTTCTCATTCTTAATCCTGTAAAGGTCAAAAGAATATTCTTGAAGCAGGAAACCAGCCGATATACCCTGCCGGTTCCAGAAAATATCCCTGTTCATAACCTTTTTCGAGAAGATCTCCATGAAATTAGAATTTGAACAGAATATTATCCCCGATGGGTTATATAAAGAGCTGGGTTTTGGTGCCTTTATGCGCCTCTTCGACGTGGATATTCCCCTGCTACCTCGCAGGATACTTCGGCCTCTGAGTGCTAAGAAAGGAAAAGAGCATTTCAGAATACTTCAGGATTTGCAAAAACGGGTCGATCAAAAGAAATTGGAACTTGAAAAAATTATCGATCAAAGCCGAAAACTACCATTACTTGACTTTGTTCTTCCCTTCTTCGAAAATCAATCTCTGGAGCAGTTTCATCTTTATAGTCTCGGTAAATTTGTATCTGAAAACCTGGTCCTTCAAGAGATCGAAATGGGGTATCCTATTCTGCCGGAACCAAGGAAATGCTGCCGAAAAATAAAGGAAATCCTTGAAACCCACACTCAAAAAGCGTTTTCCAGTTTGCACTACACACCTGAGGAGAAAGAACTTCGTGAAAAAATTTCAAAATTAGAAAAGGAACTCAAAACACAACTCTCCCAATATGAAAATGAAATTTATGGTCAAACCGGTCTAAAAATGATCTATCCTTATCCCAAAGAACTCCCCCAAGATGCCGAGAATCTGCCAAAGATACAGGACTGTAAACTCCTTTCTGTAACGAGCAAACAGGATATCAACCTGGTTAACTATCAACTAAGCCCATCTATTAAAAATATCATCTCGGAAAAGGATACACTTGCCCAAAAGGTCAGCCATCTGATGGGAGAAAAAATACGGAAAATTAACAAAGAACTATACCCCCATTTTAGGGATTTCAGAATGTGCTACCAAGAAAGAAAAGATCAGACCTTTTATTATGTCCTGTTACTGGTTAAACAACGTCAAGCCTTATGTCTACCCACCTTTCAATCCTCTCTGGGGTGCAAACTTACAAATGCAGTTCTTCCTTCACTGCAAAACCAAAAGAAGAAAAAATATATTCCTTTGAATCTTGATTTAAAGCGTGGCGCAAATGTGTTATTCGGAGCCAATATGACCGGCAAAACAACAGTTTTAAAAACCATCTATTTTCAATTAACAGCAATCAGGATGGGACTTCCCGTGTGCGCGGAATCCATTCTATTGCATTTTCCGGAACAGGTGGAGCTGCATTTAAAATCAGCGGGAAATATCAGGTGGAGCCTATCCGGATTTGGGCAAGAAATTGAATTTTTTACCAAAGAAATATCCACTTCTGCCTATATTTTAGCGGATGAACTTTTCCAGTCTACAGATCCAATAGGAGGAGTAGAGCTTTCCAGGATAATTCTTCAGGAGTTTTCCCACAAAGATCTGGTATTCTTTTGCACCTCACATTATCCTGAAGTACTCTCTCTTCGAGATATCTCACTTTACAGAATGAAGGATGTAGATTTTGACGAGGAAACAGGCCATGTTCTCAGCCTTGAAGATTTAATGGAAAAAATGCCCTACAAGCTAGAAAGAATTTTATCTGGAGACATTGGAAACGCCTTTCAAGAGAGCAAAAAAGCATTATATATCGCCCTTCATTTTCCTCTTCCAGAATCGATAAAAGAAAAGATTCGAGAACGATTGAAAGGATAGAAAATGGCAGAAATACCTTTGAAAAGTAGCCAGGTTACCCGGATTAAAAGAATGGCTAAAGAAATTGCAGATCAGGTTCAAACTTTCATCCGCAAACACTCCACTGTTTCTGTGGAAAGAACAATTCTTAGGCTTTACGGCATAGATGGGGTTGATAGCGAAGGGACCCCTATCCCCAATAGACTCGTTGATATGTTATGGGAAAAAGGTAATCTAGATTCTGGCGTATCACGTTGTTTTGCCGCGGCAATGCTTGAAACAGGCAGGGATCCGCAAACCACTGCAGAACTCGTTGAACAGGGAAAAATAGAGTTTGGTGATGTAAGAAAATTTTCTCGGGAAGATATCCTGGAAAAAGAAAAAGAGCTATCCGAAAATGCTGTTGCCGTTCTAGATAGAACAAGGAAAAGAAAGGAAGAAAAGATAAGAAGATTCCCTCTTCCCCAACAACCCTGGCGGTATATGATTGTTGCGACAGGTAATGTCTATGAAGACCGTACCCAGGCAAATTCTGCCGTCCTGGGAGGTGCAGATATTATTGCGGTTATCAGAAGCACTGCCCAATCACTTCTTGACTATATCCCCTATGGTCCCACCATAGAGGGGTTTGGTGGAACTTACGCTACACAGGCCAATTTCAAAATCATGCGGGAGGCCCTGGACGAGCTATCAGAGAGAGAGAACAGATATGTTCGTTTGACAAACTATTCCTCAGGCCTTTGCATGTCAGAGATTGCGGCCTGCGCTGCCTATGAAGACTTGGATATTCTTTTGAATGATTCGATGTATGGAGTCCTTTTCCGCGACATTAATATGAAGCGCACATTCGTTGATCAGTATTTCAGCCGCCTTATTTGTTCCCGGGCAAAGATAATAATCAATACCGGCGAGGACAACTATCTCACTACCTCTGATGCGATTGAAAATGCCTATACAGTTACTGCATCGCAGCTTATTAATGAGGCCATGGCAAAAAAGGCCTTGCTTACCGATGACCTGCTTGGACTTGGGCATGCCTTTGAGATTGATCCCCAGGTGGAAAATGCCTTTTTGTATGAACTTTCTCACGCCCAGCTTGCCAGGCAGTTGTTCCCCAAGGCGCCGTTAAAATACATGCCGCCAACTAAATACAAAAGTACGGATATATTTTATTCCCATTGCCTGGATACCATGTTTAATCTGGCCTCTATTGCAACAAGGCAGGGGATCCATCTTACCGGTTTATTAACCGAGGCTATTCACACACCGCTTATGCAGGACAGATTCCAGGCCCTTTCCAGTGTCAATTATGTGTTCAACATTGCCAGGGAACTTGGGAAAGAGATCGAGTTTAAAAAGGACGGTTTTATAGCAAAACGCGCCCAGCAGGTCCTAGATGAGGTGGAAAATTTTTTACAAGAGGTCAAGGAAATCGGCCTCATGGAAGCGATCTCAAAGGGGAAATTCGCCAATATCAGCAGGCCCATTGAAGGCGGGAAAGGGCTTGATGGGGTTTTTGAAAAGGCCATTGATTATTCCAATCCTATAATGGAACAACTTGAAAGGGAAGGAGTGATTCGTGAGTGAAGAAATGATTAAGCCGTATGGTGACTCCTTAAATGACGGGGTAGTGCAGTTGTCATTCACACTTCCCGTTGAAAATGGTGTAAGGGCGAAGAAGGCGGCAGAATTATACCTCTCGAGACTAAATTTTGATAATATCTTGATAGCACATAGTAGTAAAATTGCAGATAATTTTACCTATTTTGTTGTCTATGCGAGAGCGATACCGTCCCTTGACTATTCCACCGTAAAGGCAGCTGAAGTCAAAATCAAAAAGATGGACTTCTATGAGATAAATGAGGTGATTAAAGCGAAGATAAACCGCCGTATTTCGGTTGTAGGCGCCACCATTGGGAGCGATGCCCACACCGTGGGAATTGACGCCATTATGAATATGAAGGGGTATAACCGCGATTATGGCCTGGAACGATATCCTGAAATTAATGCCTACAATATGGGAGCTCAGGTTACCTGTGAGGAACTACTTCGAAAGGCCCTGGAAGTTGAGGCTGATGCGATTCTGGTTTCCCAGACAGTTACTCAGAAAGACTCTCATATACGGAACTTCACTGAATTAATAGAACTTTTGGAGGCAGAAAACTCGCGAGATCGTTTTATTGTAGTTGCAGGTGGACCCCGAATATCAAACGATTTTGCGGTCGAGCTCGGCTATGACGCCGGGTTCGGGCCGGGGACATTGCCCTCTGAGGTCGCATCGTTTTTAGTTACAAAAATATTAGAAAGAGAAGGAGCGTGAAGATAACTATGATTGAGACAAGACTGAAGGTGAGAATGAGTACGCAGGATGCCCACTATGGAGGCAATCTTGTTGATGGCGCAAGAATGTTGGGTCTATTTGGAGATGTGGCTACCGAACTTCTCATCCGTTATGATGGGGACGAAGGATTGTTTAGAGACTATAGTTTAGTGGAGTTTCTCGCACCTGTTTATGCCGGAGATTTTATCGAAGTGATAGGTAAAATGGTCGAGGCCAGTAATACCTCAAGAAAGATGGAATTCGAGGCATGGAAAATAATCTCTTCAGCACCTGAATACGGGGAAACAGCAGCAACACTGCTTGAAGAACCTGTTTTGGTATGTAAAGCAAAAGGTCTCTGTGTAACCCCTAAAGATAGACAAAGGATCAAACATGGCTGATACCCCCCTGATAATTACCTGTGCCATTGTTGGTGCTGAATTAACCAAACATGATTATCCATATCTTCCCATTACCCCAGAGGAGCTTGCTGAATCGGCGCAGAGAGCAGTGGAGGCTGGGGCCAGCATTATACATTTGCATGTTCGTGACGAAGAAGGGAAACCAAGTCAGCGGATAGATATTTTTGAGGAGGTGACACACAGGATTCGGGAACACTGCGAATGTATTCTCCAGTATTCCACAGGAGGTGCCCTGGGAACCACGCTCAAGGAGCGTTGTGCTCCTCTAAAACTCAGGCCAGAGATGGCAACACTATCCATGGGCACTATGAATTTTGGGCCGGATATCTTTGAAAACACTCAAGACACTATCCGCACTATCTCTAATGCCATTCAGGATAATGGTGTGATGCCGGAATTGGAGATCTTTGATTATGGCATGCTGGAGACAGCCGAACGGTATATCAGGAAAAAGTACATCCCAGAAAAATTCCATATTGATTTTGTCCTGGGAGTACCCGGAGGAATGAGCGGGGAGATTAAAAATCTCAACTTTTTGGTAGACCGCCTAAGAGCTGGGCAAACCTGGACAGTTGCTGGAGTGGGAAGATTCCAGCTGCCTCTTACAGCACATGCAATCTGCATGGGTGGGCATGTCCGTGTAGGTCTTGAGGATAATATCTATTACCGAAAAGGTGAGTTCGCAAAATCCAACGCCCAATTTGTTGAAAGAGCTGTGCGTATCGCAAAGGAACTGGAACGGAATGTTGCAACCGTGGCGATGGCAAAAGATATATTAGGTATTTGAACCCAGATTATGCAGTAGGCATCGTCACGAGGGTTGAATGGGTATATGGTTGTTGATCACTTTTGTAGGCCAGTTCTGCTTATTGCAATCAAGTCTCTGCTGGGATCAAATAGATTAGAACATATCTATTTTTCAACCAAAATGCTCTTAAGAAAATGATATATTGTTTCACTAGTCTTAACTACCGTATCCAAATTTACATACTCATCCGCGGTATGAAAATTTTCTCCACCCGGCCCAAAGACATAGGTCGGCAGTTTAAGCCTTGAACCTAAATAATTAAAGTCGCCAATGCTTGCAAAATAGGCTATACTTCCTTTTTTGCCCGTGGCAGATAAAATGCTTTCCTTCATAATATCTGTATAGGGATTGCTTTCTGAGGTTACATATGGTTGAAATCCCGCATTTTCAGTGTGCGGAGCATCCCTAAACTTCATAACAGCTCTTCCTTTTATGTTTGCCCGTTTGATTGCTTGATTAACCTCTTTGCGGAGATAATCAAGATCCTCTCCTCTTACTACATGCCTGAATACTGTAAAGGAGGCCTGGTCCGCCACGCTGCATGCGGCTCCTCCACCATTCATCCCAATTATGCAGAGGGAGCCTTTTCCAAGCTTTAAGTCTGTCTTTGATTCACTTTCTTTTAGTTCCAATAGTACCTTAGAAGCTTCGATAATTGCATTAATTCCCTGTTCTGGATATGCAGCGTGGGCGGATTTTCCTGTAAAATTTACCGTATAGTTCAACCCGCCACGTGCACCTAAGCATAAGCAGGGAAAAGGGATACCGCAAAAACCACTACTTGGTTCAGGTACAATTGCTACATCTGCATGGTCGAGTATACCATCTAATATAAGGGCATCTGTTCCAAGCCCATAAGGCCCTTCTTCATCGGACACCAAAGTATACAAAATCTCTCCCTTAAATGAATCAAAGGTTTTAGCAAAGGCCTCTACAGCAAGCATAATTGAAGCGCATCCTGCTTTCATATCAAGAGCACCTACGCCGTATAATTTATTCCCTTCTATCTCAGCCCCCAAGGGATCTCGTTTCCAGCCTTCACATATTTCAACGGTATCTAAGTGACCGTTCAGCAGGATAACTGGGCCATAATCCTGTCCCTTGAGCCGGCCAATGATATTTGTTCCCCGAAAATCTGTCACTTTTTTCTCGTGGTAATGATGATATTCTGACGGAATCCCCTTTTTATGAAACCATTGATACACATAGTCCATAATATCATTTTCATGGAAATAAGGACTATAAATTCTCACGAGATCAAAAAGCAGTTCCTCTACTTTCTCACGATTAAGGTACTTGCTGGCATCATTGACCATTGCAACAATTCACCTTTCAGGAATTAATGTCTCTGCATGTATATGACTCTTTGAATGTACAGTTATTGTAACGGTACTCCCTGTTATTGAAAAATATTCCCCAACATTTTTTTCCATTACCGGCCTTGCCTGTTCACCGGGGCAGCATATTATCTACGCGAACTGTTTCTGAATCGAGCACTACGGGCTTCACCGTGTGATTGAGGATGACCTCCCCCATGTATCCAACCAGTCCCCCGAAGGCCTTCTCTTTTATGCGGGACCTGTCATCTTTTGAACGCGCATTATCTGGACACGGTTAGAGCTTAAACCCTTGCCATAAGGAGAGACCTTTGCATAACCCCTATTGATCTAAAGACGATGGGCTTTTTTTCAGTTCCCTCCGGGGCGTAGGCCCTCCGGGCCGGAGGCCGAGGCTCCCGGGCTGGTCTTTTCAGCACCCTTCTCTCCGAGCGGGAGGCCACCAGTCACTTCAAAAAAGTCCATCGTCTTTTTGGGGATGGTGAAAATCGCCGGGTTTTGCAAAGCTCTACCGAAAGTGAATCCCCGGGGAGAGAAGGGACGCAGATCTTCTTACATAGTGGCTGAGTCGTTGTAGATTTATTAATATTTTATGAGGGAGTTCCAAAAGTCAGGGTCTTCATCTTTCCAGTTTGGGCCAAACCTTCTATCACAAAAACCGCTAAGCCGTTCGTACCATTTATTCCATACATTTTTCTTCTTCTCCCGGGCCTCGATGATATCTGCCAGAAATATATCTATTTTGTTGATCTCATCTTTGGGCACATAATAGGAGGCGCCTTCCTGAAAAGATTTTTTGAGGTTATCCTTTGAAAGCGCATGAGCCGTAAGCATCAAAGCTGGAACATCTTTTTTGTTAGCGATTTTTAAGAGTTCATACCCTTGGACCCCCATAATATCCAACACAGCAATGTGGTAAAAACTGGTCTCAAGAAGCTCTTTTGCCTCTTCAAAAGTTGAGGCCCTATCAACTTTGCACATATCCAGAAGCTCAATCAATAAGTCGAGGATGTCCTCTTCGTCATCTACGATCAAGACCCTTTTTCCTTTAAGAATTTTTCGTGGATCCAACTTTCCATCCTCCTTTGAGTTCAAAGTGATTGTATCATTTAGATTCTTTTAGTCAAGTTATATCTTAATGGATAGCCAAAAGCTACCTACTCAGGTTCTTAGTTTCATGGTTTCCCCCAATCTATCGGGAGAACGGCTGCTTTATCTTAATGGTTTTTGCCTCCTGCCAGCTGATAGACAGGTATATTCATACCTTCCAATCGCAAACCTTGAACCTCTTAAGAAACTCGGCAGAGAAAAGTGAATGGAGATGTCTTTCAGGCCTTTCTTTCATGTATAACCCTGAAACAAAGTGCCAGGGTCATGTACTGGGTAATTGCAAAATATTTTATCTTGACAATTCAAACAAATGCAATCTAAAATAAAAAAGAAGAAATTATCGGGAAAAGCAACGCATATGTCCTTTTTTGAGCTTCTCACGTAAATCAACGGAAGGAGGAAAATCAGCAATGACTTCAGAGAGCCCCTTGAAAGATAAATCCATACTGGTAGTGGATGATGAACCTGATGTCCTTGAAACCGTGGAGGAAGAGCTCGATATGTGCATAATTCGTAAAGCAACGGATTATGACACAGCCATTCAATACCTTTCGGGATACACCTTTGATATTGTTATTCTCGACATCATGGGCGTAAATGGTTTTGAACTTTTAAAAGATGCGGTGTCGAGAGGATTTCCTACAGTCATGCTCACTGCTCACGCTCTTTCCCCGGAGTCATTGAAAAAATCTATCAAGCTGGGAGCTGTTTCTTTTCTACCGAAGGAAAAGATTCCGGAACTCAGGTCATTTCTGGAAGATGTGGTCATTGGCGACGGCAATCCAGTCTGGCGCAAGCTCTTTGATAAACTGGGTAGCTATTTTCAAAAACGGTTTGGCCCTGACTGGCAAGAACAAGACAAGTTTTTCAAAGAGTTTATAGAAGAATTAAAAGAAGATATCAAAGAGTAATCTGAAACCCTGCCCTTACTTCACTTAATCAAATCTTTCCTTGCCTATTATGAGACCTTTGAAAAACCCGGCGATTTTCAGAATTCCACGTTGTTTAAAATAAACCACAAAGCCACAAGGTACACAAAGCAAGGACTGCCCCTTAGGCGAAACTATGTATGTCCGGCGTTTAACCCGCCGGACATAAAATATTTACTTTGTGTTCTTTGCCTGCCTGTGCGAGCACGCAGAAGGGCGTCTTCGTGGTTCAAAAAAGGGAATAAGTCAACGAAGTCAACCATGTCCCTGAGATCCCGATTTATCGGGGCAATGCGGAGAGGGCAAGATTTATCCGCCTCTGGCGGGCTCCCCCATGGATACGTTGCTGAAAAGACCAGCCCGGGAGCCTCGGCCTCCGGCCCGGAGGGCTTACGCCCCGGAGGAAACTGAAAAAAGCCCATGGCCTTGAGATCAAGAGGGGTTATGCAAAGGTCTTATTCTATGCAATCGACAATAGTATACTATCGTCATAGTGCTTTGTCATGAAGTTAGGGGAAGGAGTTTCCTATCTCGATATCACCTAGCCGAATAATTACATAAAAATTACTATCTTTTATTTTTGTTATCTATACCATATGCGATATAATAGATTTACAAAAGGAACTTTCTCCACTACCAAGATAGAATTTCATAGGGGGATTTATTGATGCATTTTTTTAAAACCATTCTGGTTAGCTGGTTACTCCTGGCAACCTCTATCCTTTGCATGGCTGACAATTCAGCTTCATATAGCAATATGGATGTCAAGGAGTTCAGCCTGAAAAACGGTATGATGTTTTTGATCGTAGAGCGGCCTACCATACCTCAGGTTGCCTGCCGCGTGGCGATACGTGCCGGTTCGGCACTTGAAGATACGGGAAAAACCGGCATCGCCCATTTACTTGAGCACATGATGTTTAAGGGAACGAAAAATTTCGGCACCCTGGATCTACAAAGAGACATAGAGCTTCAAAGGCTTATTGAAGCTGCCTATCAGATAGTGCTCGCCGAGCAGGAAAAACGGAATCCTGACAGGGAATTGATCAGAGAAAAACTCACAGAGATGAATAGGCTGCGAGCCGAGGTACAAAAAATCTATGTTCCTCAGGCCTTCTCTTCTCAGTTGGGAAAAAACGGTGCTGTGGGTGTTAATGCTTTTACCACCAAAGATCAGACTCAATACATCATGTCAGTGCCATCTGATATGCTCGAGCAGTGGTTTTCTATAGTAAGCGAGCAGCTCTTTGAACCCTCCTGGAGGGAGTTTTACGTTGAGAAGGAGGTCGTCCAGCGTGAATGGGCCTTTCGGTATATAAACAGTCCCGGAGGTGCTGCCTGGCTTGATCTTAATGCAACCGCCTATACTGCACATCCCTACCGAAATCCCACAATCGGCTGGAAATCCGATATGGAAAAATACAGCACTACTGATGCCAAAGCCTTTCATAAGAAATATTACAATCCAACAAATGCTGTGTGTGTACTGGTAGGGGACGTAAAGGTTGAAGAAGCCAAAAAGCTGGCAGCGATCTACTTCGAGCGGTATCCTCAAGGGAAAAGGAGCACTGAAATTGTAACAACAGAACCAAAACAGCATGGCCCACGCAAAAATATCCGTTTCCTAAAAGGAGCTCGCACACCTCTGGTAAGAATTGGGTTCCACGGTGCTGAAATGAAAACTGATGACTTCTATGCGCTTGATGTCATGACCATGGCCTTAAGCCTTGGCCGTAGTGCTCGGATGAATCAAAATATTATTCAGAAAGGACTCGCTGTCGACGCCTGGGCTTACAACCCCGATAACCGCTATGGAGGTATGATTCTTCTCGGAGGTTCTCCCCATGAGCCTGAAGAACTGAAAAAGGGAAATCTTAGCAAAAATGAGGAACGTCAGGCATACGTGAATGCCTGTCAAGAACTTGAGGATATCCTTATTGCTGAAGTCGAAAAATTGAAACACGAATTACTCTCTGAGCGTGAACTCAAAAGAATCAAAAAACTCAACCAACGTGAATTTTTGGATCGACTGCGAAGCAATGAAGAATTGGCCGGAACTTTGGCCACATTGGAAGTTCAAGTCGGATGGACCTACCTTACTGATTATCTTCAACGAATCTCAGAGGTTACGCCCGAAAATATCAGAAAAGTAGCTAAAAAATATATTCGGGACGAAAATAAAACCAGTGTTTATGTAATTCCTGGGGGAAAGCCTGATCAACCGCCACAGCAATACACCGAGGTTCGGTCTATTGGGACTGTCGGAGCAAGCAAGATTGTGAAGCCCGAGACATTTCATAATAACTCAATCTATCCTACACCTATTGGTTGGAAGCACCCGCTTTCTTTCGATCGAGTCCCGGAAAAAATCGTATATCCAAAGCTACAGCCCAATAAAATCGGAACTACACCGATCTTCTATCTGGCAGATCGCGAATTGCCCCTGATCGATCTCACCATACTCGTTAAGGCCGGTGATGTCGATATTGATGATGAAAAGACCGGTTTGGCAGATATCCTGAGCAATAGCATTATTCAAGGTGGTACACAACGCTATGCTCCTTCTGAGCTGGCCCAGGTGCTCGACGAGAACGGTATCCGTTTATCTATATCCGTGGGTGAGGAGGCAACAAAGATTACCCTTTCAGTTATGAAAGCGGACTGGGAAAAGGGTCTCGATTTACTCCAAGAAATCCTTACCAGACCAGCATTCGAACCTTCAGTGCTCAATATTGTTAAACAGAAGGAAATCGCTGCTCTTACCAGACAAGGCGAAAATGCCCACAAAGCTGCAATGCGCGAGGCCATTATCTGGCATTTTGATGGACACCGATACGGCCGCGATCCTTTGCTCGGCATCAAGACCATCCCCAATATTAATAAGATCGACCTCATTACTTTTTTGACTACCTATGTTGTACCCTCCAACATCGTTATAGGATTATCAGGGGATATATCCCTTGAGAAGGCTACAGAAGGCCTGAGAGAATTCTTCGAATCACTCCCACAGGGCCAGTATAATGAACGCAATCTCAATGACCCAAAGCAAACTCCACCTGTGCTATCACTCATTAATAAACCGGGACAGGTGCAATCTCAGGTTGTTTTAGTGCTGCCAAGTTTCAAGCGCACTCACCCTGCATTCTGGAAAGCGCATCTACTGACAGATATCCTGGGCGGCAATGATTCCCTTATGTACACCCGCTTGCGGGATGACTTGGGAATTGTCTATTCAGCCGGTTTTTTTCAGACCTATAAGTGGAATGCAGGAATGCTCGTAGGTTACATTGGCTGCCAGGGTAATAAAACCGGCACCGCAATTATGGAGACATTAAAGATAATGGACTCTCTTCAAAAAAGCATTCCTGAAAAGGATCTGGAACTAAAGCGTCTTGATGCCTTAAATAGTTTTGTGTTTAATGTAGACACCCCGGCTCAATTGGTGGAGACATACAGTCACTATTATATGAGGGGCGAACCCCTGAATACACTAGAGAAAATTCAAGATGCCTATCGACACGCAACCAGGGAAGATCTTCACAAACTCGCTTTGCAATTGTTTGCCCTAAAAAAGATACAGGCTTTCATCGTTGCTGATAAAATGGTACCTGTAAAAAGAAAAGAGGCATCTGATCATACGATGCACGAGGAGCTTCAATCACTCGCAGAACAAATCGGTCTCCCGTATCGCGAAATAGACCTGCGATGAAACATCTTTCACAACATCATGATAAAATCCTGTACTGCCTCCATATATGCCGTTATTCCCCTTAAAAAAATATCGTTGTGATTGGCGCCAGGAATCGTAAGAAGTTTTTTATCCGCAGCAGGACATGCATCATAAAGATCCTTACCCTCAGTAAAGGAAATGATATGATCATTTTCCGCGTGGATGATCAATGTAGGCTTATGAAATGTAGCAATCTTATCTATGTTGCGAAACCCATCTTCCTCTTGTATCCCCAACCTCTCCATCTCAATGCCTAAAAGCCTCAAAAGGGGTCCGGCATAAGCAAAACCACTTTCAATAATAAGGCCATTTATTGCATCCCTATAATGCGCTGAAAGCTCAAGGGCAGAGGCGCTGCCCAGAGACCTGCCCATTACGATAAAGGGGCCTGTACAACCCCTATCTTTAAGCCAATTTTGCACATAGCCAAATATGATATGGGAGTCTTTCATCATGGAAGTAATGGTCGGGGTTCCAGTAGATCGCCCATATCCACGATAATCAACAGGAAAAAAATTGATTCCCATCTTGGTATACAATGGGCCTATGTCATTATAATCACCCACGATCTCACCATTTCCGTGAAAGAAAAGGATAGTTGGAGCATCTTTTTTCTCTGCCAGATGAAACCGTGCGCCAACTGCTACATCCTCTTCAACCTGTATGAGTATATCTTCAGCAGACAAGCTGGCACCTGGAGAACCCCACTCTGCTCTGGGGTGAAAAAGAAACATTAAAATCTCCGGCCTATCCAATAAGGAATAATCGATCTTAGAAATATCTATCATTTGAATTATTTCCTATTTGCTGATATAGATAGAATAGACAAGAAGTTATATATACGTCAATTGAAAAAATGGCTCTAAGCATTTACTATCTGAGCATTCTAGTCCTAAAGGCAGGTAAAACATAAAGGAGAAATATAATGATAAAAACGGTATTGCTATCAGGAGCGTACTCCCCAATCCCAACGCCCTTTCACGCCAAAGGAGCAGTAGCTCACGATAAACTGGCTGAAAATATAGCCGCTTGGAGCAAAACGTCTCTTGCCGGCCTGCTTGTCCTTGGCTCTAATGGTGAATTCACATACTTAAACTATAAAGAGAAAATAGAAGTGCTAAAAACTGCCCGTGATGCCATTCCCAAAAGTAAACTATTTATTGCCGGCACCGGATGTGATTCAACGAGGAGTACATTGGAGCTAACAGAACAGGCAGCTGCAATTGGAGCAGATCTGGCCATAGTTATCACTCCCAGCTATTACCCATCCAAAATGGATGATCAAGCCATGCGGAGACACTATCTGGAGCTGGCAGATCGCTCACCCTTGCCCATACTCCTCTACAATATGCCCGCAAACACAGGTGTCGACCTTTCTGCCGGAACCGTGGTGGAATTGTCACATCACCCTAATATTGTCGGCATCAAAGATAGTTCAGGGAACGTGGTCAAGTTAGGAGAAATCATCAGGGCTGCATCTTCCGATTTCAATGTCCTGGCCGGCTCAGCAGGCTTCCTCTATCCGGCCCTTGTTCTGGGTGCAGTAGGTGGAATTATGGCGCTCGCAAATATCGCGCCGGAGGAATGTCATCACATCTTTGAATATACACAAGAGGGTCGTCATGAGCAAGCACGACAGCTTCAGCTGAAGATGATCCCGGCCAACATGGCAGTGACAGCGCGATTCGGGG
Source organism: Desulfatiglandales bacterium (assembly GCA_046498285.1). Classification (GTDB taxonomy): domain Bacteria; phylum Desulfobacterota; class DSM-4660; order Desulfatiglandales; family B25-G16; genus B33-G16. The sequence continues at coordinate 8,339 of JAWOBA010000201.1, read as the reverse complement.
TTCCCGGCCTCAAGCTAGCGCTGGATTGGCTTGGTTACTATGGCGGACCGCCACGTTCGCCCCTTGTCCCGCTGGATGAGGCCCAGCAAGCTACATTGCGAGCAACATTGATTGAAGGAGGTATTCTGAAAGCCTAATGAGCATGCAACAAGAACTGCCAAAAAATCAAGTTTCGATTTTACAGTTTCCAGCCTCTCAATTCTTACTCATCAGATGGTCTACCATCTTCTCCAAACCATCCAAGCTAACTTCAAACATTGGATAGATCTGTTTTACCATGTTAATAGACCTTGTGTAAGGCCACTCAATTGACGATTTAGGATTAAGCCAGGCAGAATGCCGAAAGATGCTGGCCAGAAATTGCAGCCTCTCGATGCTGGGTTTACCACTCCTTTCCTCTATATGGATTGATCCCTCCGTGGCCATGATTTCATAGGGTGCCATGCTTGCATCTCCTACAATGATAAACCTGGTTTCCGGGTCCATCCTGGCAAACTCTTCTATGGGATGTGGTTTTGAATACCTCGGAGGATCTGCCCAGAGATAATCATATATAGTATTGTGAAAAAAGAAGGTCTTAAGATCTTTAAACTGACTCCTTGCGTAATCAAAGAGGTTTTGAACAATGCCGATATACGGATCCATTGACCAGCCGCCATTATCTATAGCCAGAATAACCTTGAGTCTGTCTTTTAGGCTCCGTTCAAAGATAATCTCGATTTCTCCCGCATTCTTCATAGTTTGGTAGATAGTCTCATCAATATTGATCCGATCCTTGGGTCCGGTTGGTATCATATTTCTCAATCGTTTCAGGGCCTCCCCCATATGGCGACGGGTAAGAGGACCCTGTTGGGAGTAATCCCTGTATCTTCGGTCCATTGCTACCTTGACCGCAGATTTATTTCTGGACATACCCCCAACCCTCATGCCACCGGGATGATATCCAGAATGCCCCACAGGAGAAGTTCCCCCAGTACCTATCCATTTGTTTCCTCCATGATGGGCTTCAGTCTGCTCTTTTAATCTTTCAAGAAAGTAGTCAATAAGCTCCTCTGGACTCAAATGGGCAAGAGACTCTTCATCAATTCCAAGGGCATCTGCAATAGCCTCAGGGTCTTTTAACCAAGCATCTAAGAGGGCCTTTGCAGCCTCGGTTAAATCAAACTGTGTGGGATCAGTCAGCTCAACCCCTTTAAAATGGTGGGCAAATACTTGATCAAAGAGATCAAAATAACGCTCACTTTTGACAAGTATTGAACGTGCGGATATGTAGAAATCATCAACGGAGTTGATCAGGCCTTTGCTCAGGGCCTTCTGGAGCCTCAGAAATGAGGTAGGGGTAACAGGCACACCTACCTGCCGCAATGTATAAAAAAACTCAGTGAACATACCTTATAACCTAAACCGAGAAGCACCTCTCTGCGCCATTTCATAATCCTGGCTTTTCTTAAATAAGACACCAAGATAGGGGATATCGCCTTTTGTCAAGTTCTTTACCTTGAAATCAGGGTCGGCACGCATGGCTCTGATCCAATTTATGAGTTCTCTTGTTGCTGGCTTCTTTTCCACTTCTCTAAACTCCCTGAGCCTGTAAAAGGCATTCACAGCACTATCGAGCAGATCCCGGCTTATATCGTGAAAATGAACTTGCACGATCTCTCGCATCATATCAGGCTCAGGAAAGGCTATATGGTGAAAATTACATCTTCCCAAAAATGGATCCGAGAGGTCCTTTTTTGCATTAGATGTAATAACTATCACCGGCCGATTTTTTGCTCTAATCGTTTTATCAATCTCGAGAATATCAAACTCCATCTGATCCAGCACATCAAGCATATCATCCTGGAAATCGGTATCGGCCTTGTCTATTTCGTCAATTAGCAAAACAGCCCTTTCATCTGAAACAAAGGATTGACCGATTTTGCCCATCTTTATATATTCCTCAATGTTGCTTACATCCCTTTTTGAATCCCCAAATCTGCTGTCATTCAAGCGTGTTAGGGTATCATACTGATAAAGGGCATCCACCAATTTCATACTTGATTTGACATTTAAAACAATCAGAGGCATATTAATACTTTCAGCTATTGCATAGGCAAGCATTGTTTTTCCAGTGCCGGGTTCTCCTTTTAAGAGTAGGGGCATCTCGAGAGCCATACTGATATTTACTATTTTTGCCAACTCATCATCCAGAACATATTGGCTACCACCACTAAACGTCATCTCTTTTTCTTCAACAACCATAAGAAATCTCCCTTAAGAATTCAAATATAACATGAGACCTTTGAAAAACCCGGCTATTTGCAGAATTCCACGTTGTTTAAACCCAGATTATGCAGTAGGTATCGTCACGAGGGTTGAAAAACCTCAGCGAAACGAGAAGTTGGAGCGATTTTGCGCCGAAGGCATATTTGTAAATATGTTGAGAAGCAAAATCGTGAAACGATCGTTGTAGCAAGGTTTTTCAGGCCGCAGTAGGTGGCTACTGCATAATCTGGGTTAAATAAACCACAAAGCCACAAGGTACACAAAGCAAAAACTGCCCCTGAGGCGAAACTATGTCCCTGAGATCCCGATTTATCGGGGCAATGCGGAGAGTGCAAAATTTATCCGCGGACTCCCCCATGGATACGTTGCTGAAAAGACCAACCCGGGAGCCTTGGCACTGAAAAAAAGCCCATCGTCTTTAGATCAAGAGGGGTTATGCAAGGGTCTCACCATAACCCTTTATTATAATTACTCATAATTAAATAGCAACAGGTAAATGGAGAAAAAAAAGTGAGTCTTCTCAGCAGATAATGAAAACTTGAATACAACATGAAAGTTCTTTCTCATATTACTGACAAACCAGCATATAATCTCTGTGTTTTTTTACCCTTTGCTGATATTTTCATCTGAAATTATGTTATATAAGCGTCAACAAATACGTAACAGGCTGTAAAATGCCATATCATGCCAACAGCAGCAACCTATTAAAAACAAACTCAATCAAATATTATGTGCTCGTAAAATCTAATTTATTCCGCTTACGGCATCCTATGAGCAACGAATTCGATCACATGTAAAAAATTAAAAATAATGGTATCTATTCAAATACCTTGCCGCCCAGGCACGACAACGATAGAATTGTTCTTTAGTAATGAAAAAGCTCCGTGATTCAATATATATTCATCCCTTTTGTGGCCTTGTGCCTTCGTGGCTAAACAGTTAAAAATAATGAATTATATCCATAGCTAATAATCCGATTGCAACATCCGGATAAAAAAGACTTCGTTGGAAGTTAGATCTGTGTTATGAAATATTTTTACTATATTGAAAGGATACATATACCTTGAAAAAGCAGAATATCGGCTTCATTGGTGCAGGTAAAGTAGGGATAGCCTTAGCTAAAACACTTTTTGAGGGCGGATATCGTGTAATTGCCGTAGCCAGCAAAAGCCTAAAAGCATCTGAAAAATTGGCTGATCTTGTGTCAGGCTGCCAAGTCTTTAAGACACCACAAGAAGTGGCCAATACTGCAGATCATGTTTTTATAACGACCCCGGATGATTCAATCTCAAAAGTAGCTTCAGGGGTTACATGGCATCAAGATCAGAGCGTGGTCCATTGTAGCGGTGCTGATTCAATAGACATTCTGGATCCGGCAGAAAGATCTGGCGCTATGATTGGCTCGTTCCATCCCTGTCAGGCCTTTGCCAGTGTTGATCAAGCGATAGAAAATCTACCTGGTTCCACCTTTGCTATTGAGGCCCAACCTCCTCTGTTGGATATTCTAAAGGATATGGCATCATCAATAGGCTGTGACTGGATAGCGCTCAAACCAGGAGATAAAGCGCTCTACCATGCCGCTGCTGTGTTTGTAAGCAATTACTCTGTCGCCCTCTTGAAGGTGGCCACCGATCTGTTTCAGAACTTTGATGTATCTCAATATCATGCAACGAAAGTACTTATGCCCTTGATAGAGGGAAACCTCAAAAACATGAGGAACCTTGGCTTACCACAATGTCTCACCGGCCCTATTGCACGTGGGGATATAAGCACCATTGAAAAACATGTACTCGCTCTAAAAGAAAAAGAGCCTACTAATTTGAAACTTTACGTAGAGCTAGCCCTTAAGACTATCCCTATTGCCCTGGAAAAGGGCACCTTAGATAAGAAAACGGGTAAAATATTGCAGACACTTCTAAAAAAAGCTATCCGTTCCGGGAGTTAATAGACAATGAAGACTGCAGAGCGAGGATACAAGATGGTTTAAAGGATATTTCCTATTATAGCAAAACTCCCCTAACAATAGGAAAGTATATAGTAAAACATAACAAATTCTAAACATGAAATTTTAAATATGAAATTTTAAATTCTAGATATTTTACTTTAGGGAGGCACTAATGATAAAAAGAGCGTTTTTTTCCATTTTATGTTTACTGCTGATTATATTTTTACCATTACATGGAGTTGCCCAAGAAAAGAAAGTTACGTTGAAACTCGCTACGGTGATTCCAGCAAAGCATGCCTATAACGAAGGGGCAAGGGAATTTTCCAAGCGTATCAAGGATGCTACTGGAGGTGCCGTTGACATCCGTGTTTTTCCCGGAGGCCAACTCGGAACAGGGGAAAGAGAGCTGCTTGAAGGGATGCAAATTGGGAATATTGATCTAGCCGTAACTGCCACTGGACCTATTTCTGGCTTTAGCCCAAGCATGATGGTTTTGGACTTACCTTTCCTTTTTCGAGATTACAAGCATGTGGACGCAGTGCTCGATGGTATTATTGGGGGAAAACTTTTAGATGATTTGGAGAAAAGCGGGCTTAAAGGCCTTGCCTTTTTTGAGAACGGATTTAGGAATTTTACCAATTCAGCTCGTCCTTTATTAAAACCTGAGGACTTTAAGGGGCTAAAATTTCGAACCATGGAAAACCCGGTTCACCTCGCTTCTGTTCGCCAACTCGGTGCCCAAGCAGTCCCTATGAGTTGGGGTGAAGTGTATACCTCCCTTCAAACAAAAGTAATTGATGGACAGGAAAACCCTATTGCCATCATTCATGCCTATAAGCTGAACGAAGTTCAAAAATATCTGAGCCTCACCGAACACTTTTATTCACCTGCACCCTTGACCATGAGTTTAAAAAAATTTAATTCCCTCAAGCCGGAATGGCAAAAACTTTTTATCAAAACGGCTGTAGAGGGAGCCGCTTTTGAAAGAAAAATCATTCGAGATAACGAACAAAAGCAAATTAAGGAACTCAGGACTTGGGGAATGGATGTCAAGACGGTGGATAAAGGCAGCTTCTTTCAGGCCATGCAACCAGTTTATGATAAATACATGAAGCAGTACCCAGAGTGGAAGACAGTGATCAAAAAAATCACAGAAACGAAATGAAATACTCAGCTCATAGAACCAGGGCATGAAAAAAGGAAATTGTAATCATGCGTGGGGAAATGTATTCTCCAAACTTCCCAAACAAACCCAATTCATCTCCCTACACATCAGGGGGTATCCTGGAAATATTTTATACGTTGGAAAGGGGAGAGAGTTTCGTGCTTCCCTAATTAATGAAAAATGAGACGAATAAGCGATATAGCCAATCGAATTGCAGAGATAACAATTATTGTTTTTATCTCCCTTATGGCTGTAGTCATCTTTGCCGAGGTCATCTTTCGGTATGTGTTTCCCCTTCCTCTTTTCTGGACAGAAGAATTCGCCAGATATTGTTTGGTGTGGTCTTCCTTGCTTGGGGCTGGTGTCGCCCTGAAGAGAGGTGAACATATAGCTGTAACATTTTTTACGGATAAATTTCCTAAAGGAATTCGAATAGAGGCAGCTCAGTTTGTACAAATTATTATTGTTGCCTTTCTCGGGGTACTATTTTGGGGTGGTCTCTGTCTGGTCATAATAACACGTCATCAATTGAGTCCTGCCATGCGCATCCCAATGTCATGGCCATATATGGCTGTCCCCATTGGTTCTTTGATCATGTTAGTCCACGAAATTACCTTTATTTACCTACGATTAAAAAAATGATAGCAAGTGGTAGCAATAATACCAGGGTAATTGAAAGGTAAATTAGATGTTAATCCTGACTTTGCTCATCTCTTTTACGTTTTTTCTCTTCATAGGCGTCCCCATCGCCTTTGTACTGGGGCTAACTCCGTTTGTGGCTTTTTTTTCAGAGGGTGAAATCCCTCACATGTTAGCTGCTCAGCGCATATTCACCGGAATGGATAACCCCATACTGATGGCAATCCCATTATTTATTCTTGCCGGCAACATCATGAGCGCTGGAGGGATGACACAGAGATTGGTAACCTTCTGCAACGTTCTGGTTGGCTCCTTCCGGGGGGGATTAGCGTACATCAATGTGGTCATCAGCATGCTTTTTGCGGGAATCACTGGTGCTGCTGTAGCAGATACAAGCGCTATTGGATCAATCCTAATCCCAGCGATGAAAAAACAAGGATATGATGTTGACTTCTCAACCGCTGTTACAGCAACATCCTCAACTATTGGGCCAGTTGTGCCTCCTTCAATACCCTTCATTATTTACGGTGTTCTCGGGGAGGTTTCTATTGCCTCCCTTTTTCTAGCAGGTATTATCCCAGGGTTATTGTTAGCGCTCTCCCAAATGGGCTTGGTTGCCTATTACGCTCGTAAAAGAGATTATCCCAAGGGATCTCCGATATCGATTAAAGAGGCCTTAAAGGCGACTTTTGATGCAGCACTGGTTCTGATGATGCCCCTCATCATCCTGGGAGGAATCTTAACTGGAATATTTACCCCTACCGAAAGCGCCTGTGTCGCTGTGTTCTATGCCCTTATTATTAGCCTGTTTGCATACCGTGATATTAAGCCTATCGATCTACCAAAAATCATTATAAATACCGCGGTAACAAGCTCACTGGTTATGCTGGTCATAGGAACAGCGAGTATTTTTTCATGGTTCCTGGCCAGCAAAGAAATTCCACAATACATAACTGAGGTGGTCATTACTATAACCCACAACCGTATCGCCATTCTACTGCTTGTAAATATCATCTTACTCATAGTAGGAACATTTATGGAGACCACAGCTTCCCTAATCATTCTAACCCCTGTCCTACTTCCTCTCATGAACGAAATAGGAGTAGATCCACTCCATTTTGGTGTCATCATTGTGCTTAATCTGGTGATTGGCCTCACTACCCCTCCAGTTGGTGTATGCCTCTTCATTGCCTGTGCCATTGGGGAGATAAAACTCGAACAAATTACCAAAGCCATACTCCCTTTCCTCTTTGCCTCTATCATTGTACTCCTTATTGTAACCTATTGGGAATCCATGATTATGGTTATTCCCAAACTATTCGGCTATAAACCACTTTTCTTTTCAGATTAAGGAACACCTCACTTTTTTGTCTATGACCGGTAACCTTATAGAGGCCGATATTGTAAACTGTATCCGCTCGAGGAAAATTCATATCGCGCGTCCCCATCCTTGCCGAGAGACAACGATGCACCTATAAAAGTCCTTGAGAGGAGACTTGTATAAGTTTACTAATAGTAAAAAATTTTCAAAATTTTAACGGAAGTGTCCATGCTCGAGAAAGAAATTGCTGACAGAATCCATCAGATACGAAAGAGCAAGGAACTCACGCTACCTCAATTAGGAGACAGATTAGGCCTCTTCAAAAGGGTTGTTTTCCCGCATCGAAAATAACCGGGTTACACCACCTATTGGAATATTGGCGAAAATCGCCCAGGGCTTAGGCGTTTCTATCAGTATATTTTTCGAGGAAGATAACCGCGATCGTAAGGGCTGTGCCGTAAACTGCAAGAACAATCGAAAGCAGGTTATTAGAAGAGGGACGAAGATTGGGTTCACCTACTATTCGCTTAACAGCATAAAATCCCGCCACATGATGGAGGCTTTCATCCTAAAATATCCTATCGTACCAAGGGAGCCGAGTATTCTCTTCGATCACCCCGGAGAAGAATTCTTGTTGGTTTTAAGGGGTGAGATGAACCTGGTCTATGGCAAAGAGAAGATATGGCTTGACACCGGTGATGCCATCCATTTCGATCCATCCACTCCCCAGAGAGGACAAAACGCCGGCAAGAAAGAGAGTGAATGTCTGGTGGTTATTGTCGATAAGCAGATAAGCTAAATCATAGATTCAGTTTTAATAACCTTGATCGAATTCTAAAAGAACTCCCAATACCGTTTCTTCTCAACGACCAAACCATGAAAGTTGATTTGATGACGTAATGTGAGCATTCGTAAATTAAATTTAGCAATATTAATTATTATTCTTGACAAATCTCTTTTTTGATGTATAAAATATAATATATACGTATACAAGCTTTACT
>JAWOBA010000191.1:0-32508 GCA_046498285.1 Desulfatiglandales bacterium | reverse complement strand
GTTATAGCCAAAATTAAAGGCTATAAGATAATAAGGACAGATTTAATACGTCTTGAGGTTTTAAAAAATGAGGACATATTCGATGAGAAAGTCGCATCCAATATGGAAAAAAGGGAGCTTGTATACAATGAAATGTTTTCTCTTGCGGATGAGCTTGCAGGCAAAGATGAAGGAATTATTCTGGATGCAACCTTTATTACTCAGAGTCTGCGAAGGCGGGCGGCAGCAGTGGCTGCAAGATATAACAAAGTTTTTGTTATCCAGCAGACACAATGTCCCCAGGAGGTTTCTATTCAAAGAATATCCCAGAGAAGCAAGGAAAATTATGAGTCAAATGCCTTAACTGTTCAGGCATATATAAATAATAAAAACAAGTTCCAGCCAGTTGATCTGGAGGATTTGAAAAGCCTCTATCCTTCTCTAGGAATTTTACATCTTATGGTTGATACGAGTTCTAATTTGATCGATGAATGGAGAGTAATTGGCAAGACAACACGGTAAAAAACTAAGGTTGACAAAATTGTAAAAACTCTTTTACAGGCGATTTAGGCCACTTTTGGAAAGTGATTCAAGAAATGCTAAGCGTGTAAATCGCCAAATTGCCCGCCCGCCTCGCCTGAGCGGGTGCGATGGCGGACAGGTTTGAGGCATTTATGGCGAGTTTTTGGTGATTAGCGAAGCATTTCATGTATTCCAAAATGGGCAGCATCATGAGAGAGTAAAATGACTTTTTGCGAAACTATCAAGGTTGAAAGAACAACATTTCTAATCATGGATTCAGTTACAGTAATAATTTGCCGAAAATCCTTATTACATCAATACTTTTTTATATTTTAAGTGTCTATGATGAAAAAGATACCAGAATCAGTTGGTATAATTTTTAAGCACGATTTCGAGCCTGCAAAAAGAGAGTGTCAAAGGTTAAAGGATTGGTTTATAGAAAGAGGAATAAAGGTATACACAGAAGAAATGACATCCAGTCCAGCCTTAAATCAATGCCTTGAGGAAGAAACAGATATACCAGATACAGTAGACTGGGTTGTTGTATTAGGTGGAGATGGAACACTGCTGGGTGCAGCCAGAAAGATCGGGCGATATGGTTTGCCTATTTTAGGCATCAATCTTGGAGGACTCGGTTTTTTAACAGAAATTCCATTAAAAAGACTTTATAAAGACATAGAAAAGTTCATAACTGGAGAAATAGCGCTTGAAAAAAGGTTAATGTTGCAGGCCAGCATTTTAAGAAATAATGAAGAAAAATGTCGTTTTTCAGTGTTAAATGATGTAGTTATTAACAAAGGGGCATTAGCCAGGATTGTTGATCTTAGGGTATCTATTGATGGTCGCTTTCTTACTACCTTTCGGGCTGATGGGTTGATAATATCTACTCCTACAGGCTCTACAGGATATAATCTTTCTGCCGGAGGACCAATAATCTACCCAGACTTAGAGGCATTGATTGTGGCTCCAATATGTCCATTTACATTGACACATAGGCCTATTATATTGCCCGATAAATCAGTAATAGAGATAGAGATGGGGAGGGATAGCAAGCAAGTCACACTCACCTTTGATGGCCAAGTTGGTTTTGATCTTAAAGAGAATGATAGGGTTATTGTTTCTACATCAGAAAAAAAGCTTAAGTTGATTAAATCTCCTGAACAGGACTATTTTGATATTTTGAGAACAAAACTGAAATGGGGAGAATCCTCTTACAATGAGACAAACCAGTAAATATTTTTTATCTATAGCCCGAAAAGAAATTTGTTATTTGCAAAGGATAATTGAGTCTTACGATGGCATAGCATCTATGAAAACTATTAATCCTGAAAATGGTGAAATTCAGATCTCTATAGCTCCTGGGTGTGATGATGATGTCTTTTCACTAATAAAATATTTGAAAGAAGAGGGCACTATCCATATTCATTAAGATAGATTTTGTTAGCATAATAATCCTTTTCAGCAGCCTTGGAGGTGCCACTTGGGAGAGTTATTTTTTCTAAAAACATTCGGTTGCCAGATGAATGTTTATGATTCTGACACTGTCAGCCAAATTCTTTTACATAAAGGTTATAAACAAACAGATAGCATTAGTGATGCAAACATCGTCTTGATTAATACCTGTGCAGTCAGGGAAAAAGCTGAACAAAAGGCATTAACCCTTATAGGTCGCCTGGCTTTATTAAAAAGAAAGAAGCCAGATATGATTTCTGGTATTATTGGATGTGTAGCCCAGGAACAAGGAACCAGTCTCTTAAAACGTTTTCCCTTTATTGATTTAATTTTGGGCCCAAGAAATATTTATCAGATAGCTGATCTTCTTAGTCAAATCATGAAGCGTAAAGAGGCGATTTCCTCTCTCGATCTAACCTGTGAGCCAAGCTTATCCACCAATTATAACGGTTACGTAAAAGGAAAAATTAAAAGCTTTATAAAAATTATGGAGGGATGCAATAATTTTTGTTCTTATTGCATCGTCCCTTTTGTACGGGGTAGGGAGACAAGTCTTCCGGCTAAAGATATTATTACCAGATCTACCTATTTGGTAAGTCAAGGTATAAAGGAAATTACTCTTATAGGGCAAAATGTAAACTCTTACAACAACACGAATAATGCCTTGCCGACATTTCCTGGTTTACTGAAAGGGCTGGATGGCATAACAGGCTTGAAAAGACTTCGCTTCATAACCTCTCACCCTAAAGACCTATCTGATGAATTAATAGGTTCTTTTGCAGAATTAAAGACCCTTTGTCCACATGTTCACCTACCAGTTCAATCAGGCTCAGATACTATTCTTAAGCTTATGAACAGGGGTTACACAAGGGATCACTATATTTCATTGATAGAGCGTATAAAAAAAACAAGGCCTGACACAACAATTACCAGTGATTTGATTGTTGGCTTTCCAGGTGAAACTGAAAAAGATTTTGAAGATAGCTTGCAATTAATAGAGAAAATACAGTTTGATAATCTATTCTCATTTAAATACTCTGAACGGCCAAGAACCAAGGCTTTACATTTGCCGGGCAAAATAGGAGAAAAAGAAAAACAAAGACGTCTATCTTTATTACAGTCAACGCAAAGAAATATAACAGTATCGAAAAACAAGCTATTAGAGGGAACAATTCAAGAGATTTTAGTGGAAGGTCCTAGCAAAAAAAGAAAAGATCAGCTGACTGGAAGAACATTAGGAAATAAGGTTGTCAATTGTTTTGCCAATAAAAACCTTACAGGTGCATTGGTAAAAGTAAGAATTGTTAAAGGATTTCAAAATTCATTACTTGGAGAGTTAGTTGACAAATAGAATCAAAGTGTATATTAGAATAACTACTCATGAAAGAAGAATACTCTAAAGAAACTATTTTGGTCGTTGATGACAACCTACAGGTAGGACAAGTTGTAGCAGAATTATTGTCGACGTTAGGTTTTAAGGTAGATTCTGAGATCAGTGGAAAAAACGCACTTCTGCAAATTAAAAATAAAAACTATACCTTTTTGATAACTGACATCAATATGCCAGAAATCAATGGTATTGAACTTATAAAAAAAGTTAAAAAAGAAAAACATGATATAAGCATAATCGTCATGACTGGATTTGATAAAGACTATACGTATATGGATGTTATTAATGCCGGTGCCAATGATTTTATTACAAAGCCCGTTAAGATTGATGAAATCGAGGCAAAAATAAACAGAATATTGATAGAGAAAAAAATCAGAGATGAATTAGCCACATTATCAATAACTGATAATCTCACCGGACTGTTTAATCAAAGACACTTCCATAATAAGTTAAAAGAAGAGGTTAACAGAGCCAATCGCCAGAATCATCCATTATCCCTTATCATTTTGGATCTCGATAAATTCAAAGAATATAATGATAAATATGGTCATCTTGAAGGTGATACAATCCTCGCCAAAGCTGGAAAGATAATCCGTTCAAATATTAGAGAGAGCGTAGATACAGCTTTTCGATATGGGGGGGATGAGTTTGCAATTATTCTTGTCGAAGCAGATAAAAAAACTGTTTTTAATACAGGTGAAAGAATTAAAAAAGGATTTGTAGAAGGTGCTGGCATTACAGCCAGCGTAGGTTCTGCAACATACTCAAATAAAATGGATGTTCATGATTTAATTGCTTTAGCAGACAAAGATCTTTATGAATCAAAGAGGAGATTGGCCAATACTGGCATAAAATATAATGTCTGATAATATATATTATGTAAACTTAATCATGTAGATTCATCAAATGATCACTTCACCCTATTCTTGTCAACCATGTAAACTATTTGGAGGGTTTCAATTCTATGAGCAGTGTAGTAAAAAAAAGAAGAAAGAAAATACGAAAACATAAGTATAGAAAACTGTTAAAATCTATGCGCCATAAAAATAAAAAATAGTCGTTCTTTGCTGAAAAAATAACGGGAGACTTAAGTCTAAGTCTCCCGTTATATACACAGAAATAAGAAACGTTTAGGAATACCATCCACCACCGCTCTTTTTACCCAACTTACCGGCCCTCACCATTGTTTTTAGTAAATTTGGTGCGACCCATTTATTCTCTTTATTTAGCTCATTAAAAAAATACTGAGTTACAAAGTATGCTATATCAATACCTGTCAAGTCCATTAATTCAAATGGCCCCATGGGATAATTAAGCCCATTTTTTACCGCTGTATCAACATCTTCAACAGATGCAATACCTTCCTCAACAATCTTTATCGCCTCGATCATATGGGGAATCATTATTCTGTTAACAATAAAGCCTGGAGAGTCCTTTTTAACTTCCACCGTCAGTTTACCCATTTTTTGAGCTATGTCTGTAGTAGTTTTAATAGTTTCATCACTTGTTGCATAGCCCCTAATTATTTCTACAAGCTTCATTATAGGCACCGGGTTAAAAAAATGCATTCCGCAAACCCTATCAGGTCGTTTTGTACTTGCCGCTATTTCTGTAATCGACATAGATGATGTGTTGCTAGCCAGAATAACATCAGGTTTACATAATTCATCCAATTCTTTGAACACGCTCTTTTTAAGGTCCAAATCTTCAATAACCGCCTCTACAACGAAATCTACATCTTTGAGGTCATTCATATCTGTAGTGCCTTTTATTCTGCTGATGACAGCGCCTTTTTCATTGGCATCGATTTTCCCTTTTTCTACGCTTTTTGAAAGAAATCTCTGTATATTGTTCATTCCCCCCTCTACAAATCGCATCTCTATGTCCCTCATGACAACATCACAACCAATCTGGGCTGCTATCTGAGCAATACCATTACCCATAGCTCCTGCTCCTACAACACCTATTTTTTGTATTTCCATAACTCCTCCTTTAACAATTTTAAATACGTAAGATTATTAATATATTACAGTAACTATAGAAGATAATATATTGAAAAATGAAATTATATTCAACTATCTTACAAAGAAGTGAATCACTTTAAAAGTAACATAAATATTTGGATTTATAATAACTGAAATGTTCAAAACCCATGTGCTTCTAACATATTCAGAACTAGATAACAAGGATCTAAGCGAACTATCATGACAAAATTTTTAAGCCTCATACCATAGGCTAGCAGCACAATGATTACGAGGAATACTATTAGCGGGTATCAAATTGGCATTAATTTCCTAACCCGGTCGTCAAGGTAGTTAGCCAGAGCAGAAGAACTTTTTGGAGACCAGCCTAAAGATTCCTGCCAGATATCATCACTTTCCATGCAGAGATAAATTCCTAAATCATCGTACCATTTTGTTAATCGTTCTGATAATTGAGCATACATTTGAATCCGGATAGGCTTAAAATACCTAAGTTTACCATCTAATCCGGTAATAAATTCTCCATCAAAAATTCGAGTATGTGGAAATCTTTTTAAAATGTGCCACTTGAGATCCGGCATATACCTAAAAGAGCCAATGCTTATCCAGATCACAGCGGATGGATCAATATATCTCTCCAAAAGCTGAATAATCTCCTGATATTCCTTCTCCCATCCAGAATAATGTATCAAGGGATCAAAATGAAAGGCCACTACAAATCCAGCCTTTTGGCATTCTCTTGCGGAAAGTATCCTTTCTTTTAGGGTTGCTGTTTTTTTTTCTTCATTCGCTATAATTCGAGGGGTATTTAAAGACCATGCTACAACTATTCTTTTTTTTTGATTATTTTCAAGAATGTCTTGTATAAACGCTGTTTTCGTCTTGAGTTCTAGTATCGAGTTTTTTCTATGAGAAAAAAAAGGAAGCAAAAAATCAGTCCATCCTGTAATATAATTAAGGGCGAGACTATCAGTAAACTCTCCAGTCCCGATTCTAAATATCCTATTTGGATAGTTATCAATAAACTCACCTATTACATGAATTTCATCCTCTAAGTTGCTGAATATCCTTAGTGATGGCTGATTAATATACGATTGAAGAAAACAGTAACTGCATTCCATCGGGCAGTTAATGCCTACATTGAGAATCTGGTAACCGCAGCAGATATATCTCCTTGTACCCGGACACGGCTTAAGAAACTCACCCTTATAATGGGTAAGTCTCAGGGTATCTTTATCCATCGCTTCAATATCTTCTCCCAAGGCCAATTCACTTGATGCTACGATCTGTACCGGGGTATTTGGCATTTTTTCAATTATATTTTTGGAAAGGGTATCATTCTCAGCCTCTTTTTCAATTAAAATACGCCTTATTTTAAATTGATTCATTTATGTTATCTTTCCTTCCAAAAATAGGTTATTTTTTCTAATCCCGGTAAGTTATATAAAGTAGCTAATTTCTCTTTAAGTTCTTCGCCTTTTCTAAATGTCACTTCGAGCTTATAATAAGTCCCCTCAAAAAAAGATGGGGGAATTATTTTAACTCCCAAGGGAAGGGAAAGATTGGAAGTACCTATATTATATAATTCTTCAGCTTTAGAAAGGGATGGAAATCTCCTGGATTTCAGGATTCTAATTATGGCCTTCACTTTCTGTGGTTTATTCATCTTGGTGTTATCTATAATCCCTTTAATCTCCTTTGTATCTATGATTTCTTTAATTGATCGCCCTTCCCTGCTGGCAATTTCTTTAATCCATTGAATGGTCTCCCATTGTTGATTAAAGCTCCATTTAAAGGATGTAAATAGATTATCAATCTCTATCCGATCATTTTTTTCCATCTCTTTCATTAGGCCGGCCACTCTTACCGATATTCGGTCCATAGCAATAGATATCTTTATCTTCTCCTCTAACTCCTCTAAGCTCAAAAACGATTCTAATTGCTGTTTATTTGAAGGGATAGCAAGACTGGGCATGAAGTTGACCACTATTTCTTCAGTGCTCAGGAAAGTAGTTAATCTTTGCAAAACCATTCCTTTTTCAATGGTATTCAATTGGCGATTAATCAGATTATCATGCAAATTAAATAAAAGTGCATTAAACAGGGGAAAACTATCAGGCAAGACATTGCAAACAATATCGTGCCACCCCAATTCTCTTATTGCCAGCAGTCTCTTGTAACCTATAACCACTAAAAAAGTGTCATCAGGATTTCTGAGCAGATATGGCGGGTTTATAATACCAAATTTTTCAATAGATTCTTTAAGTGGGTCCAGGTTGAAATTAAAGCTCATACAAAATTGGCCTGGTGTGAAGTCGATATCTGAAATGGATATATTTTCAAGACTGCTTTTTAATAGTCTTTTTTTCATCATAATCACCTTTAAAAATTTTTTTCACTAATTCAATCAATAGAGCACATTTAAGCATAATCTTCAACTTTCATCTCTTTCGATACCCAAAAAAGCGTAATTTTTTCAACTTTTTCTTGACAAATTGAATGGTACTAGATATTGTCGACAAAGTTTATTTCGACGAAAGGAGCTAAAGTGCGGCTATTAGAATACGAATCCAAAGAAATCTTGGCAGAAAAAGGAATACCTGTGCCTAAAGGGGTTGTAGTTTCAAACCCTGATGATGTTTCCCTCGCATCTCCAGCTATAATTAAGGCCCAGATCCCCATTGGAGGACGTAAAAAGGCAGGAGGTGTATTGGAAGCTTGGGATCAAAAAGAAGTCAAATCTAAGATCAAGCACATGCTTTTTAGTACAGTTAGAGATTATCATGTAAAAAAAGTCCTAGTTGAAGAAATGCTGGATATCGACAAAGAATATTATTTAGGAATAACCTATGATACAGTGGCTAAAGAGCCGATCGCAATATTTTCAGCCGAAGGTGGGATCGATATCGAGGAACTGGCTCTGCAAAGGCCTGAAAGAGTCCAAAAAAGACATTTTTCAGTTAGAACCGGCCTCCCTGAATATAAGGCCAGGGAGATGATTTCTTTAGCTGGTATTACCGGAAAAACACTATTAGGATTATCCAATATCTTTTCTATCTTATCGAATATCTTTCTAGAAAACGATGCTACTATAGCGGAGATAAATCCCTTAGTCCAAACCAAAGACGGAAAGAGAGTGGCTTTAGACTGTCATTTAGAAATAGACGATGATGCCCTATTCAGAAATAGTAAGATTGCACACAAGGAGAAAGATTCAGATAGAATAATGGGAAAACAAAGCGATTTTGAAAAAAAGGCAGTCGAAATTGATAATCTGGATCAAAAAGGAGTTGCTGGAAGACTAATTGAGTTTGATGGAGATTTAGGGTTAATTATTGGAGGTGGGGGCGCCTCTCTTACTGCATTCGATGCTGTTCAAAGACATGGTGGACACCCTGCAAACTACTGTGAGATTGGGGGGAACCCTTCCGTATTAAAAACCAAGGAACTTACTAAACATATCCTATCGAAACCAGGAGTTGAGAAAGTAGCTGTTATTATGAATGTTGTAAGCAATACACGGGTTGATCTTATGGCCAGAGGGGTGATAAAGGGTATTTTAGAGGCTGGGAAAAATCCCGCAGAAACACTGGTTGTATTTAGAATTCCCGGTGCCTGGGAAGAGGAAGGATTTAAAATTCTTTCCAAATATGGAGTTGATTACTGTGACAGAACCATCTCCATTGATGAAGCTGCTCAAAAGGGAGTTGAAAAATTAAAGAGAGGCTAAAATGGCTATATTAGCTGACGAAAATACAAAGATTATTGTTCAGGGTATTACAGGCAGAGAAGCTGTTACCTTTACCAAAGATATGATTGATTATGGGTCAAAAATTGTCGCTGGTGTTACCCCTGGAAAGGGTGGTCAGGCTGTATACGGAGTGCCTGTCTTTAACACAGTTTATGAATCCCTACAAGAACATCCTGCGGATGCCAGTGTTATCTCCGTACCGCCGGGAATGATAAAAGGAGCTGCTCTTGAGGCCTTATCTAATGATATAAA
The DNA here is from genome assembly GCA_046498285.1 of Desulfatiglandales bacterium. GTDB lineage: Bacteria > Desulfobacterota > DSM-4660 > Desulfatiglandales > B25-G16 > B33-G16. The sequence continues at coordinate 23,180 of JAWOBA010000191.1, read as the reverse complement.
ATTGTTGGTGATAGTTGCAGAAAGAGTGCCCCGTAAAGATACTATTGAAATCTTAGAGGTTGCCAGGGAGCGTGACGCTGTAGTTATTGGTCCCAACACCCTTGGCATGATTAATCCCCACACCGTAAAGATTGGTATGGCTGGAGGTCCGGTGGAGAATGTAAAGAGTGCTTATACGCCAGGGCCCGTAGCCATTGCATCTCGAAGTGGTGGGATGACCACAGAGATAGCCAATCTATTGACTACTCATGGTATAGGCCAAAGCACATGCATCAGCATCGGGGGGGATCCTGTTGTAGGCTCAAATTTTCTCGATCTTATTCCGCTTTTTGATAAAGATCCGGACACAAAAGCAGTTGTTCTTTTCTGTGAACCAGGAGGTATTATTGAAGAAAAGCTCTCAGAAGTGGTTATTTCGGAAAAAATCAAAACTCCTATTGTGGCATTTGTTGCGGGTCGTTTTGTCGATAAGATGCCCGGTGTAAGGTTTGGGCATGCAGCTACCATCGTGGAAGGGAACAAAGGAACCGCAGCAGGAAAGATAGAGCACTTCAAAAATGCGGGGATACACGTAGCAGATGGATTGGGTGATATTATCAGCATCCTTAAAAAATTTCTTTGAAAGGTAAAACTATGCCCATACTCATGCGAACAGCCCTTTTTGTTCCAGGTAATAGGCCTGACCGCATAGAAAAGGCCTTTAACACAGAGGCTGACGTTATTATTATTGACCTCGAGGACGCGGTTCCCCTTTCTCAAAAAGAGAGTAGCCGATCAAATGTTAGGAAAAAGATAGCCACATTTGCAGACAGGATGATACTTGTTAGAACCAACGCCTTAGGTTCTCCGTTTATTAATGGGGATTTGGACGAAACCATTATCGAAGGAGTTAATGGGATCATACTCCCTAAAGTTGAAAAGACTGATGATATTCACGATATAAATAAGCTTTTACTCGAAGCCGAGAAAAAGAACTCCATACCTGAGGGCACCATCGGTGTCTTCCCCTTGATCGAATCAGCCGCTGCTGTGCAGCATGTTTATGATATTGCATCGACAAAAACAAAACCGGACAGAATTTATACTCTCATGTTTGGCGCAGCAGATTACACCCTTGATATGGGTATATCAATGACAATGGAGGGAACAGAGCTTCTCTATCCCCGGTCCAGGATTTCCATCGCCTGCAGGGCCGCGGGAATTGCCGCTCCTATAGATACTCCCTTTATGATTGATATTAAAAACACAGAGGCATTGCTTAGTGATGCTATGCGGGCAAAGGAATTGGGGTTCCAGGGAAAACTGGCAATTCATCCTCAGCAAATTGCTCCCTGCAATCAGCTATTCTCACCTAGCCCAGAGGAAATAGCCAAGTCTGAAAAGATCGTTCAGGCCTTTGAAGAGGCAGAGTCTGCTGGTAAAGGAGCAATTCAACTCGATGGTAAGTTCATTGACTATCCTGTGGTGAAAAGGTCTAAAGATACATTAGCTTTAGCAGCTACAATTGCTAAGAAAGAATGATTATATTATGGAGATTATTATGAGTGAATTTGTAAAACTCAATATAGATTTGGACAGGTGCATTGGTATTAAGAACTGTGGTAAATGCATTCAGGTCTGTCCGGTAAATATCTTTACATCAGATGGTAATTATCCAAAGGCAGTACAAGCGAATGAGGATGAATGCACCCTTTGTAACCTTTGCCTTCAAAGTTGCGAGGCAAATGCAATAACCATACATAAATTATATGAGGAGCAGGTTTAGATATGGTTACATCACCTACAATATCTCAAAAACTGGCTCAATTTTTCTGTGCCCTCAGATACGAGGATCTCCCAAATGAGCTATCCTACAGAGTTAAAACTTTTTTCTTAGATTGGTTAGCATCGGCCTTTGCTGGTCTCTCTCAACCACCTACTCAAATGATGCTCTCACTCGCAAACGATATGAAGGTTGCTGAAGAGATCACTATAATTCCAAATAACAGCAAGCACTTACCCCTAGTGGCTGCTTTAGTTAATGGGGCTTCTTCTCATGTAGTAGAAATGGATGACCTTCACAGGCAGTCTATTTTTCACCCGGCAGCGTCAATCCTGCCGGCCGTTTTTGCAGCTGCGGAAAAAAGTCATGCCTCTGGACGTGACCTTATTCTCGGTATTCTCACCGGATATGAAACAGGAATACGGACAGCCTTGGCCGCTGGAAAGAGTCATTATGAGTTTTGGCATACGACAGCAACCTGCGGCACCTTCGGTGCGGCAGCAGGAGCTGCAAAGCTTCTTGGATTAGGCCCGGAGCAGTTCGTATGGGCCCTTGGATCTGCCGGCACTCAGAGCTCAGGATTGTGGGAATTTCTAACCGAAGGAGCTATGAGCAAGCAGCTTCACCCGGGAAAGTCCTCCATGAACGGCCTCCTGGCTGCCTTATTAGCCCAAAAGGGATTTTCAGGCTCCAGCAGCATCTTTGAGGGTGAAAAGGGGTTTCTCAAGGCAACATCCCACGACTATGATCTTACTTTCTTGACCGATGGTCTCGGTGAAACATTTCATACAGAAAGGAATTCTTTAAAGTACTATGCATCCTGCGGGCATACCCATTCTTCCATCGGGGCAGCACTAAAGGTTTTGGAAGAAAGAAAGCTGGATATATCAGCGATCCAGTCTATAACCCTTTATCTTTATAAGGGTGCCCTCGATCTCCTGGAAGAGGTGGAGGCCCGAACCCCATACCTAGCGAAATTCAATCTGCCCTTTTGTGTGGCAACGGCACTCATTTTTGGGCATGTCGATATCGATGATTTTACCGAGGAGCAGATCAAAAACCCACGTATTCTAGAACTTATGGGCCGTGTCTCTCTTAGAGAGGAGCTGGAGCTCACTCGCCTATATCCTCAAAAATGGCCCTCGCAGGTGGAAATAGTACTAACAAACGGAGAAAGATACAGGGGATGCTGTGAATATCCGAAGGGTGACCCGGAGAATCCCTTATCTGAAAAAGAGCTAACCGGGAAGTTCAATAAGCTCTGCGGGGATATAATAACCAGGGATGAAAAGGATAGAATTATAGATTTAGCCTTAAACCTTGAAACGATAGATGATGTAACAAACATATTTCATAATTAAATACTTTTCCTACTTAATTTTGATGCCAGATAAAACAACACATATACAAAAAGGATCTTCAAATAATCTTTTCCCATCTCATACAACCGGATCTTATAGGTCTTTCAGGTCTGTTACCTTAGTTGATCAGATCGCTGGGGCACTAAGAAATGACATCCTGATTGGTACGATTAAAGGGGGTGAACAGCTCCTGGAAGATCGACTAAAAAATGATTTTAATATTAGTCGAACTCCTTTAAGGGAGGCCTTTAGGGTTTTGGAAAGAGAGGGTCTGGTTGAAATCATGCCCTGGAAAGGTACATTTGTAAAAAGAATTAGCAGGCAAGATATTGAAGAAAATTTCCCTGTAAGAGCTACCTTAGAGGGGCTGGCAGCCCGTTTGGCATACGTGAATCTTACCAATCAGGATATCAATGAATTGGAAGAGATCTTTAATGATATGAAAGAAGCAGCTCAAAGAAAGGATTTCATTGATTATGCGAAACATCATCACATGTTTCACGAAATTTTTATCAATGCCTCAAAAAATGAAACTTTGATTACCCTCCTCCATACTTTACGTATGCATAGATTGTGGCATCGGTATACATATCACTATTATAAAGAGGACTTTAAAAATTCTTTAAAGATTCATCGTCGAATGATAAATCTATTTAAAGAAAAGAAGGTCTCTGCGGAAAGGATAGAGAAAGTTGTTCGCCAACATATTGAAGTAGCACTTTCACCTTTTTTGTTGTCTATGGAGAAACTTGAAAAGAAATCATCAAAGGAAGAATCTATGTGAACGTATACTATCATTATAATGGGGTTTTGAGTTGGATATCGAGAAAAATTTTGACAGACTGATTTTTAATCTTTTGGACCGTATACCCGTTGTTTCCTTTTACGGGAATACTAGGGGATGGAAATTCATATTATCTTGGTCTCATCGAATTGCCGGCTTAGTTCTCGTCTTATATCTCCTCTTTCATATCTACACCCTTTCTCTTCTTTCCAATCCTTCTCTTTTTACGGCTAAAATGGCTTTTTATAATAATTTTTTCTTTAAATTTCTTGAATGGATTTTAGCAGTCCCCCTTATATTTCATGCACTTAATGGAGCAAGATTGATATTCTATGAGAGCTTTGGCCTAAGAAATAATCAACGGATGATCCATTGGTCTTTCTCCCTTGGACTTATCTATGTAGTACTGCTAGGTTTCTTTATGATACTAGAGGATCAACAGGTGCCCCTACTTTTCTTTTGGTTAACTACATTCATCATAAGCATTCTCTTTTGTTACTATCTCTATCAAAAAATCTGGAATACTCAAAATTCCTGGCTCTGGAAACTGCAAAGGGTAAGTGGGACATTTTTACTGGTTATGTTGCCAGCGCATATGGCGTTTATGCATGTCAATTATTCTGTAGGCCATGAAGCAACAACTGTCCTGGCTCGAATGCAGCATTATTCCATTAAAATACTTGATCTGCTCCTTGTCATTATTGTTTTGTACCATGCCGCTTTTGGCATTTATTCCATTATTGAAGATTATCTTGAAAACAATGCCACAAGAAAAGGACTCACTCTCATTTTGCTCTTGAGTGTACTCTATTTCGGATATGTTGGTGTAAAGTTTACCTTATTTCTTGGATAGAATGTATCAATGCCATGATTAGATTGCGAATCAATTCCATACTCAAAAAAGATGTATTAATCATAGGGGCCGGAGGAGCAGGCCTTAGAACAGCTATTGAGATTCTCAACAGGAGATCAGGGACCACAATTGCAGCTGTAACCAAGGTGGCCAGTCCTCAAAAATCACATACTACTACTGCCCAGGGAGGATTTGCGGCAGTAAATCCTAATGATTCCATGGATAAACCGATTTACCATATGTTTGATACCTGGAAGGGATCTGACTGCAGTTCTGACCAAAATGTAATCAAAAAGATTATTGAATCGGCCTGGGAGCAAACATTGTGGTTGGATAATCATGGTATGCATTTTACTCGAAACGAAGAGGGACGCTTTAGCAAGCGGACATTTGGTGGCCATACCCTGGAGTTCGGTGGAGGACCAAGCGCCTTTAGGGCAGTATTTGAAGCTGACAGAACAGGCAAAGGAATCATGGATACTGTATGGGGCGAAAGTCTAAAAGGGAATGTATCCTTCATAAATCAAAGTATCGTGACAGAGCTAATATTCAGGGATCAGAGCTGTATAGGCGCTATTATCTTTGAGGAGGCGAAAGGAGAATTTACCGCTGTTCTTGCCAAGGCTACGGTTATCAGCACCGGGGGACTCGGCCAGGTATACAAAATAACTACGAACTGCCGACAGAATACAGGGGATGGGTTAGCGGTTGTTTTGCGGGAAGGTTTACCTGTTATGGATTTAGAGGCTGTTCAGTTCCATCCTACCGGCATAGTAGGTCCAGGAATCCTTGCCAGTGAGGCCCTTAGGGGTGAAGGAGGTTTTCTTCTTAATAAAAATATGGAACGTTTTATGGAGCAATATGCCCCGAAGATGAAAGACCTTGCACCTCGAGACCTTGTTTCCCGGTCTATAGAAAATGAAATACGCGAGGGAAGAGGTGTAATAAACCCTGATCATAACCTTCCCCATGTCTGGCTCGATATAAGGCATCTTTCGGATTATGTGCATGATGTAAAGTTAGAAGAGATAACTGGATTTTTTAAGAAATTTGCAGGAATTGACCCTAAAAAAGATCTTTGCCCGGTAAGACCCACCGTTCATTATCAAATGGGAGGGATACCAACCAATGAGTTTGGTGAAGTACAAAAAAGTGAAAGTCAAATTGTCCCAGGTCTCTATGCCGTTGGAGAATCTGCCTCTGCCAGTTTCCAAGGGTTTAACCGGTTGGCAACCAACTCACTCCTTGAGCTCTTCACCATGGGAAAATTTGTGGGGGATCGTGTGGGGGAATATCTTAAACATGCATATGCTCCCGGAGATATGCCCAAAACCGCAGGTGAGAAAACATTTTCACTCTTCTCCAGATATTTTGAAACAAAAGGCACTGAGAGTCTTGGGGAAATGAGGGAAACTATGCGCGAAATGATGACTGAAAAGGTAGGGGTATTTCGAAATGAAAAAGACCTTGATGCAGCAATTAATCAGCTCCAGGAGTTCAAAGAAAGGTCAGGACATATATCTCTATCGTGTTCTTCTCTTGTTATGAACCAGGAGCTCGTGGACCGCTGGGAGTTGGATAATCTTTTAGATATATCCATGATTATTGCCCATTCTGCCAGGAATAGAAAGGAATCAAGAGGAGCGCACTCACGAGAAGACTATCCTGATAGAAAGGATGAGTACAATTATCATACCCTTGCCAGCATGGTGGAATATGGGAAGGTGCGCATAGGAAAACGTCCTATTGATATGAGTATCTTTGAAGAAAAAAGTAAGGATTATAAATACTTTGATTTTATGGCAAGGAAATATTAATGGGTAAACTGCACAGTCTTACATTAAAAATACACCGTTATGATCCCGAGCAGAAGAGATCCTGGGTCCAGGAATACAAGATAGACGTGGGTGGAATGCTGAGATTTACCGATGTTCTTCGCAAAATTAACCAGGAGCAAGATCCAGGTCTTGCCTGGGCATCTTCCTGTGAACATGCCCAGTGCGGCAGCTGTGGTGTTGTGGTAAACGGAAAACCCCTTTTGATGTGCGAGCTCTTAGTTCAAAATGCCATACGGCAATTCAAGACTACTATCTTTACCCTTAAACCGTTGAGCATTGCACCGGTGCTCCGTGATCTCATAGTAGATCTAGCACAGGCATATAAGCGAGTTCACAAGGCGAAACCCTACATTATTGAACTGGCAGAGGCACCCCCTGAAGGAGATGAACTTAGAATACCACCCCATGTTATGGAACGTTATGTTGAAGCTACGCGATGTATCAATTGCTTTTGTTGCGCAGAGGCCTGTATCAGTAGTCACAGAAATTTTCTTGGTCCAAATGCCATGATGATTAATATTGTCCGTCTCTTTGACCCAAAAGAAAAGGCTAAAAAAGAGAGGCTTGATATCCTTTATGGCGATGATGGCGTATCACGCTGTCATACATCTGAAGCCTGCTCCTTTGTATGCCCAAAAGAAATTGATGTAGCACATTTCATTGCCTTGGGTAAGCAAGCAAAGTTTTGTTAAGGAATATGTATTATGTCAGAAAAAGAATTCTCCGGAATATTTCCCTATCTTGTGACACCCCTTGATGAATCAGGTAAACTGAAGGAAGATGTGTTGCGTGATTTGGTAAACCATCTCATCTCAAAAGGAGTACATGGGCTAACACCGTTAGGAAGCACAGGAGAGGGTGCTTACCTACCCTGGGAAGTAAAAAAGAAGGTAATCGAGGTAGTGGTTGAAACCGCTGCAGGCCGTGTTCCGGTTATTGCCGGTGTTAATGAAATAACAACAGTTGGTGCACTAGAGCAAGCTTCACAAACAGAGAGCATTGGTGCAGACGGCATTCTCGTTGTCTTGCCTACCTATTTTCCTCTCCGTGCACAACAGGTAGTAGAGCATTTTCGGGCTGTAGCACGAGCGGTTTCCTGCCCCGTGGCGCTCTATACCAACCCAAAATTCGCCATGTGGGACTTTACCGTTGAAACCTTGCAACAGCTGGCAGAAGAGGCGAACATCCGTTATCTCAAAGACGCATCCGGGAATATCGGGAAGCTCATGTCTATCGTCATTAGCCTGGGAGATCGTTTTAAGATCTTCAGCGCTACAGCTCATGTGCCTGTATTCGTGCTCATGCTCGGCGGGGTCGGATGGATGGCTGGCCCGGCATGCTTGATCCCCGAGCAGAGTATTGCCCTCTATGAGCTGGCATGCAGGAAAAGGTGGGAGGAGGCGTTGGAGCTCCAAAAGAAATTGTGGCCCCTAAACGTGGCTTTCCAGCGCTACTCCCTTGCAGCATGTGTAAAGGCTGGCCTTGAGATGCAGGGATTCCCTGTGGGCCCTCCCCTGCCCCCTCAGGAGCAATTAAATGAAGAAGGAAAAAAGGTAGTTTCTCAGATATTGAGAAATATTGGTGCCTTATAGAAGTAGAATTACACTGCTTATCGAATCTGATAGTGTTTGTACTGAAGGTGACATCAGTATTGAGACCTTTGAAAAACCCGGCGATTTTCACCATCCCCAAAAAGACGGTGGACTTTTTTGAAGTGACTGGTGGCCTCCGGCTCGTAGAGCCTCCCGCTCGGAGAGAAGGGTGCTGAAAAGACCAACCCGAGAGCCTCGGCCTCCGGCCCGGAGGGCCTACTTCCCGGAGGGAACTGAAAAAAGCCCATCGTCTTTAGATCAAGAGGGGTTATGCAAAGGTCTCAAGTATTGTAGAGGCGCCTACAAGAAATCCTGAGAAAATGACTCAGCACATCATAGACACTATTGCTAGGTTAATACCGGCCAATGTGGATAGGGTTTTGAAGGATATGAATTTCAAGTCAGGGATATCCGAAAGAATAAACAATACTATATGTGCCCTGTGTAATTTGTTTGAAGGGAATGACGAAACAAGTTCAGAGATAAATCCTTTTGTATTGACCAAAAAAGGTCATTATTTATGCGACTGATTGCCATGTAACCATTGGTGACAACTATGCTTTTAAACACCCTGAATTCAGGAATGAATTATCTTTCATCGGCGGGGTAGTTCATTTGACAATTTGCTAGCTGAGCGCGGCTGCAAAAAATCTACAAAAAAGCTGAAAGGAGTAGAGGGCTGGTCTTGCAGGCCAATTAAATGTGAATGCAAATTCTTGAAAAACCAGCGAAAATGATATGGAATTAACAAAAAAATTGGCGGAATTTGTTCATAATACGAATTTTCATGACATTCCACAAGATGTTATAGAAAAAAGTAAGTATAGCATTCTTGACTGGCTTGGAAGTATCCTGGGCGGAATAAATGACGATGCGTCCAGGGTGATTATTGAATATGTAAAGGAATTCGGAGGAAAAAGGCAGGCAACCGTTATAGGGACCGATATAAAGACAGATCTCGAGCATGCTGCATTGGTAAATGGTGTCATTTCCCATGCCCTTGATTTTGATGATTATCACAGTAAAACGGTAATTCACGGAGCTGCTGCCTGCTTACCTGCTGTTTTATCTATCGCGGAAAACAAAAGGTTATGCGGAGCAGATATCCTTACTGCATTTGTTTTGGCCATCGATATTAGTATTCGGCTTGGTTTAGGGTTAACAAGTACCCATTATGAACGAGGCTGGCACTCAACTTCGACAGCGGGAAGATTCGGCGCTACCGCGGGGGTAGCCAAACTTTTAAAACTGGATACGGACACAATTATACATGCCTTTGGCATCTGCGGAACCCAGGCAAGTGGGATAAGGCAAGTGTTCGGAACAATGAGTAAGCCTTTCAATGCAGGAAAAGCTTCAATGGACGGGGTAATATCTGCCACACTTGCCGAAAAAGGATTCACCAGTTCAAAGGATATTCTTGAAGGGAAATTAGGTTTTTTCGAAGTTTTTACGGATGATCCGGATGCTGATGCCGTGTTGAAAGGACTTGGGTCGAAGTACTATATTTCCGATCTTAGCTTTAAGCCTTATCCGACCTGTGCCTGAACTCACTCTACTATAGATCTCCTGGAGGAGATCAGGGCTCAGCATCAGCCAAAGATTGAAGATGTCGAGGAAATAAAAATAGAAACCGGACCAGTAGCTTTTACTTCTGCCGGGATCACTGACCCTAAAATCGGTGTAGAAGGTAAATTCAGCCTAAGATTCTTAGCAGCCCTTTCTCTCGCTGAGGGAAATGTAACCTTGGATAAATTCACCGATGAAAAGGTCAATGACCCCCGATTGATTCAGTTGAGAAAAAAGGTACGGGCTGCCCTAGTCCGTGAACTCAATTTTGGTGCTCGAGTTGCCGTTAGGATGAAGGACGGAACTATATACAGAGGATCTCTGGAAGCGCCGAAAGGCGATCCGGCAAATCCTATGAGTTCTGATGAAATTGAAGAGAAGTTTAGAAATACTGCAAGACTGGCAATTCCTAAGAAAAATATGGAATTAGTAATAGAACTAATTAAAAACTTTGAAAGGTTGAGCGGCATAGAGGAAATAATTGCATTACTATAGAGAACGTGAGAGTAGCGATTTTAGTGAAGGTAAAATCTGGCAGGAAGTGGTCTTAACGAGCATCTTCTCCCAACAGAGCTGCTCGTACCGGCCCGATAAAGTGCTCCTCGATCATCGACTGAACAATGATGGTTTAGTATTCGACTGGGTGAAGTCATTCAGGAAAAGCAAGCCCAGTTTTCTGAATCATTGAAGGTTTAATACGAAGCGAACCTCTTTAGCGTTAACAATATCTTCATGATCCTTTCCGTAGTGTGTTGGTTCAAAATAAGTGACAGAGGACTCATACAAGGGAAAACCCGATAGAGACCGTGCTTTCACTCACCAAAACAATCATTGACAAGGCAGCATCACCAGAATGGGATCTAAACTGAGCGGCATACTTTTTCAAAGAGCTAAGATTTTACACTTTATTATTGACAAACGAAAAAAAGGAAAATAGGATTTTGGTATTCAAGTATTATTAGATTTACGACTTCTATTTGATGTGATAACAGCATTACCAAAGGGCAGAGAAGAGCTCATACTTAAAGGAAAGTATCTATCCATACTCGTGTGGCTCTTTTTATTAATGTTCTGTTACCGCTCCTATCGGAACAAAATAAACAGCATAATGAAACCTCAAAGGAGGTGGTGCTTATGAGAGAAGATCGTTTGGGATGTTAAGATATTAAATCAAGAATGAAATAAAAGGAGGAAAAAATGAAAAAAGTTAAGATGGGATTAGTTTTAGGATTGGCTCTGGTATTATTATCGGCATTTACTTTACCTGGCAGCGTGCTAGCTAAAAAAGAGACTTTACGATGGGGGACGGCTGATCCAGTAAGCTATTATTATAAAGCTTCCGCTTTCATCGCAGATTTCTTGCGAAGGGGTATGCCGGATTACGACACCACCATTTACCCATACGTTTCAACTAGTGCTAACATCAAGAGCTTTTTAGTGGGTGATCTGGAAGCCGTATATGTTGCCGAGCCGGGATTTAGAGACTTGTATTCTTTTAAAAAGGCATATAAGGATTTTGAACCCAATGTAAAGCAGATGCCAGTCCAGGGTCTTTGGCTCTACACCATGGAAACACATATATTGACCTTGCCTGAGAACAAAGACAAATACCGTACCTGGAATGATCTAAACGGCAAAAAAATCTACATGACGAAGGCCGGATATATGAACCATATCAATATCTTCCGGGCTATGGAGAACATCTGCGGTCTGGATGTTACTCACGTCGAGGTTGATGCGTCAAAGGTTGCCGATGCTCTCAGAGCGGGCACCATAGATGCCACGGCAGCGTACACCACTGCTTTGGTATCGCTGGCAAGCTGGATTAAGATGCTTGATGTCGCCACTCCCCTTCAGGGAGTGAATCCAACCCCGGAACAAATCAAGAAACTAACAGCAGCAGGTTTTACCCCGGCGAAGATCGACATGAAGAAAGCGTATACCAGAGACCTCGGAGTGGAGGAACTCTACGGAGTGCCCTTTTACTTCGGTCAGGGTTTCGGGCTCAATTTTCCGGAAGAGGCCCTTTATAAAATACTCAAGGTACTTGAAGAGTCTGCAGCCGATCTGGCCAAGCTGGAAACCGGTTTCGGACCTCTAGCCAAGGACTTTGCCGGTTTCCAGGTCAGGGGTATAAGAAGCATACCTGAAGTCCCGGTACATCCGGGATTGGCAAAATACCTGAAGGAAAAGGGGTTATGGGATTCATCATGGAAAATAGCTACTGACAACACGATCGAAGCAGCGAAAGAGGCTATGAAATAAAGCGCAACAAGGCTTTTAGGGAAAACTAAGAAATACCTTAATTGGGGGCTCAACCCTGTAAGACCTCAATAAGGGGTGAGCCTCCTTAATCTTCTCACGTTATTAAAATCCAATGGATGAAAAAATGAAAGAAAATCTCGTGCAAGGTGAAGTGCATTCACTGGCTGCAATGCGGAAATTTGCAGCCCCCTGCTCTCTTATAGCAACTATCGGATACTTGGTATTTTCGCTCCACTATTTCACAACCGGCTTAGGAGGAACTATGCTCCTTTCCGTAACGGTTGTCCCAATAGCATACATAATGTATGTCTTGAATTATCTTGCCGCCGGAGAACTGCTCTACCCACGTCTAGGACTTAAACTTAATATTGCTATAGCTGGCCTTTACATCGCTATGTGCATCTTTTCTATCATATACATGAGAGTGGAGTATGAAGCACTCATTTATCTAAGGGCTGGTTTCTTTAATTTTCCTGACAAAATCGTCGCAGTAATGATGCTTGGTCTCGTGCTTGAATATACCAGACGGGAACATATGCTACTCCTTTATCTAATCCTGTTTCTCATGCTCTATTCCGTCTACGGGTGGGTTTTCCCGGGTATGTTCGGCCATCCAGGGGTCTCCTGGATGAGGGTAATAACATCTTCTTCCATTGAGATCTCATTGGGCCTCTTTGGAACCTATGCGCAAATCGGGGTAGGCGTTATCGCGGCATTTTTCATGTTTTTGGGCATTGCACAGGGATTTGGTATTCAAGAATCTATTATCAAAACGTTCGTAGGGATACTCGGTAAACGGAAAAGCCTCATACCGCAAACAGCAGTGGTTACTTCCATGGCTATCTCTACCTGTAGTGGATCAGGAGCAGCAAATGCAGCCGTAACCGGGCAGTACACCATACCGTTGATGAAAAGAGCAGGATTTCCCCCTCTTTACGCAGGTTCTGTGGAGGCTTCCGCCTCTCTGGGAGGCTTGCTCATGCCGCCGGTTATGGCAATAGCAGGGTTCCTCATGGCTGATTTTATGGGGGTGAGTTATTTCGAGGTTATAGCTCGAGGATGGGCGCCGGCACTCATTTTCTATGCTATTATAGCAGTATCGGTTTACCTCTTTACAACGCGTTTCATACGGGGAGGCAAAAGTAGCCCAAATTCAGCGCCGGTTTCAGTTATCGAAAGAGTCTCCGGGGTGGACGTGATAAATACGGTAATGTTCTTCACCTTCATCGGGGTTTTGATCTATCTGATGGGTGTGCTTTGGTATGATGCATCAAGAGCTGCAATTGACATTGCGATCGGTCTTTTTATCGCCAGCTCTATAATCCGCATGTACCTCTATACCGGAACGATATCAGATAAGATAAAGGAATGGGGCAGGTGTGTTCGCCGAGCCATCGAAGCATTTTCGGAGGTCACAGCTCCGCTCATTCTCTTGCTCGCCATGCTCGGGGTGATGATAAACCTGTTCGTGGTTAGCGGGTGGATGATTAAGCTTATGAGTCTTATGGTAGGGATCGGAGAATTCCATGTTGTAGCCCTTATCTTAGTGGGGTTCCTTATCGGCGTCTTCTTAGGGCTTGGCATACCTCCATCGGCCTGTTACCTAATCTCAGCCGTGATAGTCATCCCGCCTATGACACGATTCGGGATCGACCCCTGGGTGGCTCATTTCTTTCTATTTTTCATAGCGGTAATCTCCGAGTATTCGCCGCCAACCTCGCTCGTAGCTGCGGTTGCTTCACGTATTTCAGGCGCCTCCTTTATGAAAACGATGATGCTGACGCTTGAAATATCTCTTCCCTTTTTCTTCCTCACATTCGCGATTTTTAATTGGGATATTTTATTGTTGAAGCCTGGTTTAGCGCAAATTGCTGCTATAGGCGTGCTCATAATTGGATGCTTGACTGCGGCGGTCGCCATCCACGGCAGAATTTTTGAAGAAAAAAGACATGATCTTCCTTCAAGATTTTTGGTCATCCTGGTGGCGCTCTTTATCTTATACTACCCTCGAGGTATCCTTTCGGAATTGGCATTGATACCGGCGATGGCTATGATAATCTTTGTGATCTACCGGAGCCAAAAAATATACATATCTTCTTAGTATTGTCCTATCTGTTCCACCGGCCTGAGTACGCCTGATATATTGAGGGTCACGCTATAACTGTTATTTAAGGTAATTCAGGAGAAAGGGACATCCCATCCTCTTATAAAAGGAAAATTTGAGAAGATAAAATACTCTGGGAGTGGGACAGAGGACGTCCATGAAACGATAACTTCATTCCAAAAACACAATACGCTTTTCGGCTTTATAAGCCTTTTATACTTACCGTATGAATGTATCTAACCAGTTCAATACAAGAGGGATCTTCCCGGCAAAGAATTGATTTGTATCTATTGTGAAATAGCTGACCATGACGCTGATAACGGCGATTGAAGGTAACGGTGTAGCCCGTTAGAAGTCGTTGCATGACTGTTGCTATTGCTTGATCACCGGTTCTAAGGAGAAGATGGCATGATTGGACAGTAAAGACCAGGCATAACACGATGTGGAAGTATCGTTAATAATAGCTCCGAGGCGTTCAACAAAGGTATCTTTGTCGTTAGTGTCTCTAAGTATATTTCGGCGTTCAATCCCTCTTACCATAATATGGTGCAAGGCGCCTGGAGTATCTATTCTAGCGTGGCAGGGCATACGGAAGAATATCAATGGGTAATTACATTTGTCACCTTATTATGTCATGGATGTCCCCCAATTCTCGTCCCCCAATTCTCGTCCCCCAATTCCATTATTTTTCCGCTATTAGGAGCATTTCAAAATCTTCAGTTGATAATCTATCGCTTCGACTAAAAGCACCTAGCTTTGCGCCGTAAATATCGACAGTTCTGAAATCCAGAGTCTTTAGCATCCAGCTTATTTCGCATGGTGTATGATATCTCTCGTTGCACCTCAGTTCTTTTTTGTTCCCAAGATCATCTTCGACATGTAAAGTGCTGTGCTCTCGAAAAGTCATCAGATCAAATGAAAGACTGTTGGTTCTCGCATTCCCTTCTCCTGCTTTTGAATCCAGAAAATCCTTGACGGAATGAAACAGAGGGAACAGGGCGTTCAAGGTTGTAAATATCAGTTTCCCTTTTGGCAGTAAAGCGTCCGCGGCGTTTTTGAGAATCTGAAAATTCATTTCGTCAGTCTCCATTAACGGAAACGCACCTTCACATATCATAATGACCAAACCAAATTCATGTGAAAACGGAAGGTCTCTGGCATCATATTTTTGAAAATCGATTTGCAGCTTCTGTCTGGATGCCTTTTCTTTCGCCCGTTCCAGTTGCGACTCGGATAAATCAACCCCGACAACTGTATATCCCCTTCTGGCCAGTTCAATGGAATGCCTGCCGGTGCCGCATCCTATGTCTAGAATGCGTGTCGCCTTGCCATATCCCATTTCTTTCTCAATAAAATCACATTCTCCGATGGTTCCCTTCACAAAAGGTTCGTTATCGTATTTCACTCCGTAGTTTTCAAATAACTCCTCATACCATTGTTTCATATGTAGTCCGCCCTCTTTTCGTCTTTGTTTATATGCTAATAATAATTATGCCGATAATTTTCTAATTAAACGTTGGGACAGGAATGATAAAATATATGAAATTACTCAAATGATGCTGTAATGATCTCATTGATTGGCAAGAAAACAGTGAAAATCTTAGATGCTCTCCCGGCGGGTCGGCTTAACAGGCGTGATGCGCCGTAGTGTAAAAGCCCGAGTGGCTGTGGTTGGTGTGTGTTCAATTGCCCTTCCTCATCAACCCATTAATCGTTTCCCTAATCTCTTTGAAACTTTCCAACCCGGGCTCTATATTTTCAATGATTTCACTGGCAAGAATGTCTGGGTGCAGGAGGTTGTCCCGCATTATGATATTGTTTGTTCTACCCATGTATGAGCTTCATGATGATGACGTACAGGACAAGACTTAACCCTATGGCATTTCCGAAAATGACCGGGGCCGAGTGTATCAGCAGGCCATAAACAAACCAGAGAAAAAGGCCGGTTCCAAGAGCCGCAAAGGCGCACAGCGATAAATTGCGTGTTTCCTTTGTCCTGTATATCTTGATGACCTGAGGTGTCATGGCAAGTGAACAGATAACCGCCGCCGAGAATCCGATTATATCAGTTATACCCATAACTATTCCTTAATAGTTTTTTGAGATATTGCACCACATGGTAGTGTAAAATATCTTGTGTAAATTCTAAAAGGGTAGAAAAAAAGGTGCTTTTCCTTATAAAGGGTTTTACCCAAAAACCTATAAAGAAAGGAGAAACACCCATGAAACTAGAAATAAGTGTACCTGAAGTAGTAGAGATTTTCAAGGAGATTCAGGAGCAACCTGAGAAACTTTTTCACATGATCCGGGTAGAGATCAGCAACGCCAATAAAGCGTTGATAGATGGGATGGAGAAATGGAGAACCCGTGATCTATCCGGGGAACCGATCAAGTATTTGTTTTTAGATGGTGCTACCTTTGATATGCGTATATACGGCAGCGTTGAGAAAGTCCCCGTGCTGGTGGCTATTGAAGTTACAAAAACAGACCAAAAACTGGTGTTAGGGTTCCAGGCAGGGGATAAAGAGTCTGCCCCTGCCTGGAGAGAATTCTTCAAGGATCTAAAAGGAAGAGGCTTAGATGGGAGCCACATGATTCCGGGTATTATGGATAGTTTACCGGGTCTTGAAAAGGTGAGACCTTTGCATAACCCCTCTTGATCTAAAGACGATGAGCTTTTTTTCAGTTCCAAGGCTCCCGGGCTGGTCTTTTCAGCACCCTTCTCTCCGAGCGGGAGGCTCTACGAGCCGGAGGCCGCCAGTCATTTCAAAAAAGTCCATCGTCTTTTTGAGGATGGTGAAAATCGCCGGGTTTTTCAAAGGTCTCAAAAGGTGTTCAAGGAGGAGTTCCCAAAAACCAAGCAAGGTCCAGCAATGCCAGGGCCATGCCTGCCTGGGTGCTGCACGCAGACAGGGGAGTCAAACCCTATAGGAAAAGTGCGTAATAATCGACCATTCTTTAAAGAATGGAATAGGAAAAAATTTACACAAAAAGGTGACAGTATCGTATTTTGTATCATAAACTAAATATATAGTTCTCTTCAGTTCCATGCGGAAAGTATATCATATGTATCCCTGCCTTTGGCAGAAGAACTTTTCATCCCTGTTTACAAAACGGGGTATTCAAGTTCTGGGTCTTCATAAAGTTTATCCACAAAAGCTTTTTGGAGGTATTACTTTTTCCAGTCAGGTACTGTAAAATAAAAAAAGGAGGATATTGCTATGTCAAATGTTTCCGATCAATTGCTTATCTTTATCACCACATATGGAATCAAGATTATTGGGGCGATACTTATTCTGGTACTTGGCCGTATTGCCGCCGGTATCGGGCGTACAATTGTCAAGAAAATGCTGGAGAAATCGAAAACAGATCCCTCAATTGTTTCGTTTGTGGGGAGTTTAACGTACATATTGATTCTGGTAGGTGCTGTAATCGCTATGTTGGCGAAATTTGGTATCGAGACCACATCCTTTGTAGCGATCCTGGGTGCAGCCGGTCTTGCTATTGGCTTTGCCCTCCAGGGATCTTTAGCCAATTTCGCTTCCGGTGTTTTGCTCCTTGTGCTCCGACCTTTTAAAGTAGGTGATTTCATTGTGGGTGCCGGTGTAGCTGGTGCTGTCAAGAACATCCAGTTATTTACCACCGAGCTCGCCACGCCAGACAATATCAAGGTCATGGTGCCAAATAGTAAGCTCTTTGGGGATGTAATAAAGAATGTATCAGCCTATGACACCAGGAGGATAGATCTTGTTATTGGAATCGGCTATAGCTCCGATATGCAAAAGGCCTACGATATCATGATGGATCTCATTGCCAAGGATTCCAGGATCCTTTCAGACCCACCTTGTCAGATTGCTGTTTCAGAACTGGGCGATTCGAGTGTGAATTTTGTGGTTCGTCCGTGGGTAAAAAAAGAAGACTACTGGGCTGTAAAATTTGATCTCACACGAAAGATCAAAGAAACCTTTGACGAGAATACTATCGAGATACCTTTCCCGCAGCAGACAGTACATGTCATTTCACAACCATCTGAGAGTTGAGAAGAACTCGGCGTTTTGGTAAGGCAAGTATAGGAATGTATAGAAATTTCCATGTGAACAAAAAAACATCACCAATTCTGGCTATTTTTGAATATTCTGTTACGTGTGTGCCTCTGTAGTGATTCCAGGGTGGGTACATCAGGCCTTGTGCGATTGATATTGGCGGTCTCCAGGCTCACTATCTAGACCTCCAGCATTGTCCACGAGGTGGAATCTCGGCAAAAAAATCTGCTGGGTTCTGAAGATTGGTTCATCCAGCAAGGTCCAGGCAACTACACTATTTCAGTTTCATTTATTCGTCTCAGAAAACAACGTTCTCTGGGCGTTGATTCTTTACAATCCCCACGGTACTAAATCATTGGGATAGGTGACCACAAATTGTATCGTAATTTCCCTTTTTTCCCCTGGATCAAGCTCGGATTTCCACAGCATGACCCCTTCTCTATCGAGATAATTTTTCTCCATGGGTTCGGGATCTATAGTTAGATCCTTTATCTCTATCCGGTCTGTTCTGGACACAGGAATGCTGTCCAAGAGCTTGAGCACAATGGACCGGCTCTTTAGATTCTCAGCTGAGATCTTATAGGCTAGCTCTCGCGCGACGGTGCCTCGCTTGATCTTCCCAAAATAGGTTTCCTTAATCTTATCCCTCACCTTCTCCCGCCTCACCTTCACCTCTCTATCTGCACCAAGGCTCACTTGAAATACCTCTCCCGCCTTTTTTTCAGTGATCCGTGTCTTGCCCACATACCGCCCGCCGAAATATACGTTCAAGGGCCCGCTTAATAACTCCTTATCCAGTGTGGCCTTGCACACGAGAAACGTCAAGGCATTTTGCCTCGGAACGGCATAGTAATAGAATTCACCGCTTATTTTCCTGCTGAACAGGGGTAGCATGGTTTCCTTATCCCTCGACTCAATATCTATAAGCTGAGGGATTCTGTATTCAAAAGAGAGCGGCAGCTGCTTTCTCTCTGCCATGGCAAACCCTGCTTCTTTCAGTAGCCTTCCACGGACTACCTCTTTCTTGTCCAGATGGGCTGCCTCTGTCTGCATCCCTGCCGAAGGCCGCGGTATATCGAGCGTCCAACTCGACAGAGAGGGAAGCCCCACACCGCTCAGTGGAAGGACATTAGAGATGGAAAGGGCTACCTGGTTCCAGTCTTCTCCTGTCTTCTGAAGGATCTTTGAGAACATAGTCAAATCAAGCTCTGAGAGTGTCAGGGGCACGGAAACCTTATAGAGTGGTTCCCACCTGGCATTCTTTACAAGATAATCCGCTTCAATCCGGACCTTTTGCTCTTTCGAAGCGTTAAAAACTATCTCAATTACCTTCCTGGCCTTATTTCCGGCACTACTAAGTAAATTCAGTTCCCTTTCCAGAACCTCAATCTGTCCTGTCAACTCCTTCATTGAAATATCAAGGGTCTGGTGTTCTGCGCTAATTTCCTGAAGGTTTGAATCTAAGAACTCCAGGGCCTTGGCCAAATCTTGCATGTTGGGAAAGTTGGTTTTTATGTCCTGCGGGATCTGGGTTTTCGAGAAATCGATCAGTGATTCCAAAAATGACTCCTTTTTTTCAAGCAACTTTTTTTGATCGATAATCTGTCCCTTGGCCCTCCTCAGCTCTTCAATCTTCCGGATCAAATCCTTTACCTTCTGCTGGCCTTCCTCCTTGAGGGGGATCTCCTTGAACTGTACGCTAAGGATCTCTCCAGCTCCGAAGACCTTTGCCGTTACCGAATCTCTATCAATTCGGAAGGCCTTGATTTCAATGAGAAGTTCATTGAGACCTATTTGAACCGGGAAAAAGGCCTCTCTTTTTACGAGAGCTTGTCCGGAGAAGATTGTGATCTCTTTAATTTGTGACTCTACCCTCTGCCCAGCATGTGCATACGGCAGGACAAAAAATGATGCAAGCATAATGAAACGACAGACCCTTTTCATAATTCCTCCTTGAGGCAGCAATGACGAGCCTGGCGCTGCCGGTTTACTCGGAGTTGATCCCTGCCACAACAGGAATAGGTGATGAATTGCATTCGTGAATTCTTTCAATTACCCTGCCGCATAGAGGCCAGAAACGTCTCAAATAGATTTTTATGTCAAGGTAATAGTGGTATAAAATCAAGGATAGGGCGCCAATGCTCGTGTAGAGAATGGATCATAATAGCCGATCAACAGAACTAACCAATTTTAAGAAATTTCACCAGCCATAAGTGACTCTGGGAGCACAACATAGAAATCTTCTCTGCACGCCTTTTTTCGTGAAGCTTTATCAATGGATATAGATCTCCCAAGCATTACCGGGATTGACGTAGATGGATTCAACCTGTATTTGAAACTGGCGATCTCAAGCGGCGCATTGCCTATAGCAGGACTAGGGAAAATTTAGGCTACTATTTGATTTGGATTGTATGAACTCCCTTATTGTGAGCAAGTTATAAGAAAATATAGAGGCTGATGTGCTAAGAAAAACCTGTCACACAATATGGTTGTTTTTGGATATTCTCTTACATCTATGATTGCTAATGAGGACAGTGCGGTGGGGCCTTAACCGATTGATATTGTAGGCAGTTGTGCCTATTCTAGCTGAATTAGGTTAAAGAACTATATTTGATCCTGCGATGAACTTCAATGCAGAATGAACGAAACAGGTAGAAAAGAAATAGACAAGATGAACAGGTGAAAGAGGATTGCATTTAATTCCAACAATTTTTTGAGGTAAGAAAAAGCATCTAAAAGTTGTTGATACGAACGAGGCAATTCTTCACGTTGACTTTAATTAAAAATACTTTTATACTTTTAAAAGACTACTCCGACCTGTATCTATCCCCTCGGGAAGTGCAGGCGATAGGGTTTATCGGGTAACTGGTAAGCCTGCCGTTTGCAAAGGAGCTTATATTTATTTATCAATACATGTTATAGGAGGTGATAGAAATGTTAGGTGGTTACATGGGAAAAATTCTTAGGGCAGATCTTTCTACAGGAAAGATCAGCACAGAGCCGCTCAACGAACAACTTGCAAAGGATTTTATCGGTGCCAGAGGTTATGCGGTGAAAATTTTCTCTGATGAAGTTAATCCAAAAATAGATCCGCTTGGTCCGGAAAACAAACTAATCTTTGCAACAGGGCCCTTAACCCTTACGTCTTCGCCAGCAGGATCGAGATATGATGTTGTAACAAAAAGCCCTTTAAACAACACGATCGCAGGTTCTAATTCCGGCGGTTTCTGGGGACCGGAATTAAAGAAGGCAGGTTACGACATGATTATCGTGGAAGGTAAGGCTGAAAAGCCGGTTTACCTGTGGGTTAGCGAAGACAAGGTGGAACTGAAAGATGCAGCTCATCTTGTTGGGAAAGATACCTCTGAGACAACCGATACAATCATAAAGGATCTTGGTGGAGACAAACAGATTAAGGTTTCTTGTATTGGACCAGCTGGTGAAAATCTTGTAAAATTTTCCTGCATCATAAATGAAAAGGCGCGGGCTGCTGGAAGAACGGGCGTTGGCGCGGTCATGGGATCAAAGAACCTAAAGGCCATAGCAGCCAGAGGTCGCAAGAAGGTGCCAATCGCACATGAAGAGAAATATAAAGAAGTTTTAAAGGTGGCTATGGATAAAGTCAAGGCTAACCCTGTTACTTCACAGGGCTTACCGACATACGGTACAATGGTTCTAAACAACATTATCAATCAAAATGGCCTGTATCCAACAAGAAACTTTCAAACGGGTGTATTCGAAGGTGTAGATAACGTCTCAGGAGAAAAGCTTGCGGATACGTACCTGGTGAAGAATAGGGGATGCTATGGCTGCCCAATCGCTTGCGGAAGGGTGACTCGACTACACGGTCGCTGATCCGGCCGCGTCGCCCTTCCCCCGCGGTGAGATCGTCACCGTCGAGTACTGGGGGCACCCGGAGCAGCCCGACGGTACGCCCGTGGATCTGTCCGCGAGCGCGACCTACCGCATCGCCCTGAACGACTTCATGGCGAACGGCGGCGACGGCTACCCGAACCTCGGCGCAAGCGGCACCGGCGACGTGTTCCTGCTGCAGGAGCCGCTCGAGCTGCTGGTCGAGAACTACCTCGCGGACAACTCCCCCGTCGCACCCCAGGTCGAGGACCGGATCGTCTCGGTCTGCACCGCGGATCCGACGGTGGGCAACGGCTTCGTGGACGTTGCCGGCGCCAACCCCTTCTGCACCGACATCGCGGCGTTGAGGGAGGCCGGGGTGATGAACGGCTACGCCGACGGCACCTTCCGTCCGACGGTCGCGACATCCCGCCAGGCCATGGCCGCGTTCCTGTACCGCCAGGCGGGATCGCCGGACGGGCCCTTCCCGGAGCCGGAGTTCTCCGACGTCGACACCGACCACCCGTTCGCGACCGAGATCGCGTGGATGGCGTCCGAAGGGCTGACCGAGGGCTACGACGACGGGACCTTCCGTCCCCTGGTGCCAGCCACACGGCAGGCGACCATGGCGTTCCTGTACCGGTTGGCCGGTTCGCCCGAGGGGCCGTTCCCTGAGCCGGCGTTCTCGGACGTCGAGGACACCCACCCGTTCGCGACCGCGATCGCCTGGGCGGCGGAGACGGGCGTGACCGACGGCTACACCGACGGCACGTTCCGTCCGGGCGCTCCCAGCACCCGGATGGCGACAGCGGCGTTGCTGAACCGTTCCTGATCCCCTCCGTTCCCCCACCGTGCCGGGTCCCGTCTCCGGGGCCCGGCACGGCCCCTCTCACGGCCGCTCGGCACGGGCCCTCTCGCGGCCGCTCGACGCGGCCGGCCACGCTGGCCACGCCGAGGTCGACCTCCTGACCGTACGACCGAGCCCACCGCACGCCGCAGTCCCCCCGCAGGCTCCGACCACCCACGCTCCGACCAGCCGCGGCACGCCGGAACCTCACCGGACGCTGCAACCAGCCGCGCTCCAGCCAGTCACGTTCCAACCCAGCGGCACAGCGGTACCTCACCGCGGGCTCCGACCACCCACGCTCCGACCAGCC